>NZ_CATWDQ010000002.1:0-369184 GCF_958349595.1 uncultured Phascolarctobacterium sp. | reverse complement strand
TATTACTTGTAGAAGCGTTTGCAGCATGGCTATGTTGCGGCAGTTCTCCGACAGATAACTGATGTTCATGTTCGCCGCCGATACTACCAGCTTGGTATTCTACGCCCCATTCTGATGTGCCCTGTGCCAGCAAAACACGTCCTGCCGGCATTGCCTCCCACGTACCGCCAAAAAGATCTGCAGGCGATGTAGCTACTGTGCTCATATAAATCGACCCAACCGGATAAGATGCCAAGCCAGTATTACCTAAACTTCTAACAAGCCATTTTGCACTTCCGTCAACGATAATGCTATCGGCAGTTAAAATTTCTGGTTCGCTTGAACCAGTTGTGCCAGCTTGCGTACATACTAGATATGACCACGTTGGCCCATCTTTTGGGAATCTTACTTCACCAGTTCCAACACTTTGCTGTGCTTTCCAGTAAAGTTTGAATTCCGCATCATACTGATTTTCTTTCGGTACCTTACCCTGACCATCCAATACCAAAATATTTCCCGCTGCAGTACCAGGTTTTTTACCAGCAACAGTATCGGCATTGCCACCATCAGCTGGTAACTTTTCTGGAAATCCTTCGATATCAGCCTTTTGATGCTTATGCCCATCTTTCGCAAAATAACTTATTCCCTTGCCACCCAAAGTATCCGCATTGCCACCGTTGGCTTTTACACCGTCAGTTTTCATTTTATCAATACTTTCCTTTAGGCGTGCATCATTGCTAAAAAGTTGTTCAAATATCGCATTAAAATTATCTGCAAGATTAAGCGTCGTTCTTGTAAGAGCCTTTTTTACTATACTAAAAGATAAGTCTGTTCTGTAGTTATCATCAGCCATTTATATATCCCTCCTAAAATTCGCAATACCAGTGAAATTTGAGTGTTACGCGATCCTGCTTAGTAACTATCTGCATGCTTTGTATACCGATAAAATCTCCATCTTCATCAATAGCACCAAACTCGGATATCTCTGTACCGTTATATTCAGCACTTTCAACATAAACCATTATGTCTGCAGTTGTTAGCACCGGATATTCCACGCTTTCTACAGGCAGCCTAAACACTTCGCTTCGCAGCGCGTTCATCGTCGGCTCTGGAGGAATTGGTACATTATCCTGATCAACTCCACCCGTACCAAACGCAAGATATTTTATCACCGGGATCCTTCCTGTCTCTGCCAGTGCTTTTGCAAGCTTCTGGCGTATCAAATCTGTTGTAACAATATTAAAAGCATTGTTTGTACCGTCTGCATTTTCCAATGCTGCTGTTTGCCTTAAATCAACCATTACTGTAAAACCTCCAATCCATTACTGATACCGCTCTCGGCATAGATTCTTTCAACCGCTGTCTTTATGTTTACGCCTAATGTATTACATTCTTTCTGCCCATCAAGTTTTAAGCTCCCGTCCAAAAAAGTTTTACCATCCAGCCTTACAGACCGTTCAGGAAACGATATTACGACGGACATATCCCCAAAAACCTCACTACGATTCAGAACATTATTTGTCCACCGCCATCCATCATCAATCAGCTTGGTATTACCGTCTAAAAGACTGCTGCCATCAAGTTTTAGACTACCATCAAGGATCAAAACCGTAGCCCATCCATCGCCTAAAGTAATACTACCATCCAGCTTTAAGCTGCCATCCAGCCTGTATATTTCGCGCAAAGTCCACCAAAAATCATGTTTGGCCATTATATCCGCTTCACACAAAAAGCCATTAGTTAGTTCAATCCGCTGCCCAGGTTCCGGCATAAAATCAAAAACATAGACCGGCAATGTATGGGCAGGTTTCATATCAAAAATAGTTTTGTCCAGTCTTTGATATTCTGCATTGCTCATCTGCAGACCGAATTTAAACCATAAATAAATCGTGAACTTTGCCCATGTTGGCTTGCGTTCGGCGATTTGAAAAGTATAGCCAATCCGCTGCAGAGCGTTGATTATGCCAGGATGTGTGCCTCCTGCAGCATAAATCATGTAGGCAGCAGATACCCTGCGTCTATAATTTGCAAGTGATTCCGAATCAGTACGAAAGATCCCCCGCTCTGCGCCCAACAAGCGCAAAGCATCTTCGGATGCAGTCAATACAATCCACTGCCTACGCAGCAGAAACACCGTTTGCTTTGCACGGTCAAACAAACCGCCAACGACTGAAAAAAACAACTTGATCTCACTGGTACCCTCACGGCGAAAAGGCCTTGTCAAAAGATCCCATAGATAATCATTAAAGTTCATGTTTCAGTCGCCCTTTCAATATTGATATTGATGGTACCCACTGTAGCAAGCTCACTTCGAGCCACTACAACATCAGCTGCAGGCGAATTTATCCGCACATTAAAGACGTGTTGAATGGCCATTAAATACCTAATTAGTCGAGCATTTAAGTAATCATCACCAATTTTTTGCGCTTCTATAGCATCATCGTCATCATGGTAAAAAAAGAATTTTTGGATAACTGTTTCCGCAGCTGTTTTCACAACTTCACTTTCTCCACGGTCTGGGAATAAAAACAGCGTAATGTCGAGATCAACCGTTTTCAAAACAGGTGACAATACCTGTACATCACTGCACTCTGGCCTTTTGGTATCAATATAATCTTTAACGCTTTGTTTCAAAGCCTCTGTCGGTGCTCCTTTAGTACTGGCGATTATCACGTCAACAGTACCATCACCACGCGGATGGGAATCATCTACCGAAACATCTATCACCCCCGGAATCGTATACGCCCACGATTCATATGCTTTTGCTGTAGATCCTGTAGAAAGCTCGTGCCAACGCAGCTTATATCGTTCACGCAGGCTCTGGTCAGATTCTTCATCGGCACCTTCAAGCGTCAGCCAGTCCACGCTATTAGTAACAGCATCAATACCTGGTATATGCGTTACCAATACCCTGATATATCCATCGCCCACGTTATAAGCACTACCGGCAAACTCTGCTTCAACTGGTACCGCAATGCTGGTTTCGCCACTCGCCAAAATCATTTCTTGTGTGACAAAATAGCGCAACTCCTTGCCATCATCCAGTATATTCGTTTTAACGATACTCCCGGCACTTATCACTACAACCATGTTTAGATCATCAATTTCACCGCTCCTGGAAAACAATACCCTGCCCTGTGTTTTCACAGCTATCCTGCGCTTAGCATCAACATCAACAGCTTTCAGATCCAGCCATTTACCTGTAGCATATTCTAAAAACCCCATTGGTATAACGGTCAACAACAAACTATATAACTGCGCCAACCCCCAACAGCATACTTCGACCAGCGTCCTGAAAACACCACCAACAGTCCAGTTTGTTATTTTACTGTCACCTGCAGCAAGCTTTAGTCGCGCATCGTCGATCAGCTCGCTGAAACTTTTAATACCAATCAGCTCACGCCAGTTCATCGGTCACCACCTCCCCTGAAATATCATACATGCCATACCCCAGCACCAAATTAAGCCTATGACCTTCGCTGATCGGCTGCGTGCTTACTTTGCAGCAAATCTTGTTCATGTCCCATTCTGCAATCGCAACCTGTGTAGATCCAATTTCAACACGTGGATCCGCTTCGACAGTTCGTTTTATTTCCTGTTGCAGCTGCAGCTTATTTATAGGTGTTCCTGGCATTTTTAAAAATTTATATACATCCATGCCATAATCAGGATGCCATAACAGGGATCCTTTTGGCGTAGTCAAGGCATGCAACAAGTCTTGCGCAAGGCAGCTTCTACCACTAACCGCCGATATATCACCGCTTGGTTTCACGTTAAAGTCCTGATTGCTTATTGCCATGTCGATACCTAAATATTTTTCCATATCAACCTCCGCAGGTAGCACGACTGCTGCCGCTGGTGATAGTGCCTGTACCGCACGAACACTGCACGCTGTCGCCAACACGGGCAATAGCTGGCCCGCCGTCAGCGATAGCTATATTCCCCCCTGTATCAACGCTTATCGCGCCACCATTGACCGTAATAGTTTTAGCGGTAATTGATAATGCACTTTTATCAATTACCAGTTTACTTGATCCGGTTTCAATTTTTATTTTTCCATCAGGTTCAATAACTACGGCAGTTCCGTCAGCCTGTTGGATCACCAAACTATCAGCCGGATGCTCTGGCACATTATACCCGTCGCCCAATACCGCAGACACGAAAGGCATGGCAGCATCCCAATGATAAAAACCAATGCGCACAACCGTACCACACTTTGGCAAACAGAATATGCCGCGTTTATTACCGGCCCAGATAATATCAATTGGCACATCAGGTATAACCGGCTTAGTAGCATCAACGCTGCCATCCTGTTTTAAAGGTTGCACATCGACGGAATAACGCTTGTTATACTCTGTTACCCTACCTCCTGCAGTATGCAGTTTGACAACCCGCGCTTTGATCGGATACTGGTACCCTGACATCTCCGGAAACATCGACCGCACAATTTTACGCATCAAATCTTTCAGCTGTTTAGAATCCGCCATGTTACCATCATCTCCGCACTATCATTTTTGTAAATATAATTTATTTTTGTTATTACTACGTCAACATCACTGGCCCAATAACGACGATCAATAATAGTAATGACCTGACCATGCCTCAAGAACGGCAACATAAACGTCCGCAAATACCCCTGACTGTTTTCTGTCGGTACCAGCTCCAAAAGGTTCACACCATATTCCAGTGTCAGTACTGGCTCCCCGCTGTTAAATCGTTCAGTTTCCTCCAGTGGCTGCCACACTATTTGCCCTTCCGGTTCCCGATAAAACAACCATTGCAATCCCCAAGCAGACTGCATAAGCCGCTGTGCCTGCAGTATATTTTGATTAGACAAAACAAAATAGTGTTTCAATGGCTGCTTGCTATTACTGATAATAAAATCATCGGCACCGGCTTGATTCAGTAAATATTTCATAATAACCGCTGGCGTTGCGTCCACAAAAGCTTTTACTGTTTTCTCTTTCCGCAAAACTTCCATGAGATCCTTACAGTAAATGGTAATAGTACGCCCCCATGATACATCCTTGACCAACCCGCTGAAACAAAGCCAGGTACCGCTGCCATAATAACCCATGTAAATTTTGACTGGCATATCTTTTAAAATAGCGTCAACATTCACAAACTCCGCAGGAATTTCAATATTGGCCAGATCAATAGGTGTTTCGCTACTGCTGACCACATCCAACCGGTATAATTTATTGACTCTGAAAGAATCAATAAATACATCTATCTGAATATGGTCAAATTGCATCATCATCAACTGCAGGAGATTCAGGCATTGTAACTTCTGAATTGCTTTCGCCCGGATCAGCAATAGCGTCCAAACTAAACTGCTGCTTTTGATACTTTTTAAGATCTGCAGCAGTAAGTTTTTTCCGGCTCTTGACCTTTCCTCTCACTGCCCTTTCTTCGATTTTTACCACAGGCGGCTCCCACTCAATGAAATCAAGCGTAGCCGTAATGTAGTCCTTCCGGTTATCCTCGTTAGTCCTTATACCTTTAAACAGTACTCTATCAATACCAAACGCTGCTGTATGCTCATTGACTATGTTATAAATCTGAGGTTTCGCACTCTTATCCATAGACCGAAACAGCGCTACCAGCTCTTGCAGTTTCTGGTATGGTGTTGACTGTTCATCATTCTGCAGAAGATAAGTAACCGAAACTATTGCATCTTCAAAACCAACCGCCTGCTTTTTAGTGCCACTACTGCCACTTACCGATTTTTGGTCATACTTGACTTCATTGTCTATAGATAATTTTTGAAAGACACCAGGAATAAAACTATCATTGAGTTTGATTTGCCCGCTGGTATCTGTGATCTCAATCCTCATCATCGTCCCCTTCCTGATCTGCAATCATGCGTAACGTCTGCACAAGACTATCTGCATCGTCCATCTTATTTACTTTCATGTTTACATCGCCGTAAATAGCCAACCGACGATCGATCTTTTTGCTGAACCGATCTAAAATAGATTCCTTCGGTTCCCTGCGGCCATTATTTTTATCGACTGGATCCATAGGATCAGCCATTGGCCAAGTAAAAGGCAGTTCAGGCTGCAGTTCAATTCCACCAAAGCCGGTTGCTACCGCCGCCTGCAGCAAACCATATCCCTGTGGCACCCCACTAGCAATCGTTGTCATGATCGCCCTGCCGCTTTTCGTCAGCTGTGACAAAGGGCCTTCTTTTGCGTCTGAAAACGGCAGCATATTACGTACATACTGCAATCCAGCCTTGACCATTTCTGCCGGCCCGGAAAGCTTTGAGGCAATACCTTGCGTAAAAGCATCCCAAAGAGCTGCCCCGCTATTAAAGAAAGTTGCTCCCATATTGACGACCCAGTCGATCAGAGATTGCCAAATTCCAAGATAGGCATTAACGCCATCAGTAGCTGCAGCAACGATCCAATCCCATGCACTAATAGCAGCGGCTTTCAAATCATCCCAATAGTAAATACAAAGAGCAATCGCCGCTACAAGCGCAATTACGATCCATGTAACAGGATTAGCAAGCAAAGCAGCAGTCCATGCCCAGGTAGACGCTATAAGCCCTGGCAATGCTGTTACGGCAGTTATTACTGCTTGCCTTGCCATATTGGCCATGCCAATCACAGCCTTTTTAATTCCTCCAGCTGCGCTTATAGCTGCAGCCTTTCCTGCCGCTGCCATCTGCAGTCCAAAGTTTTTTGCTGCCAAAGCACCTTCAACTAAAGTTCTCCTGGCTTTTCCAATTCCAGAACCAACTGCATCACTTATACTCTTAGCATGCCCGCCTATGTCTGCAGCACGAATCGTATCACATACTCTGCCAATCCCATCACCTATTGTGGCGTAAGTACTTACACAGGTACCACCAAAAGCCACTATGCCACTGACCGCCATCAACAGCGGTGCGCCGATCGCCAGAATACCCGCCGTCAGCATAAAGACAAACATAATCATTGCAGTAAGATTCGGATTCGCTTCTGCGAAAGCAATAGCCATATCACCTACCCAAGCTACTAAATCGGCAAATTTCGGAATAATCGTATTAGCTACAGTACCAGATTCTACTAACTTTTCAGCGAAATTTATCTTAACAGCATCAAGCTTATTTGCTGCTATCTGCATTTTAGAGCTTTGGGAACTTTCCATGATTCCCTGTGCTTCGGCTGCAGCCCCCAAAGAGCCATGTACAGCATCCATCTGCTTGCGCATATCAGCAGTCTTACCGGCAAGCAAAGATATTGTACGCAGACCTTCATCGCCAAAAGCGGCCTTGAAAGCTTCTTGCACTTCCGGCGCCATATCCTTAAAGCTGCCATAGGTATTGTTGATATTTTCAAGGGTAGCTATAAAATCAATACCACCGCTGGCAGACCTTGCGATCTCAAACCCTAATTCAGAACTGGCCTTATTCATTTGACGCATTGCTGCAGCATAAGCAGTACCCGCCTGACCACCAGTAAGACCTGCATTATTCAATGCGCCTACAGCAACATTGATTTCCTCAAAGCTTTGTCCGAATTGCAGCGCAGTAGGAATAGCATATTTCAGGCCTTCGGATAACTGATTGAGATTTTTTATCTGAAAAGCCTGCTGTGTTTTGGTAATGATATCGCCCAGCTTGCCGATTTCCTTTTGCGCATCCTTACTTTTATCACCCATATTGTTATAAGCAACAGCAATCAACCCGGCAGCTTCGGCGGAATCGCCCATCGTAGCACGCGCTGTTCGCATAGCCGTTTCTGTTGCTGCTATCGCCTGCACATCATTGAGGCCCGCAGAAGCCATCTGATACGTTGTTTGGATATATTGGGCAGCACTGTCCCGATGCTTTTTAGACCACTCAACAGCAGCTTTCTGCGTCATCTGCATAGACTTTTGCATGTCACCATAAGAAGATGTTGTAACTGTCTGTAATGCCAGCAAAGCATCTTCAACCTCCATATAAGGCTGTTTAAGGCTGCTTACATAACCATTCATTTTATCCGAAGTCGCACTAACCACAGCCGCAGTCATGCCAAGCCTGGTCCCCCACTCCTGCATACCTCTGCCGTTTTGAACAATTTTCTCAAAATTGGTCAAAGTATTTTTCAGCTTCCGTATCGGTTCGGTCGCTTTGTCTATCACGGTATACATAATAGACAGCTTCATTACTTGATCCATTTGCAGTATTCCTTTCTTGTGATATAATATACTTAAAGAAATGAACGGAGGGATACTATGTTTGATACTGCGTTACTGTTTTTCGGTGTTGGCATCAGCATCGGCATGATGATTGCTATAGTAGTCGGTGCCATCTTAGCAATCCCTGTTGCTTTGATTTTCCTGCACGGCGCATATGAAGTTATTATCGCCCCGATAGCAAAAGGTCTCTGGGAAGGTTTTAGAGAAGGTTATAAAAGGGAATCCACTAATTTTCCTCCGAAAGCGCCCTCCGAATCGCATTGACCATGTTTATATTCTCTCGTTCTTCAAGGCATCTTGCAGATCCGGCATAGTCGATAAAATCATCGTCAGGCAAAGCATCAACCTGTTCAAGCGACAACCGAAAATATTTTGCAATCAACCCTCTGGCCGCTGCCAGAGGGTTTTCCTTTTTATTTTCGTAGTCGTCTACAATGCCTTGGCAGTAAAATTTACTGTGGTACCAACAATCTCCATCAGCTGATTACCAATTGCCGTTACCAATCCCGGACGTTCATCAAAAAGCTGTTGCAAAACTTCTTTTTCCGGCAAAAGTAATACATCAAAAAGCAGCTGTTTGGTAGCATCACCCGTTTTGTCCTTCTTCATCAAAGTAGACTGGAAGCGATCAAACATAGGTCGTGTCGGTTTCCTGATATAGATGTCCTGATCGCAAACATCTTCTTCATCTGCTGTCAGTAAAAATACCTTCCCATATTGTGTTTTCCAGTCCTTAATTTGTTTCTCTGTTACCTGCATTTTAAAATCCTCCATTATTTCCAGGCTTCTTTGCCGTTGATCTTAATATTGCCTAAAATGATAAAGTCCAATTCAATACTGGTTTCTTTGTCGCCCTGTTTGTGACTGTTTTTTCGTTTTGTGAACATACATTGCTCCAATGTATCAGTCTGGATAGCTTCACCGTCTTTAGCATAGCTTGCCACGATGGGCCAGGGTTCCATCTCATAGATGCTGCAGCCTGCAGATTCTTCCATTTTGATAAATTCTTCACGCCGCATCGTCAATTTTCCGGTACCTTTATAGTTACCGCGACCAACGCCGACAGGCTTAGAACCTTTACCATAAAGAGCTTCCAGCTCCCTTTCATCGTCATAATCGATACTGGTAATATCAATTAGTTCGCCATGATCCATATTTAACGTAATACTTTCCCAATCATATTTAATACCTTTGATCAAAGCTTATCCCTCCGCTTCCGTAGTCAAATAAGGATTTTCAAAGCCGATATCGATTTCAATTTCCCGCATGATCGGCACTGGTACGATCCTAATTTTCGTTTTTATTTTACTTGTAGACCAAACATCCTGATCGTCCGGAATAACGACGGTACCGGAAATGATCTCACCCTCACCGATCTGAGAGTTGAGCGCATGACTTAAAAAGGCTTCTAATGCTTTGGGGCCTTCTGCTGGGATTCCTGATTTAACTTTTTTCAGAGCCTGCGACCGTACCAGTTCACAGCTGTGATCCATTACACGACGATTTTCTTCCTGTTCATAATCGCTGCCGTTTTCACTCATCATCCGGCCATTGGTAATGTAGATACCATTTAAACCAATAAACTTGCGAACTGTAGTAAAACCGGCATTATCCAATGCCAAAATTTGTGCATTATTGAGATCTGCAGGCTGAATATTCACAACACCATTTAACCCGCCTTTTTCTACAGCGCCCGGAGATTCCTGGCGTTTTAATGTCGAGATCTGGCCGCGAATGATGCCATGCAGATTTCTTACTACCTGCTTTCCTGTAAGCATATCAACAACAGTACCAAAAGCAGCACACACACCTACACGGGTAGATGCAAAATTAGCACGTGCATTGCTTAGATATTGGACCCATTCATCTGTAGTCTGGTTTCCAGACTTATACGGTGCGTCAGCTTCAATATAGCAATAGCGGTAGTCTGCCTCTGCCTGTTTGGCCAAAACATCCAGCGCTGTCCAAACTGCAGGATCACTTTCCCCACAAACATGGATACATTCATAAGTCAGAGCAGAATCCAATAACACCTGTACTGCAGCAATAATATTGCCTACAGACGCTTGCGGTGCGGTGGTTTTGAATTTCCAAACAGTACCGGCAATAAAATCACCGGTAAACGTCATTTCCAGTCCGGTATCAGCCAAGGTATATTTCCCAGTAGACGGAACAGTAATGCGGTCACTGTAGCTGCTTCCACCATCCAAAGAATAACGGAAGGATGCAGCATTTAATGCACCGCTACCGGTAATTTCAACAATGACATCATAGGCATCCAGCGGCTTGCTTGCTGATTCAACCTTCAAAGTGCTGGTATCACCGTCGGCTGCAGTTTTTACAACTTCGCTGATAGTACCAGGAATATCAGCGGCAGCTCTTACGGCATAAATCGTTTTGCTGCCGCCGGTAAAGGAATCTGCCAAAGAATCAACCAGCACGCCACTGCCAAAATTTGGAACGATCTGATCGGAATCAGACAGCAGTGCAATAGTGTTTTCCCTGCCTTTACTAGATACACCGACTTTAGCAATAATACCAGCACTGCCTCCTGGCAAAATACCAAGACCATAATCTGTAATACTTAAATAAACATCCGGCAATCTGTTCGCAGTCATGTCAAACTCCTCTCAATGGGCCTTTTACAAACCCATTAACAGCGGCTTGATACTCTTTTAAAGTTACTTCCTTGCCGCTGACCCAATTTCTTCTTACTTTCACACCAGCCAAAATATGTGCCGGTGTTTTTTCCTGTTCTGACCATACTTCAATAGTTTTTAACACATCTTTTTCTGCCATATTTACCTCCTGATAATCTCCGTTTCCAGCTCAACAGCTGTGATCAACGGTACTTCACGCGTGATATACACCCCGCCTACAGCAACAACTGTAATGATCATTTCATTTTTCATTGCTACCTCACTGTCTGCAGGATCACTACCAGATTCACCTAACGATAATTCAATATCGTAGCCATAATCATCTTTGATCCGGCGTGCGAGGCCGATCATAAATGCAGCGCTTAACGCACATAATCTGTCTAAATTGTCAGCGGCTATCCGCACGCTGGCCTCTAAAGTCACTTCAGACTTTTTATAGTGATAGGTACGCCTGCCGTCCCTATCAACATATGTAACTTTTTCATTTTTTGTTTCGTATTTGGCAGCTTCCGGCATCGAAACCAAGGCCCACTCTTTAGGCTTTGCGACCCCTGCATCTTTGGGATCAGTAAATACCTTGGCACAGCCTATTTCCATTAAATGCTGCTCTAAATACAACTTGACCGGTTTTCGTATCATTTCATTGCCTCACTGATCGTTTCCCTAAACAAGCGCATGATCTCCTGTTTATCATCGGCACTGATTCCGATAAAAGGTCGTGCCGGTATTTTCACTGACTTTTTCATAGCCCACCTGCTGCCAACCTTAAAGCGCAGGAATTTAGCTTTTTTAGCCCGGATAGTACCACCTTTCTGGTGTATCCTGGCATATTTTACGTTAGTACCTACCTCAACACCAGCACGGCTAAAGCGTTTGGTTATAGAATTTCTGAGACGCCTGGATTCGACCAAAGTTTGCCCGGTACCTTTGCGGCCTCGTTTCCACTTGCTGCCGTTTGGCGCACGTCCATTCTTAAAACGCTCATGAGTTGTACTGATCAAAACTTCACCGATATTCTCATGCAGTTTTACAAAATCAACATTTTCCAATCGATTCAGCACTTTAGTCAGCTTTTTCCAATCTCCATGCACTTCCACGTTTAATAACCTTTCATCTGATCACGCGAAAACAGCCTCTTATTCGATGCAATACGCAGGTTAGATGTGCCAGCAGTGTTGCTACCAGAACCGCCAGAATTTACTCCCGGCAGCTCTACAACACCTTTAGCGACTTTAGTCAGATATTCAATGGCCATTTTATAGCGTATATAGATTACATAATCCTCGGATTCTTCCGAAAAATTAAAACCCTGGCGGCTGAAAATATGGAACAGAGCCATATCAACGCAGTACTTTTGTAATACTGCAGGTACATTTTTAAGTGGCAGCTTATAACGGCAGCAGTACGAATCAATCTCAGAGGCAGCCTGACTGATTCCGTATTCGATCACATCAAGCTGTAGCTGGCCGTTTTCATCGCTGGCAACGCGTTCCAAAACTTCCTGCCTTACCTGATGCTGCAGATCCGCTAACGTGCAATACATGATTATTCACCTTCTCCAGTGCTGCCATAAGCCAGCTGCCACAAGGTATACCCGGCATTACCACGTGCCTCCACACCATAGATAAATTCTTTGTTCATAAATACGCGATAATCATCAGGAGCTGTCATGGCCACAAACTCCGGTGCTTTACGACGCTGGAAAATAAGCGGTTTGATTGCTTTAGTCGTATCCAGCAAGAACCACGCCTTGGGCGCGGCGGCAAGCTGCGGTACAACCAGAACTTCTGCAGTGTCCTTATACACATTACTTTCAGGCACATAGCTGACCTTACCATCTGCACCCGTATATTTTTGAGCGATATTTTCGGCTTTCACAATTTTGCGGGCAACGCCTTCCAGGCTGGGCGGTACAACCAAAAGATTCGGCACCAAGCCCAAAGGCTTAACCTTTTCATTGGTATAGCTCATGATCGCTGTCCTGGCTTCAACGTAGCTTTCTACATCCAGCGCAGCCGTACTCATATTGCTGATTTTTTTCTTGCCGATCAAATGATCAGCGCTGAAAAACGGTTTCCCGTCATAGCATTTTTCAGAAAAACCAGCGGCCAACGCAGCATAAACCAGTTCATCCGGCCACATCGTTGCGGCAGTACCCATGCCCTGCACCAACGGAGCATACACACCATAGGTATCATCTTCAATATCGTCACGGTTTACAGTCACCGAATCTTCAAATGGCTTGTTGTCCAACGTATAACCATTCGCTTGCAATTTTTGCAGTACGCGTTCGCCTATCCACTCTTTAAGACCCGGCATAGCTCCCAGCCAGGCGTAGGTTTCCGACCGGGTGGAAGATGGTACCAACATCGCCAGCTGCTCCCATGTCGGTTTGGCCATTCCAATACCTTTATTAAAAAGAGTATTGAACGAATTTTGAATACCAAGTAAATTTTTACTGTTTACAATCATCAGTTAGATCCTCCAATCTCAACCCAAACTTTATCGCCAACAATTTCAACTACGATACCAGCTGCCGACCGTGTAGCCGCATCACCACTTTCACGATCTTTAGCCGCTACCTCACTGGCTCCAACTGCATAGCAGGGTTTAAAAACATGTTCCTGCTTGATCATATCGGCTCCAGTTGAATTATCAAGTAAAAATAACCCCTTGCGCCGTACGCAAATATGTTTCACTTCTGTTTCCGCAGCAACGGTACTTTCAGCAATACCAATAGTAACCAGACCAGTTTCTTCTGCTGCGGTTTTTGCATACCCTGTACTGTCAATAACTACCATGCAGCCTTCTTCGATAGTAGTTCCAACATTCACCGGAAGTACTACAAACATACCTTCACGCCACTCTGTAACTCTTTCAGCCATTATTTTTCCTCCTGTTTTCCATATTTTTTCAAATCATCGGCGGTTAATCCCAAATTTTTATGGATCAGCATTTCCTGGTCATCTGCATCCTGTTTCGGTTTCACACCTTCACCGCCAGCCACTTCACCGATAGGCACGACAGCTCCTGAAGCAGTCATCGCCAAAAATCCTCTAAATCCCTCTGGATCCTTTAAAGCGTAAGTTTCTGCCCATTCCTTCTGTGCCGGTGCGATTTTGCCGTCTTTCAAGGCCGCAGTGACCAGTTCATCTTTTACTTTTTCTGCCAGTTGCGTCTGTAGCTCCTGGTATTTTTCCACCTTCACAAAACCCGCAGGATTCTTCATCGCGATGATCTTACCTTTGATTGCATTGATGTCGGCCTTATCATCGACCTCCAACAAATCGCGCAGTTCCTTATTGATGCTGACCGATTCTTTTTCCAGCAGCGCCTTAACAGCTGCAGCAACATCAGTTTCTGATGCCGTTTCCGGCAAGCCCAGCATTTGAGCTAACAGTTTCAAAAATTCCATATTATCCTCCATTTCATCTTCAAGATCGTTTTTAGCTACCAAAGGGATCATACCATCTATAGCCGGGTCATTGGTTAAGGCCGCACTATGCAGAGCTACTGCCCTGTGATCGGAAGTCCTTACCATGATCACCGGCGACAAATACCGGTATTCCTTGTTAGCTACATAGCTGCCACCACGTTCAGTCCATTCCACAACGCCGAACAGCCCTTCCCCTTTTCTGTATTCCAGTGCTTTGATCCAAGCCGCTGCAGGTGCCTGTACGTTGTACAAAGTCTGATGTTCGTAATCTATCACCAGATCATTCTTTTTATTTTCATAACGAGCCAGCAGTTCATGCGCGGCCTCATCATCAAAAATAAAATTGCCCTTGGTACTTTTTACTTCGCCATACGGTATCAGCATGATTTTTGCAGGTGGCCCGCTGGCATCACAACAGACTGTAATACATGGCACTGCAACTTTTTTCAATTTCATCCGGTTGCTCCTTTCCTTTACCCCCGTTCAAAACCCCTTTAATCGCCTTCAATTTACTTCAAATTTCAGTATAAGGGTAATTTATCACGTGGCATTCTTGACTATGCTTAAAACGCAAATATCACTTTTGCAGGTAAGCCTCTTTTAAATCACTGTCGATGTTTGACAGATCAGGTTTATATTCCGTCTTAGCCGGATTCACATCAAAACCCTTATCCGGTTTCCAGTGAGTGATCTCACCGGTTTCGATATCAACAGTAGCACGCGGCATCCCACGCTGAACATCTATACCGCGTTGCTTTACCTGTTGCGCCGACAATGTGATTACACCACAACGGCAACCAAAACCATTAGGAGGATACCACTCATCCCAAAAAGGATCATCATAACGTCTGACCTGACCATCCATCATTTTATGTGTTGGCCTGATTCTTTCATCGTTAACCGCGTCATACATCCAATACGGTCTGGCCTCAACTGCGGCAGCCGTCGTCATCTGCTGGTAACGTCCAACTTGATAAGCAGTCTGTACATTCTGCCTAAATACCAGATCAATATGATGCGGCAGCTGCCCTTCCCAGCCTTTGCTTTCCAACAACTCTGTAAGGCCTTTTTTAAACTCTGCTACGGTTTGGCCATTACTTAAAGCCTTTTTGATAGCGTCAAAAATATCTTGCATGTACTCCATCTGCGTCACACCGGCCACAGTAAAAGCTTTGCTCTTAACTGCATCCAGCAGCTGTTTAAATTCAGCTGGTCGCATTGGTACCTTATCTTCAAAATATTTAACCGCTTGTTCAAATTCCAAAGGCTTCAATTCATCAATTACATTTACTTTATCGCCGCTTATAGCAGCAATTTCCTGGCTGCCAAAAAGCTGAGCAGTAAAAAGCGCCCTTTCCAAAAGTTCCTGCAACTTTTTCTTATTCAGCCCTTTGTAAACACTCAGCAGTTTTTCCCTCAGCTCTTTCAGATCAACGGATTCTTCTATGACTTTACGAATCGCCGCCATATCGTCCGCTGTAGCCGCAACACCTGCAGCTCTCAGTTCACTGACAAATTTATCAATGACGGCCTGTGACTTTTTTTCGGAATTCTTTAAAGCTAACAACTGCAAATCATCTTTGAATGGCAGCGGCAACGTACCGGTAGCAGGAGGTTTAACGAGATCCTCACCCTCCTGCGGTGTCGGGATTCCAAAAGCCTCATACATATGCGCATTAGATACTGGTAATCCGATATCACAAATAATTGTTTTATACCGATCTGCCTTCTTATCCGCATCTTCCTGTTCCTCCGTTGCAAATTTCAGCCACGGTACTTTTACCTGCGGGCCAAAATTAAACAGCACCAACGGTGCGAACAGGTCGCGCCTCAACGTCTTAGCCAGCGTTTTAGCATCTGATCTGACCAGATCCTTACGCACTTGATTTTGTGTTTCTCCTAAAGCTCTGCTGCCTCCGGCAGCTCCGACTTCTGTAGTCAGCGTCTGACCTAAAACCGCTTTGGATATTTCTGCATTACAAAAGTTGGCTAAATTCGTAAAAAGCTCGCCGTCACTTTTTACAGCTTCTACAAACTGTACCTCGGTATTTTTATTGATCACTCCAGCCGCATCACTGCCAATACTGATAATGGCACGCATCAATGCTTCCTTATCTTCCTGCGTGGCGCTGGTATCATACTTACCGATACGGATCGGCATGCCATAAACTTCCGAAAAAGCCAGCCAGTCTTTGACAGTATAAGTCTTAAACAGCGTCATCCAGGTCACGACCCACATCACACCGGCCCTGTTAGGTCTGCCGCTGCGTGACTTGTTTTTGTTGATTACAAACTTATTCGGGGGCAGCTCCATCCCATTTATCGGGTTTTCATCGTTCAGCAGCCGCATTTCCTGATAGTCGCCAAAACAGAACTTCTTAGGTTCGCGCCATTTCAACTTTGGATAAGCTCTGCCATTTCTGATATCCCAAAGGATCTCCATCACGCTAAAGCCTTTACCAATAGCATCCAGTAGATCCATAAAAACATCTTCCATATCCAGATATTCATCTACAACATTTCTGACAAATTCGGCCACTTCATGATCAAGCTTCTCCTGCCCGGCATCCATGATCTCCCAATCCAGCCCCATCACAGCACTTTTACGGGTTTGGAACTGGCTGAAAACATGCGTGTCTTTGCCTTCCAGTTCTTCAAAAAGCTCCATCAGGCGGTAAATATCACCCTGGTCACTTTCCCTGAATATCCTGGCTACCTTTACAGGCGACAAGTTATTAGATGGATACGTCGAATATTTATCTTCAAGACGGATAGGCGCATATTCGACGCGGTCAGGTTTTTGTATTTGCTTATACGGTTTTCCGTCTGCTCCCAATATCATCAATAGCCCACCTCCTGTCTTTTGATCCTGCGCTTCCGGATAGATTCATATTCTACATGGCCACTTTTCCCTGCTTTTCCGGCATGCTTGGCCAAGGCGCTGGCCCAAAACCTATCAGCATGTCCATTCTCGTTACGATCAGCGTCATAACGGATGTTATTGGCACTTGTAACGATTTTTTTGACAGCGTGCATATCGTTGCGGATTTCCTTCTGGCTTGGTATCCGTAGCCGTTTATCTTCAAAGAGCTGTTTTTGATACAGTGCCAGATCCTCTTTTACGGCAGATGTAAAAGTAACTTCCTCAACTTTATTGCCGTATTTCTCTCTTGCTTCCTCTGCCAGCTGCGCACCAATACCAGTACTATCTATACAGGCCCGGCGCAGCTTTGGCAGCTCCAAAAATTTATACAGTGTTTCACGCTGCAGCCTAAATGGCATTTTTTTTAAAACAAGTACCATTCGCGTCCAAAAAACATCGCCCTTTTTCTCGTCGATCCAGATTACTGACAAGTCCTTTTTCCTGCCGATGTCCATGCCCAGATACAAATCATCTGCTGGTTCAAAATCCTCCGGCAATTCGACTGTAGCCTCCGCATCCTCACAGGCAGCAATCATTTCAAAAGTGATCATGGCGCTGGCTTCATCTAAAAACTCACCGCAATATTCCTGCAGCCAATCATCTTCACTATCGCAGGCAGCACGCAAGGCTTCGATATCAACATCCAGCCCGTCTGCTTTAGCACGGTAAATATCCACAAAATGCTTTGACCAGCTGGGATTATTCCAAAGCTCATAAAACTTGCCACTCTTACCGTTCGGCGTTGATATAACGCGTACTTTATAGCCACGTGTGACCGTAGGCAAAAGAGCCGTCCATATCTTTCTCGCATCACGATGGAAAGCAAATTCATCCAGAATAACATTACCGCTAAAACCACGGGCCGTATCAGGATTTGCTGGCAAACCGATCGCCCGGCTGCCGTTAGGAAATTTTACTTCCAGCATCGTATAATCTAAAGAATCAGCTTTAAAAGTACTTTGAAGCATCTCTGCAGCAACTCCCACTGCCTGGGCATGCTGCTTGACCTTTTCCATATACTCCTTACTTTGCCGTTCCCCTGCAGATAAAATTACCCATAACGACCGCTGACTGACACAACTCAAAACCACTTCCAGCGCACTGCAAAAACTAAAACCGGTCTGCCTCCCTTTATCGCAGATCTTAAAACGACTATCATCGTTGACCCACTCCTGCTGATAAGCCAGCAGCGGTACTGCCGCCTGATGCTTTTTAGAGAATCCCATAGATTTCTTCCTTTATTTTTCGCAGCGTATCCGCGTCTATACCTTTAGATGCGGCCACATTCTCGATGTTCTTAACCGCTTCATCAGCCTTACGGCGGCTTTCAAGCTTCAACCTCTCTCTGGCAACCGTACTGCGTTCCAGCATTGACAGGGCCTGAATCAATCGGTCTGCCTTAACTTTCGTCAGATCGATATTATTATTAACAAGATGTTCCAGGATCAGCTGCTGCGTCAAACTGCTGGCCGCTTCGATAAGTTCCGTAGCCGGTTTATCGCTGCCTTCATCCACAATCGTCCTGGCTTGTTCCCGTGCCAGTTTCAAGCTTTCCATCTTACTCAAAAATTCTTTGCCATAATTACCTACAGCACTTCTTGATATAGGATGTCCTTCATCAGTGATCCACTGACTGATCTCCTGATAGGTAAAGCCCTCAGTAAACTTCCGGTGTATCGCATCCCGAAGTTCAGCAGGCAGCTCCGCAATTTTTGGATGTCCCCGGTTTTTGCCATTTCTAATCACGCAGCATCACTCCCGGATCAGCGTCAATGTTACCTTCGATTAGATCAATACCTTTCGGAGTAAGTTTCACCAAACGGCGCGCTACGCCATAGGCGGCAACATTTTCACTTTCAATGTAACCTTTTTCTTCAAGGTAAGTCAGGTACCCGGAAACAACTGCCGGCGATACTATATACTGCATATCCTGCAGGATCTCGTTGATCAGTTTGTCACCGGTCTGATATGGATAATTACGTTTTAAAATTCCTACAATCTGCCCGCGGATCTCTTTGGCAGATACCGCGTCCAAAAGTTCCATTTATTCACCGCCTGTCCCCTGCGCCCTCAGCGCATCTATTTTTTTGGATAGAGCATCAAAGCCCTTTTCCATTTTGTTTTCCATGTTTGATACCGCCCGCAAAAAATCTTCCCGCAAGACGTACTTGATCGGCATATCTGACCGCATCTGCTCAAAATCGGCGCGCAGATCCTTGATCGCCAGTTCGTTTTTTTCCTGGCTGCGCTGCATGGATGACCGGATATCTTTCACGCACCACCCTATGGCTCCCATCATGATCATCATCGCCGTCCCCATAATTGCAATAAACAGGCTTGTTAAAAGTTTCGCATCCATCAGAAATACAACTCCAATCCTGCGCCGCCTTCTTTAAGCTCGCTTCGCCCGGTAAACAGCCTGCCCTCGCCGCGTACGTAATAACCAAAGTTTTTAGAAAATCTGTGCCTGTAACCGATTTCTTCAAGACTGCGGCTGTTAAAACCGTAACTGACCGCGTTCTTACGCGTTTTATCAATTACCGGTATTTCCAGCTTGATATCAGCTGCCGTTGATTGGTTCAATACCAGTTTGCCAGCTTCAAACTTTTTGCTTTCCCCGCCCAGCAGCGGCATGTGTATCTGCTCGCCGTTTACTTTCAGCGTTACAGTCGGCTGCGCAGCGTTCAGTTCTACGTCAGTCTGCTCGCGTGCAACACTGGTACTCCCGTCACTGTTCGTAACAGTGACAGATTCTTTAGGCACATAAGCAACTTCCGTTCTGCTGCCTGCAGTCGTACTACCGGTAATATAGACAGGCTTTTCCCTGATCGTGTTATTTTGCACAATCGTATTTTCCTGACGTGGCCCAAACGTATATGCACATAACCCGCCCAGGAAAAATGCCAAAAGCAGCGCTGCAAATTTCCAAAATTTATCCATCAGCAGTATTCTGCAGCGTAACGATCCACAGCACGACCAATAGCCACAGCAATCTCAGCCTGACGTTTAGGATCACACAGCTCTGCTTCCTCCTGCCAATTTGTAATGAATCCCATTTCCACAAGTACCGCAGGCATATTTGTTTCCATAAGTACTGTAAAACGTGCTTCCTTATCGGGATCACCGTCAGAATAATCTGTGCGCTGCAACTGATCCGGAAACATCGCTGCCAGTTCCTCGTAGATCATGGTTGCAAACGGATCTGCGCCAGTTTCTCCAGGGCTGGTAAAAACTTCCATACCTTTGGCAGCAGTATTTTCAGCAGCATTACAATGCAGGCTGATAAACAGATCTGCCGCCGCCTCATTGGCAATATTCACGCGCCGCATCAAGGAATATAAGCGCTCATCGTTGCATTCACGTGTCATAACAACCTCGTGCCCACGCGCCTGCAAATTCTCTTTTAAAGCCAGAGCTGCGTACAAAGAAATATCACTTTCAAGGCAGCCTCGCTGCCCTACTGCTCCACAATCAATCACGCCGTCATGACCGGCATCAATACAAACTCGCATCTTTTTCCTCTTTTCTTAAATAGTCATTTTAGTCCCTAAACACAAAAGCACACCAACAACAATACCAACAGCAACAGCTTTGCCACATTGCCGATTATTATATTTTTTGATTTCAGCACGAGCCTTATCGTCCAGCTCATCCAGCTTCTCACAAAGTTTTTCATCTGCAGCTTTCAGATCTTCGATAGCATCGCTGCAAAAGTTAGCAAGACGGCCCAGCTGTTCTTCGATCCATGCAAAAATTTTACTCATTTCACAAACCCCCTTTCCTGCGTTTGCGGCCACTTATTATTTACAAACTTATTGCCGACCTGGCCGCAAATACTACCGCCACCTGCTACCAAAGCAAAGGTATCGTAATGTTCCCAGCTCATGCCTTTAATAACAAGAAACAAAGTTACTCCAGTAAACAATAAAAACGCCGCTGTTATGATCACCCTTGTCAAACTCGGCCCGAACGGCTCGTGATACAAGCCGCTGATAAACTCTAAAACTTTACCCGACTTCATCGCCTCCCAGCAAAATAAAAAATTCCAGTACAGAGCATTGCTCCATACTGGAATTTTAACTGTTATCGGGGATAGTTTACATAAGTAGCAGTTGAGGAAAGTAATTTCCTCAACTGCTTTATTCAAGTACTTTTTTCAATTACTTCTAGGAATGCAGTAATAATTCCTATTTAAAAAAGTGTTGTTTGGTTTTTCTCCCATCGGTCTTTGGCTACAATCTGACGTACCCATGCCTCAGTCAAATCGTATTTCTTTGCCAGTTCTATATAGTTGCCGCCATTAAATTCTTTGACGATCAGGCGATCCCTGGCTGCGCCTGCCACCCGTTCAAATTTAGGGATATATAATGCGATTCCGCCTAAAGAATAGCATAATTCCACAAAATTTTCTACCCCTAAAATTTCTACAGCTGTTAAAATCGTAGGCGGCAGATCACCGATATCGGCCATCAAAACAGACTTCTTAACTTTCGTTTTGGTATCTTCCGTCACGTTTGATCACCAACCTTATAACCACGTGCAGCCATTTTTTTAAGGGCCTCAATGATTACATTCACCTCATATTTGCGTTCAGGCATCCTTTTGCGGATCAGCCGCCTGCAGAAGCTTTCTTGCATAGATTCTTCGCGCATCCCAACCTCTTTAAAAAGAGAGGCCATATAACGCAGCTGGGCTTCACTGGGCGGCATAGTTCCGTCAGTATTGGCTGTACGCATCGGGATGACCTTATTCTGTATAGGCTCAAAACCAAGCTGCTGAAACCTATCCAGCACGCGGCGCATACCTTCCTGATCAAGCTGCTTTGAACTTTCAACGCCGCCATACAGCAGTAACACTGACCGATAATCTTCATCCGTTAAACCCAGCTTATTTTTAGCGACATGCAGCATAGCCAGCTGACGCGTGGTAATTGGCGCATGATCCGGTAATTTGTTTTTTCTCATGGCGGCAGCTCCTTCCTACTGGTTCAATTTTTCAAAATCCGGCTCATACCAGAAAACATCTTCCACTTTTTTAGTAGCGCCGACCGAGCTGATCACATCGTCCGTCTGCTTGCGTAATTCGTCCTTATTAACGCTTTCCCTGATGTTGATACATCCTGTCAGGCCCTTCTCTTTCAGAGCCTTAATGACCGCCGCAGCCTTCCTGACGATGATGCTGGTACTTTGCCTAAAACCAAGCTGCCCAAATGTCATGACCTTTGTTTTACCGTTAAGATCCAACCTGTTGCACTCGGCATAATCCTTTATTTGCCGTTCCAACTGTTCCTTTTCCAGTACCAACGGTTTTACCTTTTCGTCAACCTTACCTTTCAGCTCTGTAACTTTATCGTTGTAGTCAGCTTCCAACCTGCTGATCCTATTGCCGATCTCGCCAAGTCGGCGCAGGTGTTGGTCAACTTCTTCCCAGCTCTGCAGGCCTTCCTCTTTTATTCTCACTCTTGCCATTTAAAATACCTCCTGTGTGATCAGCAGGATCACCGCAGTAACCGCTATAACAGCAATCACCGTGCCTGCTCCTTTCCAAAATTTTCTCCGGGCCTCGCGTTTTCTAAACTCCTGCAGATAATTCGTATCCAGTAAATTAGTCACGTTAAACCCTCCTTAAATCCTGATTAAATAATTTTCTGCCGCATGGATCATTTCCAGATTGATTTCCTCGCCGCTCCTGATAGCTATTTCCCAAGTCATGGTAAAAAGCTTTATCGCGCTGCGCAGGCCGCCTGTCTTATTGGCCACAACATGCAGATAATCTATGCACTGGTCATTCAGTTCGACATCCTGACAGAAGATATTTTTGACATCATCCCGCGTGATCTGATATCTCGGCATACTGAAACCTCTGCAGATACCTACCCGGCTGAACAACTGTGCAAATGGCGCTCTGTGCTTGCCCAGCATCTTACTGTAAATATTTTCATTCCCGCACAGCAGCACCGCGCAGTTACAGGCATCATAAAAAATACCACGTACAGCTTCCAAGGTTGGCAGCCGTAAATGCTGCGCTTCATCAATAATGATCATGGTATTACTGCCCTTTAATTCACGCACGATCTGCCTTTTAGCAACGGCTTTGTTGCTTGTTACGCCCACGCGTCCCAATTTGTATAAAACATCTTCAAGCAAACTTTTGACCGTACTGGTAACATCAGCTGTAATCAGTATCGCCCACGGATTGCTTTTGGCAAATTCTGTTATAGCCATTGTTTTACCGATCCCGGCATCACCGTATACAACACCAATATCACAATGGTTCTGCGCATAATTAGCAACAGTGATGATTTCCTCGGCGATACTTGTTTCTACAAAACCCGGCGTTTTAGCGACTGCGCTCTGACGATGCACCAGATCCATCAAAGCAACCGCCTTTCTGCCGATCTGCTCATTGTCACCTGTATAAGTACCTTTGATAAACATCGACAGCGCCGATGCACTGATGCCCATGCTCTTAGATACTTCTGCCTGACTTTTTCCATTATCTGCCATCCATGCGATCAGCTGGCTGCGTACTACTTCCACATCTATTTTTTTACACATTGTTTTGCCCTCTTTCATTTTTATTTTGGCTGCGTTTATTAGATATGAACGATCAAAGCTGAATAAATCATATCGCTATTAGCCGGATCACAAGTAACAGAATAGTAAATCTTCACCTTTTCCTGAGTGTCCACAAACTCCTGCAAAGCTTCTTTCAATAGTCTTTGAAATTCCTTTTTATCCTCGCAAAACTCCACAATTTTTGTTTTCATAAAGTCCTCCTATTTTAAAAACTTCAAGACGTTTTCATATTTGTTCGGCTTCGGCTTTTCCGGCAGCATATTCTGACCGACTGCAATCAGCGGCGATATGACATCCGGTCGTTTCGGTTCTACAGTCCCTGCAGCCCGTTCTTTGTAAACATTGATAACCTCTTTAATATCCATCGTTTGCGTACTTCTCGCCACCTGCAGCAGCTCATTTTCATACAGAGATTTCTTGATTCTCCCTTTTCTGTGCTGCTCTACAGACAGCATTTCCGTATCCGCACCAACGCCCGGCAGCTCCTGCGGTGTTCTGGCATCGCAAATATAACGATCTTCCAGCGACCATACACTTACGCTTTCCATAGCGTCCTCGTTGTAACGGATATAAACCTTCTCACCGTACCGCAAAACCAGTTCTTCTGCAAAATAAGCTTTTTTCTTGAAGGTGATCTGGCCGTTACGTACTACCAGCGGCTGGCTGTGACGTGTGAGCAACAATTTCATAACATCACGACCGGCAGCTCGGTATGGCATCCGGTACTTTTCGAAAGTCTGATCAGGATACTCCCCGGCGCGGCCCTTACCATTGGTCACCCGTTTATTTTTCACAAACTTGAAGTAATCGCCCATGATCTGCGCCGCATCTTCCAACGTCACCGTCATATGCGGCAGATCCTTTTTCAGTAGCTTCTGCAGATTTTCCGGACGATCTTCTTTTTTAGACGCACACCAGGTCGGGAACTCCCGGCAGATTTCTTCTGCCACGACACGGAACTCGCGTTCGATTACCTTTGCCCTGCCATTAGCCGGTAAGGCAAAATGCACATCCACCTGCAAACTTTCCAGCATGGTCTTTACTTTATCGGCATCAGCAGTACTTTTACGCGTCCTGTGTCCGGTACCGGCAAATTCTTTACTGCAGTAGTCACGGCCATTATCAATATAGATTTCTTTAGGCAGTCCTATCGCAGGATCCAGCGCCGCTTTGGCAAAGCTGGCAATGATCGTACTGCTTGACGGATTTTCGCAAACCATCCACGATACAAACTTCCGGCTCCGCATATCCAGCCACGCTGTCAGCCACGGTCTGACCCACTTGCCATTTTTTCCCTTGACAAAAAAATCGCAGCGGAAATGATCGCCTACCCAAACCTGATTCGCCAGTACGGTACTATTATCGCGCTGCGTATAAGGCAGGCATTTATCATATACAGTTTTAGACGTCTCACGCGCCGCCATCTTTACAGCCTCCGGCAGATCAGCAATGATCCGCTGTACTGTCCGCAGATCCGGCAGCGTCCAGCCCTCAACCTCCGCTTTAGCTTCCAGCAGGCGGTAACAATAAGCCACCGTCCGCTTTTTGTTATTGAGGTATAAAGCCAGCAAATGGTCATAGGCCTCCGGTATCATCTTATAGCTGCCGCGTTTGCCCATCTTATTTTCAGATGGCAAAAGTCCGGTAACGCCATTATCCCGATAATCCTTATCCCACTTATACAGCGTTGCCCTGCTGATGCCGTGACGTTTCAAAAACATTGGTAAGACATCTGCCTTGCTGACACCGGCCCATTCCCTGCAGGTTTGCTGCCAGTCTTTCAGCACAGCCAGGCGCTCCAGCGCCACAGCCCGCTCTGCTTCTGATACCTTATGATATTCTTCGTCTGCAGACTGCAGTGTTTCGCCTTTTGCTTTGATCATGGCCTGGATCTCGGCAGGTAAGCAGGATACGCCTATTTGATAAACCACGCCGCAAATACCACCACGCACACCTTCGACCTCACGAATAGATGAATAATGCTGTTCATTTACCCGCCAGCGGATAGTTCTTTCCGGCAGCCCCATAACTACCGCTAACTGCTGGGTGCTGATCCATTGTTCACTTACTTGTCCGGCTAACATTTGTATCACCTGCCAGCTGCTGGCTTTGTTTTACATTTTCCGAACCCGCATATTTTATAGTCATAGGGCTGTTGCCCATTCGTTTACCAACGCACAATACCTTGTTCATGGTCGGCCTCCTTTCATCCGTTCATAGCTTCTGCGCACTTCCTGCTCCTGTTTTTGCAGGTTACGTTTCGCCTGATTGATCTTTCCCAGTTTCAGCAAATATATTTCTTCCGATGTTACCAGCCTGCATCCGCAGGCAGCAGCCATCATTTCCATTAGCGTATAATCGCCTGTCACTTCACAAAAAGCAGGCACAATTTCCAGCGGAAAACGGTGATTTTCTTTCGATTCCGCAGTCCATGCGTTTAACATGGATTCTGTGATCTCCATTCCGCACCGTTCCGATAACTGACCTGCTACTACCCAGCGTTTACAGTCCATGCCTTTCAGAGCCTCACTCACAACCTCGCGCACCCTTGCGCTCATTGGTTTAGTGCTTGTCTGATAGTCAGGCAAGGCTAAAGTTTCTTGTGATATTTCCTCAATCATGTCAAACAAGTTCGGCATACTAGCCTTACTTTGGTCAAGTTTTCTTTTTTTGCCGGCCATTGCCTCACCGCCTTTATCTGGTTTAAAATATAATCACAATAAAAAAGTTACTATCTTTTTAAAAGAATAAAAAGGAAAACCAGTTTTCCTGTCGAATGTTTATCAATTAAGGATGTGGCCTATTCTTGGTTCTTCTTGGCGGTCAACCTTTCTGATCCTTGAACAGTGTCCGCATCCCTTTTCAAAAATAATGCTTTTTCAACTGGCCTTCACCTCCCATATTTCCATACCTTTACCGAGCGTCGCCGCAATCTCCATCTGTATGCGTTCGCTCTTTCTGCGCCCGGCTACTACATTGGAAACCATACTTTTACTTGCATTGCACTTCTTGGCAATATCAATAAGCAAAATACCTTTGCTCAATAGTGCAGCTCTGATCTCCATAGCCGTCATGTGCAGCCCTCCTTCCATTACGAATAACATATTGCTATCGCTATATCTTTTAGCAAATTGCATATATTGTATACAATTACAATTATTACAATGCACATTGCTAAATTTTTATAAAAATCATACATTTCGCAGGTTTCCACTACTACTTCGTAAACCTCCAAATTTTCATTCATCTTCTGCAGCACACGCTGCACTGACTGTACATCTTCGCGCAAAGCTTTTATTTCATCTTCATTATTGCAATTTTTTAAAGCCTTGCGACGCCGATCCACAGCATACCTTTTTCTTTTTTTCACTAAACCACCACCCAGAATTTAGTTAAGTTCTAACTTTTTTTCTTCATTTTGCATAATGATATCCAGATCCAACAACATATTTACCATCGTCTGAATTGACATTCCAGTAACTTTTGAAGCATTATATAATATTTTGTAAATCAAATACAAAGTTTCCTGGACATACTTTTTATCAGAACTAAATGGAATAGCAGTTATCCGAATTTTGTCTGAAGCAAACACGAAATTTTCATTATTTTCTATAGTTTCTGATACCCGTTGCAATATTTCTTTTTTCAAATCGTTTTTATCTATTTTGACTACCTCCTAACGAAAGGTTTTAACACGATGGAATATATCCAAGATCAAAAATTTTACCATATTCAAATCCTTCGTCCAGATTTACGACAATGGAATATTGGAGAAACAATTTTTATAGGTGATACAAAAAATCCATTTTTGGGATATTATGACACCTGCCAGTTCTATGAATCCGATAATATATCTGATCCGGATAAAATCATACTCCTCACCAATGTCTTAGGCGAATATATTCAATTTGTGCGTGAAACTGTCTTTGAAGAAGTTCGGCAAAAACATTTTCCACAACTTCCATCAAGGCAGCGTTGTCTTTGGCTTATTCCTGATACTCAGAAGTTTCCAGAAGCATTAAATTTCTGGTTAAATAAACTTATCACGCAAGGCCAACAATACCGAATTTTACGCTTAAATTGTTCTGGTAAGTTGCATTATGCAAACCAAAATTTCTTATCACGCCATACTGGTAATTTTAACCTCTTTCGTGAAAAAGCCTTTAAATACTGGTCTGGGTTTGACACTGACAAAGATCGTGCCGACATAGAATGCTTGTTTGAAGGGTTCGTAACTGTTGAAAGTATCCTATCTTCAACTATTCACACATAGCTTTATCAGAATAGCCTACGTGTGTATATTTGTTTTTTTCAAATACTTCCTGCAATTCTTCCTCAAAAGATTTACGTGGAAATCTACATGTTATGCACTGTTTTCTTCCTATAGCACCAACTGCTTTCAAATGAGCAACCATAATCAGCGCATCTGCAATATCATTGATATCCTCATTACTGAATGCAATAGAATCTTGAAGCTCTATATCATTCACGACTTTTAAAACATCAGTACGGAATTGTTTACGATGCTCCAATATGATTTCTTCTAGCTGAATCAACGCATCTTCAACTTTCATATTAACCTCCTTAAACGGATCTCCAAATATAAATCCCAAATTACCAAATATAGCCGGACAACTCACAATTTCCCTGGTCACTAATGACAAAGCGTCATTGTGTTCACACTTTCCTAAAATAAAACACCTTTGACATATTGGATGCAAACTACCATTATTCAAATAATGTACCATCATTCCTCCTTCCTTTCTAAAAACCAAAGTTTCTTTTGCTGCCCTGCCTCTTGTTCCCCAACAATGTTTTTGCAGCGTCAAAAGTAAACTTGTTTTCAAAATTATTTTAAACTAATTTTAAGTTGAAGTCAACCTTATTTTTACATCAAGGAGATTTGTCATGCAATTTCATGAACGACTTGCAAAGTTAATTGTCGAAAGTAAACTATCCCATAAAGAAATAGAAAAACTTACTGGCATATCTGCTGGTAATATAAGCTATTACCGAAATGGGAAGATTAAACCTTCCTTTGATGCAATTCTTAAATTCGCAAAACTTTTTAATGTTTCCACAGATTACCTGTTATTAGGTATTGGCGAAGAAAACGATAATATAATCTCGATTTCTGATCCAGATTTAGAATATATGACCTTAATATTAAAGCATATGCTTGATGACCCTGATCCAGATATGAGATCATGGGTACGCCGCCAATTTAAATATGCTTTTAAAGACTATCTTGAAGAATATGAAAAAAAACAGCATGAAATTAGCCCAGAATCTACATCTGACGCTGGTTAAATAGTTCATGCTGTGTATATGTTTTCTTTCCGGTATAGTGCCAGTCTATGCCGGATTTTTTATTTTCCTATCGTTGTATAATTATTCCGTATCAACGTTGTAATTATGTATTTTCTGTATATTCATTGCCGCAATGCGTTTTTGTTAAGAATGGCGCTATTAGTGGCGCTAGAAGTTATTTTCAGAATATTCAGTATTGCCGCAATGCGTCCTCTCCAAAAAAACACACTCAAAAAACGCCCTTATTTTCAAACCTGGATTAAACAAGTATTAAAGCGGCTTTGAATGCTCTTTCAAAAACTTCTTCAAACAACCTCTAAAATCCTACCCGTGTCCACGGCCCCCTCATTCGTCTAATTTCAACTGTCGCATCCCTCTTTAAAATTTCCCAATAAAAAATCCCCGAATCCAGCATCATCACTAGACTTCCGGGGATTTCCAGCCTTTTCCAGTTTTTTCCAGTTTGTCTTATATATTCTGTCGTCTTATAAAAATCCTCTGTCTGTCTTGAACATTTATTCAATTATCATTCACTTAGAACGTGAAGCGTAACCCGGCATTGATCTGCCAATCGGTACGGATATTACCGTTAAAGGTCTTTAATGCGTCAAAATACAGGTTACTGTTTTTGGCAAGGCCCAGATTTGCGCCCAGACCAATTTCGTACCAGGTCCCAGTCAAGTCACCTGTCTGCAGGGCCAGACTATCAGTGCCATAATACCCAGCCGCACCACCGTTGCCGCCAAAATCGTGCAGCAGCGACGCTTTAAGATAGGCGTTGCTGGGACGCCCGCCAATGCTAAACTCTTTACCACCCAAAATACCGACGCGGGTCACGGCGCTGTTGACACTGTCCTGTCTGACATTGACACCATTGCTGACCATATAATCAACGCTGTTGATATGTCCCAGGCTCAGTTCTGCCTGCGGTTCTACGAACCAGCCAGCACTCAGGTTCTGTCTGTAGCCATATTCGGCACTAATGCCGTAAGCCCAGGTATCGTAGTCGGCCTTAGCGGCATTACCGCTCAGGTCTACCAGCTTGAAGTCGTTAGCAAGCTTGCTGCCGCGGGCTATAACGTCCAGATAATGGCCTTTGCTGCCCAGCCAGCTGGCATATACGCCTACGCCGGTGCTGCTCAGATCGCCGCTGCCGGCAAAGTAAGCAGCATTACTGTCGATGCGGTTAATGGCGATACCTGTGTACAGCTTGCCGCCCTTATAGTCCTGCACCTTGTCGATGCCACCCTGGAAGGCTGTATAATCCTGGCTGAAGTTGCGGTCATAAGCGCTGTCGGCGCTCATTTCGCCCCTGTAGTAACGGGCCCAAACGCCGCCTTGCGCTGCTTCAGGGTCACTGCGCAGGTCACCCATGCGTTTCATCAGGTTATTGCCTTCGGCGCGCCAGATATTTCGCAGAGCCAGATGTGTATCGGCGCTGGTCATCGAGGTTTCCGAAGCGTCATTGCCATCTGGGCTGCCACCAAAATCCAGCTGCGTTATTTTTACATCATTGCCGTCGGCTTCTACTGTCGGCGTCACTGTAAAACGCTTCAGCGGCGAGTCCATCGTACTTGCTTTACCTTCAAAACTGCTCAGATCGTACCCGTTAAGCTCGCCAAATGATAAAACCACGGATGTGCCGGTGATGGCGCTCAGGTCACTGCCGGAGAAGGATTTGTCGTAACCGACAGTGATATACTGTTTCTCCGTGCTGCTGCCGGCTGCCAATTCACTAAAAGTAAATTTATCGGCAGTATTATTTTTCAGGTCGGTACTGAACCGGAAGGTATTGCTGCCGTTCAGCTTCAAAGCTCCGTCCGAGGTTACAGTGCGGCCTGCGCTGCTGCCGCTGAAGCCCAATGCCGCATTTTCCAGCCAGGTCTCACTGGCCGCACCTGTGATAGTGGCATTGCTCAAGAAGTTTACCGTACTGTCAGCGGCATGGATCGCATGGCTGACGACGTTACTGTCTGCGCCTCCTGAAGCCGTAATGTTCATGCTGATGGTATCTGTGTCCTTGCCCGAAAGGTTCACTGTGGCGCCGCCTTCAGCATAAACGCCATAGGCTTCGGCAAGCTTACCATCCGAACCTTTATTGCCATCATTACCGCCTTTAGTGCCGGCGCTGCCGTTTCCGCCAGTACCCGCTGTAGCCGTAACTTTAAAAGTATCAGCATTGATATTTGTGATGCCACCTGCAGCTTTAGCGCCGTAAGCAGAAGCATCTGCTCCATCACCGCCGTCGCCGCCATTATTAATATGTTTATCGCTGAGAATCTGACCGCCATTGCCACCATTACCGCCTTGGGCCGTGACATCTATTTTTTGTGCAGTAACTGTTACAGCTGCGCCTGCATTTTTTATTCCATAGGCCAATGCGCCTGCTCCGTTACCGGCATTACCGCCAGAACTTATATTGTCACTGCCAGCATCAACAAAATCACTATTACCACCATCACCGCCGCTGCCGGCCACAGCGCTAATGGTTATATCTTTGGCTGTTGCTTCCAGAGTTCCGGCGACGGCTGTAAAGCCATATGCTTCGGCTGCACCGCCAATGCTTCCGTCTCCACCATTAGTGTAATTAGTATGACCTTTCCCAGCTGTGCCGCCTTCAGAAGTAATAGTTACATCTGCGACCGTAAGATTCATATCTCCGTCAATATGCTCTATACCTACAGAAATGGCTTTACCGCTCCGTCCAATATCAACAGCAGCATAACCAGCTCCCAACGCCTTGCCGCTTTGGGCCAAAACTTTCAAGTCGCTGCTTAAAATGACCGTCCCGCCGCTGCTTTTGACACCTGTAGCAGCGGCATTGCCGCCACTCAATCCACCATCTTCAGACCTGTCTGCAACACTGTCAGCACCTTTCCCCTCAACAGTAATAGCAGCTGCATTGATTTTTATATCATCCTTCACCTGGATGCCATATGCTGCAACAGCACCGGCAACAGAACCTAATTTATAGCTGGAACCGGCAATGCCGCCAGTTCCCTTAACCGTAATATTATTGACAGTGACCTCCTGCAATCCTTCTTTGATCGTGATCCCCAAATTGACATCACCGCCGGCACCACCGCCAATAATGTTCTCATAGGCATCTTTATACTTTAGTGGGCCGTCACCGCCAGTGCCGCCCACAGCATTATATACGATATCATTACTGATATTTGCATCTGAAATAACGCCTTGTAAATTGACAGAACTGCCAGCAGTTGGCGCAATACCACTGTCATCTATATATTTTTCACCCGCTAATCCCTGTATCGAAAACTCAGTATCAGAACCTGTTATTACACCAAAAAGTTCCGTTGCTCCTGCTTTAGGTACTAAAATACTCAACCCGCTGGAATAGACTATGGACATCGCCATTACCGTATGTAAAACCTGTTTTGCCAATCTTTTTTTACTGTGCATTTTGCAGCCTTCTTTCTCATTTTCATCATTTTTAGCGGTATTTATCTTTTAAAAAATATTTTAATAAAGCTTCATAGTAGGAAACCGACTCGCTGTATTTGCCATTTCTATATAAAAGCCTGGCCGTCATCATGATAGTTTCCACAGTCTGACCATCTACTGGCTTCAAAGCGCTCCACAATGATTTTTTTACATATTCCCAGTACAGAGCTTTAGCATTACTGTCAACATAATAGATGTGCCAGGGTTTTACGTAGTCTATATAATGCACGATCACCATATCCAAATCTTCATTCAGTGTCGTATTATTGATAACGATACCGTTAAAAATCTGCGGCAGTTCGGTAAACTCGCCGTCAATAACGCCATTGAGCGCGTCCTGGTCGCCCCAGAGGATTTTGGTATCGCCAACGGCTTCCAGCCACTGAAACAGCTGCTGTGTCAGCTTCTGCTGCCGCCATTTTTCCAGATCCATCAGCAATACGCCGGAATTGAAATAGCGTCCGCTTTTCAGTCCGATACGTTCACAGCTGCGATCCTCGCCATAATCGCGTACAGCACCCAAAACCCGGCCCTGCAAATCTGTCTGCCACAGCGGCAGAATATCCCCTTTACAGATAATATCGGCATCCAGATAGATGATTTTAGTTATCTCCCGCGGCAGCATATCGGCAAACAGATACCGGTAATACATAGCCTGCGTGATATGCCCCGGCGGCACGACGAAAGTCATGCCTTCCGTACTTTTGATTTGATAAAAGCGCAGCGTCAGATTACGGTACAGAGCTTCGGTCTGCAGTAATTTTTCCAGATCCTCCGGCAGCAGTTCGTCATAGATAATATGCACAACCAGCTCATGCCCGATATTATTGTGTGCCAGCGACGTAATGGTGATACCGGCAAATTTGCCAAAATTTTTATCGATGCCAAAACCAATGTTGATCTTTTCAGGCACTTTTCTTCTCACCTCCTCTCCCTGATCTAACAGCATTTTTGATTTATTTTTGCTTTTCAGCCAGCATCGACCGCCTCCTTCGCTTTAAAAATGAAAAATATATCCTCACAGCAATTGCTGCGGTTATAGCCTTTTATTGTTTCGACAAGCGCAGCAGCTGCAAAAGCTGCCGCACTTCCTCCAGCGTATAGGCCTCCTGCTTTGGCACGCCATTTTCAGCCTGTTCCTGCCTCCAGTCCAAAGCTGACCTGGTATCTACAAGTGTTTCCAGCGTGCAGCCAACAGTATTGGCTATACGCAGCAGCAGCTTCAGATTTACTCTTACATGACTACGCTCAATATTGCTCAAGTGGGTCTGGCTGATACCGATACGCTTGGCCAGCTCCTGCTGACTGAGCTGACAGGCAGCACGCAGGAAGCGGATATTGCTGCCGATATTTTGCAGGCATTTTTCGTCGTACACCTTCCCACCTCCACTCCTGCCTTGCCAAAAATATTGTTCTGCCTTTACCTTACTTTGCCAAAAGTCTGATTTTATTTATTAAAACTTTAAAAACATTTGTTAAAATAATATTCGCACCTATTATAGCACACTTGTACCCCCCCACAAGACATACCAACGGATATATTCGACGCAGCTTGGCTGTCTTTTGCCCTTACGGTTTGCCAGCCGCCAGGAGAGAAGTGAGCCGTAGGGTGTCACGGCTTGCCGGACACTGGTTATTTTGCTTTTAAATTTTCTTTTTCTTAAAATTTCAATTTTTGCTTTTTAATTTAGGTTTTTATTTTTTTCTTATGTTAGATTGCTTTATTTAGTGTTTTCTTTTTTGTCATGCAGCTTTCTTCCAGAAGCAAGCTGCGCAAAGAAGCTTGCGCACTGTGGCAAGTCCTGTTTTGCTTTGCTCGCTGTCCGGCTTCCGGGCAACTCGGCATTGCCGAACAAAGAAAATCTTTAGCAGGCAAGAAGCAATGCCTCAAACAGTCCCTCCAGCGCTTACAGCTCGCTGCGCACACAACGGACTTGATCACAATGTGCGCTCAAAACCCTGCATCGTACAAATTATTGCTGAATTTCATAATAACGGTATCGAACTATTAATGAAATCAATCTACTAAACGAAATCAGTGATTATTGGCTAAAGCAGTAAAACGTACGATACAGAGGGTTTTACAGCGCATTGGGAAGATTTGGCAGATGAGCGAAACGCAGCTGCAAGCAGGCGCATGGTATGTCTGAGGCATTGAGGCACTGTTATATGCAGCGCATAGAACAGGACTGCCGAAAGCCCGCAGAAATACTGACCGAATAGGAAAGTATTTCTGTGTTATCCTCTAATTATTTAGGCAGGCTATGCGCAGCATAGCCTTTCAATCTTTCCCTGTGATGCCGAGTTGCCCGGAGCGCGTACAGTGAGTGAAGCGCAATCCAAATCTTAACAGCGCTGAAAGTTCTTTGGGTACCTTTCTTACCCAAGAAAGGTACAAGTCAAAAACGAAAAAACTTTTAGACTTTCTTTCAAGAAAGCGACATAAACAAAAAACGAAAAAAGGACATAAAAAACAAACCGCAGACTTGCATAAGCAAGTCTGCGGTTTGTTTTTATTTATACTTTTTTATTGTGCGGCCTGAGCCGGCGTTTTCATATCTACCAGCGGCTCATAGCCCGCCGGCGGTTCGGCCGCCAGCCACTGCTGTTTGCGGTCGCCTGCGGCAAACAGATGCGAGTCGAACCACATATAGAAGAATTTTTCAGCCGGCACAACGACATAGCCGTCCTGCAGATGATCGGCTGTATCATAAGGATCGGCCATGATCAGCACGTCGCTGCTGGTGATGTCGTCCGTACCCATGGTATCGTAACCGATAATGATGCGCCAGTGTCCGCCCCAGTCTACGTTTTCGACCATGATGGGGACATTACGCCTGAGATGATCAAGCACAAAGTTTTTAAATTCCTGCGTATTCTGCGGCGTTTTATCTTTATCAGCCGACGAAGTTACCTGCCAGCCTTTTTTCTTAAAATATTTGACCATGCCTTTAGTATTGGTACCGGTGTAAGCTTTGGTGCCCATGATCTTTCCGATGGCCAGCTCGTCTTCCTCGCTGCGTCCCAGGAAATGCTCGACCACCATCAGTGCTGCAGCAGGGCCGCAGGTATATTCGGTCGTCTGCTGATAGGTACGGAACCTGGGCAGCAGCACCAGCGAATCAGTAGGCTGCATATTATAAAAATCAAGCTGCTGAAAATAAGGTGATTTCGGCACATTGGCCAGTCCGTTATAAGACGAAGCCCCGGCGCTTTTGGTATCATACCCCTGCGGATACGGTATCTGATTTTCGTTGCTCATACCCAACAGCAGTAAAGCTGCTGTTGCAATCAGCAGTGCAGTAAACAGTTTCTTTTGTGGCATTAGTTTCCCTTCTTTCTCAGTGACGTTTCTGCCAGCCCCTGACCGCATCCTCTAAAGCGGTCTTTTCGTTAGGCAGATTGGTGCTTTGCACTCTCTGTAATAAATATTGCATGGCGGCTCTGATCCTGCTTTTATCTTCTAAAAGCGCAAGCACGTCATGGCCGCTGACTGCCAGATCTTTAGTATGGACAGGCATCTTGCTGCGGGCCAGTTCCAGCACCGCTTCCCCTAAAGCACGCCCTTCCGCCATCAGTTCGGTATTCTTACCGGCGTGAGTCGCGCCCATATCTGCTAAAAATACTGCTACCAGCTGCTCAAAAGCAACTGTCATTTCGTGATTATCTTTAAAGATCCCGCTGGCAGCCTCGCTGCGCAGCCAGCGCAGCAGGGTCCGTTCGCCGGTAACCAGCATGGGCGCAAAGCGCATATGCCTTGCCACCAGCCAGACTACTCTTTTGACAAAAGGAGCCGGGTAACGCAGCCTGTTTAAGATGACTTCTGCCATCACGGCGCTTTCAGCTTCGTGACCGTGGTCACTGGGCTGTCCTTCTTTATTCAGCTTGCGGATACCGGGCAGGCCTTTAGCTACATCGTGCAGCAGCAGAGCCCAGCGGATCGCCAGCTGGCGCGGGCTGTTATCGATAGCCGCCAGAGTATGCTCCCACACATTGTAACAGTGAAAACGCGGGTTCTGCGGTAATCCTGCCAAATGCTCCAGCTCCGGTAAAACATCGATTTCCCGATAAGCCCCCTGTTCACGCACACGGCAGCGTCCAGCAGCCAACCCGGTCGCCAACAGCAGCATCAGGCCTTTGCCGGCCCATTTGCCTAGCAGCAGCTTGTCCAGCTCCGTCCGTACCCGCTCCAACGACAGTCCGGCGCTGCGGCTGACAGGAAAGCTGTAGCTGTGCGGCAGGTAATAGGGAGTATTGGCCGCGCCAAATGCCGGCCCTGCACCCTGCTGCTGCACATAATCAAACCCCAGCTGCCCCACAAAGCGGCAAGCCCGGTACATGCGCAGCGCATCTTCCTGATAACGGCGCTCTGCAACACCGACAGTACGCAGTATTTGCTGCTGCAGGTCGAGCCGTCCGCCGTGATAATCATAAACATTGCCAGATAGATCCAGCGCCATGGCATTGACTGTAAAATCGCGCCGAGCCAGATCACTTCGCAGGTCGTTACAGTACCAGACCTGCTCCGGCTTATGGGCATCTACACCGTAGGCTTCGCCCCGGAAGGTGGCAACTTCGACTGTCTGGCCGTACTGATGCACAACGACGACGCCAAAGTTCTGTCCCAACTCGCCGATGACCGTGAATCCAGCCGGTTCCAGCAGTCCGATGACCTGTTCGGGGCGGGCGGAAGTCGCAACATCAAAGTCGCCGGGGACCTTTCCCAGCAGCAGATCACGTACAGCACCGCCAACTACATAGGCCTCATGGCCCTGCTCTGCCAGCAGCGTCAATATTCTGTTGATGATGGGCGGCAAAATAAATTGCCTGTTTTCAGCAGTCATAATCTCACTTTTTTTAATTAATTTATTCTATCATAAAATTTCAAATTTCAGCAATATTTCACACATAAAAATTTACTCACTCTGGTCGATACCGCCATGAGGCAGCGAATAATCGACGGCAATACCAAAGTATTCCCACAGCACGCCCTTCAAGTCGTCTTTAGTATTGATGGCATAACGGTACTTGACGCGCCCGCCCAGATAAAATTTTAAAAGATTGCCCCGGATCGTGATATTGCAGTCCTCACGAAACACCGAGATCGCCTTGCCTTTATTGATCGGTGAATCTGGGTGCAGGTCGGTATAAATACAGGCGGGAATAAAATCCATGTCCAGCTGCGGTTCTTCCGTGAAGCCAAACAGTCTTTTCCAGGGTTTGCGCCGTTCTTTCTGCCACAGCAGCCAGCCAAAAAAGGGATCGCGGCTGAATTTATAATCGCTGATACCGTCGCTCTGCACTTTCTCAACAGTCAGTTCCAGCGGGCAGCGCGGGCTTTCGCTGTTGACACCCACGTCAGTCAGGTATCTTCTGCCGTCCAGCGCTACGCACATTACCCGGTGCCGACGGATCTGATATTCTTCCAGCCGGTCGATAAAACGGGCCGCATAGCTGGTGACTTGATAACCCAAAGATTCCAGCAGCCAGTTATACAGACCGTTCAGCTCGAAGCAGATACCGCCGCGGTTCTTCATAATGATTTTGGCAAACATCTCGTCATGCTCCAGCGAAGTCAGTTTACCACTCAAAATATCCAGATTCTCATAGGGCACATATTTCAAATGCGCGTCCTGCAGCAGCTTCAGCGTTGCCAGGTCTGGTGCCGGTACGTTTTGCGGCAGGTGCAGCTTGCGCAGATATTGACATAATTGCCAATGGTTCATAAATGCGGTTTGCTTTTTCATTCCCATCACTCCATCTGCAATTATTCTCTTTCTTTTATTGTACCGCAAAATTGCGCCCAACGGCAGAAAAATTTCCTTTGCCGCAGCTGAGCTGCATTGAAGAAAATATGGCTAAAAGCGCATAAATAGGTTAAAATAAAGTTAGAATTAATCTTATCAGTGAGGCGATGAAATGGGCAATAAGCGTTACGCGCAAGTTGATAAAGAATATTGTGTAGCCTGTGGTACCTGTGTCAAGGTCTGTCCGAGGCAGGCGATCAGCGTTCCCGACGGTATCAGCGCCGTTGTAAATCCTGACCGCTGTATCGGCTGCGGTCTGTGCGCCCGCGAATGCCCGGCTTCGGTAATCAGGGTGGTGACTGCCGATGTCTAAACGCAATAACTGGTATGATTATCTTTGGCTGCTGACAGCGCTGTATCTGGCGCTGGGCTTTTTTAATATTCTTTTCGCCTGGCTGGGACTGCTGTGCTTTTTTATTCCGCTTATCATGGCTTCCTCCTTTGGCACCAAATCATACTGTAATAAATACTGCGGCCGTGGTCAGCTGTTCGAGCTTATTGGCAACAGCTGGAAGCTTTCGCCCAAACGCGATATTCCTGCCTGGCTGCGCTCACATACTTTCCGTTACGGCTTTTTACTGTTTTTTATGGCGATGTTTGTCAGTATGCTGTTTTCTACATATCTGGTCTTTACCAATGCTCTCCAGCTTCATCAGACAGTCCGCCTGCTGTGGAGTTTTGACGTACCCTGGCACTGGGCTTACAGCGGTGCAGCCGAGCCGTGGGTAGCGCAGTTTGCTTTCGGGTTTTACAGCATCATGATGACCTCCAGTGTTCTGGGTGTGATCACGCTGCTGCTGTTCAAACCACGCTCCTGGTGCGTTTATTGCCCTATGGGCACAGTAACGCAGCTCATCTGCCGCTGGAAGCACCACAAATAATAAGAATATAAGAAACAAAAAGTACACGTTTAACAACGTGTACTTTTTATTTCTGCCATTTTAACCCAACTTCCGGGCGATCAGCACATCCATGCAATGCTGATGTGGAATGCCACTGCTGTTACAGTCAAAGACGACCTGCTCGCTGCGGTGAAAATACCAGTCGCTGAAATAACCGCACAGCTCGCCGCTGCGCCAGACAGTGTCAGATGGTTCACCGTCAGGCGGCGGCGCAATGAAAGGTTTCTGCACAAATACGTTCAGGGCACAGATTCCTTCATTCTTAGTATGATCGCGATAATTTTTCAGCAGTTCATCCCTCAGCTCCGGTTTGATATAATGAAAAACGCCACTGGAAAAAATGATATCAAAATCACTTTGCAGTCGGTAATCCAACAGATTAGCCTTAAAAAAATTTATTTCCACATTACTGGCTGCCGCCAGCTGCTTTGCTTTATGCAAACCCTCATCAGCAATATCAAAAGCCGAAACCACATACCCGTTGCGGGCAAAAAAGACGGCGTCTTTACCTTCCCCACAGCCAATATCGAGCAACGTCCAGGAACGAACAGGAGGCTTCAGCTTCATTACTTCATAACACATCTCCGAGGGGGCGGTGCCCCAATAATATTCCTGCTCACGATATCTGCTTTCGTATTCACTGATTTTATTCTGCGAGATCAGATAACCCAGCAGCGCGTCGATACTGACTTCAAAAATACCCGCCAGCACGGGCAGCAGCGCTACATCAGGCAGCGTTTGCCCTGTTTCCCACTTAGACACCGCCTGAAAAGTAACGCCAACCTGCGCCGCCAGTTGTTCCTGCGTCATCCGGTGCTGTTTGCGCAGTCTGGTCAAATTTTCTGCTAATAACATGTTTCTCACCTCTTGCTTCAAGTATAACAAACTTCTCGGCAAACTCAATAACGTGTTTTTTGAAGGTTGGCACCAACTCAACTTTCGGTTGAGCTTAACCATTTGGATTGCCGGTATATCTTTGCTTAAACTCACCGCCGATATTGACAAATGCCCCCTGCATGGCATACGATGATAGCAGTATACCAGCACAGACAAAGGAGCAGGCTAATGTTATTGATCAGGCAGGAAACAGACAGCGACCTGGACGCTGTTTATACACTCATACAAACGGCTTTTGCCACAGCTGAGCACAGCGACGGTACAGAACAGGATCTGGTAGTGGCACTGCGCAGCAGCGATACCTTTATACCCGAACTTGCACTGGTAGCAGTCGCAGACGCAAAAATCGTCGGCTATATCATGTTCACCAAAGCCAGCGCCGGCGACCAAACGCTCCTGGTGCTGGCAGTGCTGCCTGATTATCAGCAACACGGTATCGGCAGCGCTTTGATCCGTGAAGGTCACCGTATCGCCAAAGAACTTGGTTACGGCTATATTTCCGTCCTGGGCAGCGATACGTATTATCCCCGTTTTGGTTATCAGCCCGCCGTGCAGTTGGGTCTGGAAGTTCCGGCAGGTATCCCCGCCGCCAATTTCATGGCGCTCAAACTGCGCCCCGAAGCTCCGCCGCTGTGCGGCCCCCTTCAATATGCCAAAGAGTTCGGTCTGTAATTTGCAGCACCGGCCTTAAGGATAAATCTGACAGAAAAGAGGAATGTTTTATGTTTAAATATGGTAAATCGGAGATTGCAGCAGACCGGGAGGTTTGCGTAAACTAATTTTTTGCCGAACCTCCCATAAGGCTTATAAACACCTTTAGGAGGATAAAAAATTGTCTAAAATAAATTTACAAACATTAGGATTTACCGATAAATTTGCTGAAGAAGCGGCCAGTTATGGCAGTTTCCCGGTTGGCCGTGTTGCGGCCCAGTTTAAGGATCTTTACCGGGTCGTGACAGAAGCCGGCGAAGTACTGGCCGGAGTTGCAGGCAAGCTGCGCTTTAACGCCGCCACACCTGCGGCTTTTCCTGCTGTGGGCGATTTCGTCCTGCTTGACCGCAGCGATAATACAACAGGCCAGGCAGTCATTCAACAGGTGCTGACACGCACAAGCGTCTTTGTCCGCAAAGCGGCCGGCACTGCGAGCACAGAACAGGTCGTCGCCAGCAATATCGATACGGTATTTATCTGTATGTCGCTGAACAGCGACTTTAACCTGCGCCGTCTGGAACGGTATTTAGCGATCGCCTGGAGCAGCGGCGCGCTGCCGGTAGTCGTTTTGACTAAAGCCGATCTGTGCGCTGACGTAGCGGCCAAAGTAAGTGAGGCAGAGTCTGTCGCCATCGGCACTAAAATTCTCGTCACTTCTTCACTGGCAGAAGACGGTCATGACCAGATCCTGCCTTATCTGCACTGCGGCAGCACCGCCGCTTTCATAGGTTCTTCCGGCGTAGGTAAATCGACGCTTATCAACCGTTTGGCAGGTACTGCTTTTGCCACCAGCGGCCTGAGAAACGACGACAAGGGCCGCCATACAACCACCAGACGGGAGCTGATCGTTCTTGCCGATGGCGGCGTAGTCATTGATACGCCGGGTATGCGGGAACTGGGTCTGGAAACTGCTGATCTGGCCAAAGGCTTTGCCGATATCGACGAACTGGCACAGCAGTGCCGCTTTCGGGATTGCACACACACCCACGAAACGGGCTGCGCTGTGCAGCAGGCCATACAAAACGGCAGCCTTGCCGCCGACAGGCTGGCCAGCTACCAGAAGCTGCAAAAAGAACTAAGCTATGCAGGACTGGACGCCAGACAGCTTGAAATGACCAAGCTCAATACGATGTTCAAAGACGTCGGCGGGATGAAAAATGCCCGCAGGTTCCTGCATAATAAAGATAAACGCAGGCGCTGACGGCATCAATGATACAGCTGTAAACAAAAGCAGCGTGTACTTTAAAGTACACGCTGCTTTACTATTACTGTTCTTTAAATTTGACAAAGTCACCGATACCCAGACCGGGCGTAACCATTGGCTGCACCATGTTTTTGGGGTCCAGCGCCACTTCGATGATATAAGGCGCGTCCAGCTCCATAGCTTTTTCCACTGCCGCTGCCAATGCTTCGGGCGTATCGACATGCTCGCCGGCTACGCCGAAGGCTTCGCCGTATTTGACAAAATCAACATAACCAGGCATTTCGCAGGAAGTAAAGCGTTTGTCGAACTGAACGGTTTGCAGCTGCCGGATCATACCCAGACCGCTGTTATTAAAAACAATAGCCGTTACTGGCAGCTTGTAGCTGGCAATGGTAAACAGCTCCGAGCCGGTCATTTTAAAACCACCGTCGCCGCTGATGCTGATCACGCGGCTCTTGGGCCGGGCCAGCTGAGCGCCCATGGCCGCCGGTAAACCGAAGCCCATTGTTCCCAGACCGCCGGAGGATAACCACTGGCGGGCAAACTGGATCTTGAGATGCTGGGCCGCCCACATCTGGTGCTGACCAACGTCAGTAGTGATGATATAATCCTTATCTTTGATAACGGGATTGAGCGCCTTAAAAAACTGCGGCGCAGCTTCGCCGCCAAAATCTTCGTCCATACTGGGCCAGCTTTCGATCAGCTGCCACCAGGCATCAAGATCATGCTTGACGCTGCCTGCCTCCAGCATTTGCAAAGTTGTGTTCATATGGCCGGAAATACCGATACTGGAATAAATATTTTTATCCAGCTCCGCCGGGTCGATATCCAGATGGATAACTGTTTTATTGGCGCTGTAGCTGCTGCGCTCGCCGGTAACACGGTCGTTGAAGCGGCTGCCGACAGCCAGGATCAGATCGGCCTCTTTAACGGCATTATTGGCGCGTTCATGTCCGTGCAGACCGGTCATACCCAAAAACAGGCTGCGGTAAGCACTGATCGCGCCAAGTCCCATCAGGGTACTGACGACCGGGATCCGCAGCTTTTCACACAGGTGCATGGCGTCGTATTCCGCATCGGCATTGATAACGCCGCCGCCCACCAGCATGACGGGCCGCCGGGAAGCGTTGATCGCCGCTACGGCGGCATCGATCTGCTGCTGCTCCGGCAATTCCTTCGGCAACGGCTCCAGCTCCTGAGCTTCGTACTCGATCAAAGCTGTCTGCACATCACGGGGCACGTCTACCAGCACCGGGCCGGGGCGGCCTGTTTTTGCCAGCTGAAACGCCAGCCGCAGTGTCTGCGCCAGATGTTCGGGCCGTTTGACCAGAAAATTATGCTTGGTGATCGGCATCGTGATGCCGGTGATATCTACTTCCTGAAAAGCGTCGCGGCCGATCATCGCTACCGGCACCTGTCCGGTGATCGCCACAACGGGGATCGAATCTAAAAAAGCATTGGCAAGCCCCGTGACCAGATTGGTCGCGCCGGGGCCGGAAGTGGCCACACAAACGCCGACCTGACCGCCTGCGCGGGCATAACCGTCAGCAGCATGGGCAGCGCCCTGTTCGTGTGCTGTCAGGATATGCCTGATCGTCGTCGATTCGCGCAAAGCGTCGTAAAAAGGCAGGATCGCCCCGCCGGGATAGCCAAAAACTGTAGTAACACCTTGCTCTGCCAAACATTTGACCATTACTTCTGCGCCGGTCATCTGCATAAACTCACTTCCTTCCACTCTTCAAAAATCCATCAGGCCAATTCGGCAGCGATCAGCTGACCCATCTGCGAGGTCGAAACCTTAGTCAGTCCTGCGCCGCAAAGGTCGGGCGTACGATAGCCTTTTTCCAGCACACGGTCGATCGCCGCTTCGATAGCGTCGGCAGCAGCATCCTGATTTAAGGAATACCGCAGCATCATGGCTACGGAATAGATCGTTCCCAGAGGATTGGCAATGCCCTGTCCGGCAATGTCGGGAGCGCTGCCGTGGATCGGCTCGTACATACCGGTGCTGTCGCCCAGGCTGGCTGAAGGCAGCATACCGATACTGCCGGCGATCACGGAAGCTTCATCCGAAAGGATATCGCCGAAAATATTATTGGTCAGCACTACGTCGAACTGGCCCGGATTGAGTACCAGCTGCATAGCGCAGTTATCTACATAAAAATTGTTCAGCTCAATGTCGCTGTAATCCTTAGCCTGCATTTCGCCGACGATACGGCGCCACATCCGCGAAGAAGCCAGCACATTGGCTTTATCGACAGAAGTTACCTTGCCGCGGCGCTTTTTAGCAGCTTCAAAAGCAAATTTGGCAATGCGCTCTACTTCGGGACGAGTATAGATCTCTACGTCGGAAGCAGTTTCCACGCCGTCGGCGTTAGGTGCTGCTTCGTTTTTAGCACCGAAATAAATACCGCCTGTCAGCTCGCGGACGATCAAAAGGTCTGTGCCTTCGACGCGTTCGTTTTTGAGCGGCGACAGATGCGCCACAAAGCGGGAAACCTTGATCGGGCGCAGGTTGCAGTACAGACCCAACGCTTTGCGGATACCCAACAGCCCTTTTTCAGGACGGATCTCGGGAGCTACATTATCCCATTTAGGGCCGCCGACAGCGCCTAAAAGTACGGCGTCGGCAGTTTTAGCCGAAGCGATAGTCGCCTCCGGCAGCGGTACGCCAGTAGCATCGATAGCGGCGCCGCCGATCAGTTGTCTGTCATATTCTATGGTCATACCGAATTTTTTAGCGGCGGCATCAAGGACTTCCACAGCGGCGTCAACGATCTCTACGCCAATGCCGTCGCCCGGCAGTAAAGTAATCTTCATTATTGCTGTTCTCCTTTGACATAGTTGATAAGGCCGCCGCAGTCGGCGATCTTCTGGATAAATTCAGGCAGCGGGCGGGTCTGGATCGTGAGGCCTTTATTAACAATCTTGATCTCGCCTTTAGCCATATCCACCTCTATTTCATCACCGGCTTCGATTTTTTCCACATCCTTACCGATTTCCAGCACCGGCAGGCCGATATTGATCGCATTGCGGTAAAAAATACGGGCAAAGCTGTCGGCAATGATACATTTTACACCTTTGACCTTGATGACCATCGGCGCATGCTCGCGCGAGGAGCCGCAGCCAAAATTCTTGCCGGCTACGATGTAGTCTCCGGGCTGTACGTTGGGTGCAAAGGTGGTGTCGATGTCTTCCATGGCATGCTCGGCCAATTCTTCAAAATCGGCAATATTCAAATAACGGGCGGGGATGATAACGTCGGTATCGACGTGGTCGCCGTAACGCCATACTTTACTCATTTCATTACCTCCTCGGGGCTGGTGATATAGCCTGTGATCGCGCTGGCTGCCGCCACATAGGGGCTGGCCAGATAGACCTCGCTGTCGACATGGCCCATACGGCCGCGGAAATTGCGGTTGGTAGTCGAAACAGCGCGTTCGCCTGCCGCCAGAATACCCATATAGCCGCCCAGGCACGGGCCGCAGGTAGGTGTGGAAACAGCAGCGCCGGCGTCGATAAAGGTATCGATATAGCCTAAGCGCATCGCTTCTTTATAGATCTCCTGCGTAGCAGGAATGATGATCGCACGCACATGCGGATGTACCTTGCGGCCCCGCATGATCTCGGCAGCCTGCTGCAAGTCTTCCAGACGGCCGTTAGTGCAGGAGCCGACAACGACCTGATCGATCTTGATATGGCCGGACTCGGCAGCCGGATGCGTATTTTCCGGCAGATGCGGATAGGAAACTACCGGCACCAGCTCGTCTAATTTAATAGTGATAACACGGTCATACACTGCATCAGCGTCGGCAGTTACCGCTTCCCACGGACGGCTGACGCGCCCTTTGAGGTAAGCGATGGTTTTTTCGTCTACCGGGAAAATGCCGTTTTTGCCGCCGGCTTCGATCGCCATATTACAGATAGTGAAGCGGTCAGCCATTTCCAGCTCAGCCACGCCATCCCCGCAGAATTCCAGCGACTGATAACGGGCACCGTCAACGCCGATCATGCCGATCAGCGTCAGGATGATATCCTTGCCTTTGACATACTTCGGCAGCTTGCCGGTCAGTTCTACCTTGATCGTAGCCGGGACCTTGAACCAGCTCGTGCCGCTGGCCATGGCCGCACCGATATCGGTTTGGCCCATGCCGGTACTGAGCGCATTCAGAGCGCCATAAGTACAAGTATGAGAATCGGCGCCGATAATGATCTCACCGGGGGCAACAAGGCCGCTGTCGGGCAAAAGCGCGTGCTCGATACCCATGCGTCCTACTTCAAAATAATTGGTGATCTCATGCTGGCGTGCAAAGTCGCGCAGACGTTTGCACATCATGGCCGATTTGATATCCTTGCACGGAGAAAAATGGTCCGGTACTAACGCGATCTTATCCTTATCAAAGACCGGGCGGCCGATTTTTTCAAATTCATCGATCGCCGGCGGGCCGGTGATGTCGTTAGCTAAAACCAAATCTACCTGGGCAACCAGCAGCTCGCCTGCCTGCACTGCGTCGCGGCCGGCATGTCTGGCCAGGATTTTTTCCGTCATTGTCATACCCATAACTATAACCCTCCTAGTTTATACGAAGCAGACCGCGGGGCCGCAGCCCCGCTCTGCCTAATGTGTGTACTGATTATTTTTTCATCCAGCTCATCATGCCGCGCAGGTTTTTACCCACCTCTTCGATCGGATGCTCGGCACCTTTACGGCGCATAGCATTGAAAGCAGGGCGGTTGGCCTGATTTTCAAGGATCCAGTTTTTAGCGAAGGTGCCGTCCTGGATCTCGGCCAGAACCTGTTTCATAGCGGCTTTGGTTTCATCGGTAATGATGCGTTTACCGGTCACATAGTCGCCGTATTCGGCAGTGTCGGAGATGGAATGACGCATTTTAGCCATACCGCCTTCATACATCAGGTCAACGATAAGCTTCATTTCATGCATACATTCAAAGAATGCGCTTTCCGGTTTGTAGCCTGCTTCGACCAGGGTTTCAAAACCGGCAGTGATCAGAGCGGTGATACCGCCGCAAAGTACGGCCTGTTCGCCGAAGAGGTCGGTTTCAGTCTCTTCACGAAAGGTAGTATCGAGTACGCCGGCACGGGTGCCGCCAATGCCTTTAGCATAAGCAAGCGCGATGTCATAGGCTTTGCCGCTGGCATCCTGATGTACGGCAACGAGGCAGGGCACGCCTGCGCCTTCGGTAAATACACGGCGAACGAGATGTCCGGGGCCTTTAGGAGCGACCATGAAGACATCGACGTCAGCAGGAGGCACGATCTGACCAAAATGGATGTTGAAACCATGCGCAAAAGCAAGCGCTGCGCCGGCTTTCAAATTCGGGGCAATATCTTTTTTGTAGGTAGCAGCCTGTTTCTCGTCAGGAATGAGCATCATTACTACGTCGGCAGCTTTGGCAGCGTCGGCGGCAGTCATAACAGTGAGGCCGGCAGCTTCTGCCTTAGCCCAGGATTTGGAGCCTTCATACAGACCTACGATAACTTTAGCGCCGCTTTCTTTTAAGTTAAGGGCATGTGCATGGCCTTGAGAACCATAACCAATAATAGCGATAGTCTTACCATTCAGCATTTCCCAGTTTGCGTCTTTGTCATAATACATTTTTACCATTGTCTCTACATCTCCTTTTAATTTACCAGTTTTATTTAAATTTGAGAACTGACTGTATCAGATAGCGGAATGCTTGCAGCTGCTTTGCGGCCAGGCATAACGCGATTTGCCGACATCCATTGCCGCATCGCCGCGTTCCAGTGCTACAAGACCGGTCTGCACCATTTCCAGAATACCGTAAGGACGCATCACATCGACAAAAGCATTCAGCTTATCGTCGATACCGGTCGCCAGAAAAATCAACGATTCGCCGGTAACGTCAACGGCATGGGCCCTGAAAACATCTGCCAGCCGCAGCAGCTCCAGCCGCTTCTCACCGGCGTGCACCTTGACCATGACCATACTGCGCTTGGCACTTGCTTTAGGCGGCAGGACTTTCACAGCCTCTACCTCGACCAGCTTGGCCAACTGCTTGCAGACCTGCTTGATCGTTGCGTCGTCAGCCTGCATGGTAACAGTCATCCGCGAAAATTCAGGATTTTGCGTAATGCCGACAGCCAGACTGTCGATATTGAACCCGCGCCGCGAAAACATACCTGCGACCCGCATCAAAACACCGGGCTGATTGCGCACTACGATAGATAGGATCTGCTCCATTTTGCCACCTCCCATGAAAATTGGTATAAAAAAACGCCCCCACCTGCTTAGCAGACAGGGGCGACTTTCACCGCGGTACCACCCTAATTTGACCTCATTGTCTCAGAGCCATAGCTCCAAACGCCTAACGCTGCGCCGGCGTCGCCTCCTACTGTAAATTCAGAGACGCGGCTCCCGGGTGAGTCTCATTACTGTACCGTTACGGCTTGCACCAACCGCCGTTTCTCTCTGCCCGGTATTATCAGCAACTTTATTCCCGTTCACTGCCTTTATTATCAAGTTGTACAAACAAAAACTAATTTGTTCGTGCTATGTTTTACATTATGCCAGCATTTTCTATGCTTGTCAAGATTTTTTTGTATCATTCTTTTGTGATTTTTCTGAATTTTGTTTTTTCTTTACAAAATCACTGGACTAAATCTCAATAATATCATATCCTATAATATTATAAGAAAGTAAAAAGTTCGAGGTGCTATCCATGAAACTGCTCAAAGAAAAAATCATGTCCGAAGGCCTGGTCTTAAATGACGCTATTTTAAAGGTAGATTCTTTTTTAAACCATCAGATCGACCCGGAGCTGATGATGGAGATCGGCAAAGAATTTCACCGCCGTTTTGCCGGCTGCGGCATTACAAAAATCTTTACCATCGAATCCTCAGGTATCGCCTGCGCTTTGCCAACAGGGTTGTGCCTGCATGTACCGGTAGTCTTCGCCCGCAAACAGAAATCGGTGCTGATGAGCAGCGAGGCTTACAGTACCAAAGTCTATTCGTTTACCAAAAAAGTCACCAGCGACGTGACTGTACTGAAAAAGTTTTTACCAGCCGGTGAAAAGGTCCTCATCATCGACGACTTTTTAGCTAACGGTGAAGCGGCTCTCGGTCTGGCCAACATCGTCCAGCAGGCCGGCAGCGAAGTAGTCGGCATCGGCATCGTGATCGAAAAATCCTTCCAGCCGGGGCGTCAGCGTTTGATCGACGCCGGCTTCCGCGTCGAATCGCTGGCCCGTGTCCAAGCCTTTAAGGACGGCAAAGTGATTTTTGCAGAATGATTTATCTGCTGATATGCAAATACCCGTTACTCAATGAGTAACGGGTATTTTTTTAATCATTACGATGTCTGTATTTAATAAACATATGACAAGCAGCAAGCATCATCACAATATAAGCAAGCAGATTGATATCATCGTTCAGGTCTTTAAAGACGACGTACCCCATTAAAACAATGATACCGATTTCTCTGTTAAAGCTCATACCTTACAGCTTCACAAGATTGACCTGCAGGATACCGTCAAGCCCCTGCAGCAGTTTCAGAGTTTCTTTACCTACCTCGCTGTCCACAGTCATGAACATCATGGCATTGCCGTCTTTAAGATTACGGCTGACCTGCATGGTAGCGATATTGACCTTGCTGGCACCTAAAAGCGTGCCGATCTGGCCGATCATGCCTGGTTTATCCTGATTGCGGGCCACCAGCATGAACGGAGCCGGAGTCAGGTCGAACTGATAGCCGTCGATCTCGATGACGCGGATCTCTTTTTCGCCAAAGACAGTACCGGCTACGGTAAAGACATTCCCTTTAGTATAGATCTTGACCTCTAAAAGATTGTGTTTGCCTGCGTGTTTGCTCTCTATAACATCAACCCCGCGGCTTTCAGCCGTCAGCGCTGCGTTGACATAATTAACGCGTTCCTTGAGGACAGGTTCAAAAACGCCTTTTAAAACAGCACGGGTCAGCATGCCTGTTTCCATATTGGCAACCTCGCCGGTATAGATGATCTCCACCTTTTCAACGGCTGCTTTTTCCAGCTGATAATACAGCTTGCCCAGGTATTCGCCCAAAGTCAGGTAACCCTGCATCTCTTCCAGCTCTGTCGGCTGCAAGGTTGGCAGATTGACTGCATTCGGCACCATTTCGCCATGCAGGGCCGCAATGACCTCTTCGGCAATGGCAATACCAACATTATCCTGCGCCTCGGTAGTATCGGCGCCCAGATGCGGCGTTAAAACACATTCCGGCAAATCGATCAGCGGTGAGATCGGTTTCGGCTCATCTACCAGCACATCGATACCGGCGCTGGCAACGATGCCTTCCTTGATCGCCGCTGCCAGATCATTTTCGTTGATCAGTCCGCCGCGGGCACAGTTGACAACGCGCACACCGCGTTTGCATTTGGCAAACTCTTGGGCGGTGATCATATTAAAAGTTTCTTCTGTTTTCGGCGTATGGATCGTAATAAAATCAGCCTGCTCCAGCAGTTCGTCCAAAGTTTCACATTTTTCAGCGCTGTATCTGCGGAAACGGGCATCGGCAATATAGGGATCATAAGCAATGATCTTCATACCGAAAGCCTGCAGCCTGGTAGCGACAAGTCCGCCGATACGTCCCAGCCCGATGATGCCCAGAGTTTTGCCCAAAAGCTCGCTGCCTTTCAGGCCACTGCGGTCCCAGACTCTGGATTCGATCATTTTATGAGCCTTGACCACGTTGCGGGAAGAGCTCAGCAGCAGGCCGATAGTATGCTCGGCTGCCGATACGATATTGGATTCCGGCGTGTTAACGACGATAATGCCGCGCTTCGTAGCACCCTCCATCTCGATATTGTCGACACCGTTGCCGGCACGGCCCACTACCTTTAAATTGGTCGCGTGTTTATAAAATTCTTCATTGATCTTCGTAACGCTGCGGACGACGATCGCATCATATTCAGGGATGATCTTCAACAGCTCTTCCCTTTCGATATCAAAACGTACGTCTACATCAAAATCCGGCACCGCCTGCAGCAGAGCCACACCTTTGTCGGAAATTTTTTCAGTTACAATAATTTTCATTGTCCATCGCTCCATTCACCTGTAAAATAAAAAACTCCCGGCTTGATCAATTACAATCAAGGACGAGAGTTCTACTCACGTGGTGCCACCTTTTTTCGCCGCATGATGCGGCCTCATTGCCGATATATCGGTCGGACCCGGACAGGTTGCTACCCCTGCCTCCTCCGGAGCGGAATTCGGTTTTTAGACGTTACGGCTTGCACTGACCGCCGCTTCTCTCTGCCGCCTGCTGACTTACTTTTCTCCATCGTCGGATAAATGAACTATGTAATTTTCAAGCTTGTATCAATTATAGTCCGACCCTTTTGGCTTGTCAAGCCGCACAAAAATGTTTTTGTGTAATACATCTTACAGTTTTTCCAGCATTTTGATCAAAGGGTACAAGCCAACCGTCAAAGCAAAGGCCATGCTGACGCTGTCAATATCTATTCTGCCAAGATGCAGACTGTTGAGCCCCGCTGCAAAGATCATTGTCAACCAGAACATGGCGTACATCATTACGATGACCTGTACCCACCAGGGCTGCTCTTTATAAAGCGGCCGTTCCTGCTCATTATTATTCCCGTTCATGCAAGGCATCCTCCTGCCAGTCCAGAGTATCATCTTCGGCTTTGCTGCCGTCAAGGCGTTTATTGATCACACGGCTGCGTCTGGCTGCGGCATCGATGTGGCCGCTGGCCTCCTGCAGCTTCTTTTTGGTTTTATCAAGCAACAGGCTGAAAGTCACAAAATCCTGCTTCACTGCGGCGATCGTCCGCCAGACTTCGCCGGTACGTTTTTCAATAGCCAGCGTTTTAAAGCCCATTTGCAGGCTGTTGAGCAACGCAGCCAAAGTCGTCGGTCCGGCCACGCACACACGGTAAGTACGCTGCAGCTCGTCCAACAATCCCGGAAGATTTACCGCTTCGGCAAACAGACCCTCGATAGGCAGATACATAATCGCAAAATCAGTCGTCTGCGGCGGACACAGATATTTACTTTGAATATCCTTCGCTTCGCTTTTCAGGCGGCGTTCCAGCTGCTTCAGGGCAGCATCGGCGGCAGCTGTATCCGCCTGTTCACGAGCCTCCAGCAAACGCTGAAAATCCTCCTGCGGGAATTTGGCATCGATCGGCAGCCATACCGTGTCGTCTTTGCTGCCCGGCAGCTTCAGGGCAAACTCCACCCGTTCGGCGCTGCCCTGCTTCACGGCGACGTTTTCAGCAAACTGTTCCGGCGCCAGCAGGTCACGCAGCAGGATGCCCAGCTGCATTTCGCCCCAGATACCGCGGTTCTTCACATTGGAAAGAATACGCTTCAGATCGCCGACGCCGCCGGCCAGTGTCTGCATTTCGCCCAAGCCGCGATGCACCTGTTCCAGACGCAGGCTGACCTGCTGAAAAGATTCGCCCAGACGCCGTTCCAAAGTCGACTGCAGTTTTTCGTCCACAGTCACGCGGATCTGCTCTAAATTAGCCGCGGTACTTTCCGTCAGCTTGTCCAGCTTTTTATCCAGCTGCTCGCCCAGACGGTCAGAAGCTGCCTGGCTTTCCATGCGGGCCGCACGAGCCAGAGTGTTCTGCTCACTGCGCAGGTCGCGTACATTTTCATAAAAACGCCGTTCCAGACTTTCCAGCTGCCGGCTTACTTCACCAGCCAGTTCGTGCTCTTCCCGCCGGCGCGTTTGCAGCAGCCGCCACAGCATTATGAAAATCACTGCCTGCACTAAAAGCACCAGCAGCAATAAGGTCATTTCCACTGTCATAGTAAAACTCGCTTTCTTTGATGTTTATTAATTTATTATAGCAGATTAGCAAGTATTCTACACGGTCTTTTCTCATTTTTACATATTTACGTTCCTGTCTGGTTGGTGATATAATTATTAATAATTAATTGTTTAATTAATACTCAAAGGAGTGTTCTCTATGAATCCAGTTGAAGCATCAGCCTCTTCGGCCGAAAAAATTCTCGAAGCCGCAACCGATTTATTTGCCGCTAATCACTTTAACGGCGTTTCCATTAAAGAAATAGCCAAAAAATCAGGCGTCAACAGCGCTTTGATCTCTTACTATTTCGGCGGTAAAAAAAATCTTTATCAGGAAGTCCTCAACGAACAGTCAAATTTATTTTTGAACCTGATCGCCCGTGTCAGCAGCAAGGAAATAGCGCCGCTGGCCAGGCTGCGCGAATATATTGCCGCCATTTCAGAGGTGCAGAAGCTGCACCCGCACCGCATCCATCTTATTTACCGCGAGCTTTTAACGCCCACCTTTACCTGTGACAGCTTTATCAAAAACCGTTTATATAAGATCCATAAATTTATGTCCGATCTTGTTACCGAGGCTATTGCTGACGGCAGTATCCATAAAGATGTGCAGCCTACCCACGTAGCCTTTACCCTGGAAAGCATCATCGTCTTTTTTTTCCTGACGCATGACCAGATCCGCGATCTGGGGCATTTTAAAGCCGGCACTGAAAACACTTATCTGGAAGAAGCTTTAAACACCTATTTGTCTTCCATCACCAATTAGTTCAGGAGGATACCGATATGTCGATTAAAGAAACTTTCAACAAGCTGCCGATCAAAAAGCAATATCTGTACCTTCTGGCCGCCGCTGCAGTCTTATTGCTGCTGTATCACATAGTCAGCAATATTCTGGCCAGGCCTGATATAGTTAAAGACGTGCCTTATGTACGTACCGTAACTGTCGGCAAAGAAACCGTCGATAATACATCTACTTATCCCGGCGAAGTGCGCGGCCGTTACGAAAGCAACCTGGCCTTTCAGGTTGCCGGCAAGATCATCAGCCGCAGCGTCAATTTGGGAGATACCGTAAAAACGGGCGATATTTTGATGCGTGTCGATCCTAAAGATATTGAACAGAGCTTTGAAGCCAGCCAGGCCGCTGTCACAGCAGCCGAAGCCAATTATAAGCTGGCCCGGGACAATGCCGTTCGTTACACTACTTTATACAACAGCGGCGGCGTCAGCAAGGCCATGATGGAACAATATAACACGCAGATGGAAGCAGCTGCTTCCAGTCTACGTCAGGCACAGGCACAGCTGGTCGCCAACAGTAATCAGTTATCCTATACGCAGCTCATCGCCGACCATGACGGCGTCGTCGCCAATGTCAGCGGCGAAGTCGGTCAGGTGGTAGCGGCCGGCACTCCCGTAGTGACCGTCGTCCAAAGCGGCGAACAGGAAGTGCAGATCTATGTTCCGGAAAATCATCTGGATAAGATCCATCCCAACCAAACAGCTACCATCGATTTCTGGGCTTTGGAAAATGTCTCGGCCGACGGTTATATCCGCGAAATAGCGCCAATGGCTGACAATGTTACCCGCACTTATAAGGTTCGTGTCGCAGTACCTAATCTGCCCGCAGCAGTCAAGCTGGGCATGACCGCTAAAGTCCACCTGCAAAACGGTACGGACAGCAGTATCCTGCTGCCGGCCGCCGCCATTTACCAAACCGGCGGCAAACCGCAGGTCTGGCTCGTAACTGATGACAAAGTGCATACCCGTGACGTCTCCATCGGCGGCTACGAAGGCAACAACGTCAGGATCGCTGCCGGGCTGCAGCAGGGCGACATCGTCGTTGTCGGCGGCGTCAATAAACTGGCCGAAAACCAAAGCGTCCGTCTGGAAGCTGGTGGCAGCCAATGAAAAACAACTGGGCCGCCTGGTCGATCAAACATAAGCAAATAATTTACTTTTTTATGTTTCTCTGTCTGGTAATGGGCATCTATTCCTATAATTCTTTAGGCCGCAGCGAGGACCCCAGCTTTACGATCAAGCAAATGGTCGTTTCAGCAGCCTGGCCGGGGGCAACTGCTAAAGAAGTAGAAGAGCACCTGACTGATAAGATCGAAAAGCAGCTGCAGACGGTACCTAATATTGACCGGATAACCAGCTATTCCCGTCCGGGTACGGCAGTTATCAACGTCTATCTGCAGGATACCGTTCCGGTCAAAGAAATCAAGCAGCGCTGGCTGGAATTACGCAATATCGTCAACGACGGTAAAAGCGACCTGCCTGACGGCGCTTTAGGGCCGTTTTTTAACGACCGTTTCGACGATGTATACGGCAATATCTATGCAGTCACCTCGGACAGCTTTTCTTATGAGGAAATGCGCGTCGTCGCCGAAAGCATCAAAGATAAATTTTTCCAGATCCCCGATGTCAAAAAAGTAGAACTGGTAGGCGTACAACCGGAAAAAATCTATATCCAGATGTCCAATGCCAAACTGGCACAGCTTGGCATCCCTGTCAGCACGCTGGCTTCCACCATTCAGGCGGAGACGGCGGTCACACCTGCCGGCATGGCAGAAAGCGACACTACTAACACCTATCTGCGTCTGACCGGTTCTCCTGATACGCTGGACAATATCAGCAATATTCCTATCCAGGCCAATGGCCGCACCTTCCGTCTGGGCGATATTGCCGAAATCAAACGCGGCTACGCCGAACCGGCAGAACCAAAAATGTACTTCAACGGACAGCCTGCCGTCGGTATCGCCATCTCCATGCAGGATGGCGGCAACAATATCAAACTGGGCGAAAATCTTGCCCGTGCTGTCCAGCAGATCCAGAAGGAACTGCCGCTCGGCTTTGAGCTTGGCCAGGTCGCCAACCAGCCGCAGGTAGTAAAAAATGCGATCGATGAATTTACTGACAGCCTGCTGGAAGCTATCCTGATCGTTCTGGCAGTCAGCCTGCTCAGTCTTGGCCGGCGCTGCGGCTATGTTATTTCGGTCTGTATCCCGCTGGTACTTTTAGGTACCTTTATCGGTATGTATGCCATGAACATCGACCTGCAGAAGGTTTCCTTGGGAGCACTGATCATCGCTTTGGGCATGCTGGTCGACGACGCTATCGTTGTTGTCGAACTGATGGAAGTAAAAATGTCGGAAGGCTGGGAACGCACCAAAGCCGCCAGCTACGCCTTTGAAACCTGCGCCATGCCGCTGTTGACAGGCACGCTGATCACCTGCACCGGCTTTATGCCGATCTTCTTTGCCAAATCCAGCGCTGCTGAATTTGCTTCTTCACTTTTTCCAGTTATCTCAACAGCGCTGCTGCTTTCCTGGGTCATTTCCGCTACTGTGGCGCCTGTCCTGGGTCATGCCTGGATCAAACCCAAGCAGCTTATCAATGAAAATGATGTTTACAACACTGCTTTTTATCAAAAATTCCGCAATCTGCTTTCCTGGTCGATGCTGCATCAGAAAATAGTGCTTCTGACTACGCTTGCTGTTTTTATCGGTTCGCTGCTGCTGATCCCCCTGATCAAGCAGGAATTTTTCCCGGCTTCCGTACGTCCCGAACTTTTAGTGGAACTTAACCTGCCTGAAGGCAGCAGCATCAAAGCTACAGATGCAGCCGCCGTCAAACTTACCAATATGCTGAAGGATAATCCCGACGTCGCAAGCATCGGCTCTTATGTAGGCAAAAGCGCGCCGCGCTTCGTCCTGGTCATGGACCCTGTCCAGCCGCGCGACAATTATGCACAGCTGGTAGTAGTCGCTAAAGACATCGACGCCCGTAAACGCCTGGAACCGCAGATACGCGAACTGGTAGCAGGCAACCTGCCCGACGTCGTCAGTTATTCGCGTTCGATCCCGTTAGGGCCGCCGGCAGCTTACCCGGTCATGCTGCGCGTAACGGGGCCTGACGATAATATCGTCAAAGACTACGCTCAACGGGTACGTACAGTTATGGCCCAAAATCCCGCCGTAACTATGACCCGCTTCGACTGGATGGAACAGGCCGGCGCTGCCAGGCTGACTATTGATAATGATAAGCTGCGGCAAATGGGGCTGAGCCGGAAGGAAGTTGCCACTGCCCTGCAGGCCGAAATTTCCGGCTATACAGTAGCGCAGTATCTGGAAGGTGACCAGGCTATCGACATGGTCTTTCGCCTGCAGCCCATCGACCGGGCTACCGTCACCGAACTGGAAACCTTAACGATCCCTACCTCTGCAGGCGCTGTACCGTTGTCGCAGGTAGCACGCCTCAGTTACGAATCAGAAAACAGTATGCTCTGGCGCCGTAACCTGCTGCCGACAATAACCGTCTGCGGCGGTATCGGCGAAGGTGTAACCGGCAACGACATTACGCAGCAGGTTTATAATGACCTGGCCGAGCTGCGGCAAAACCTGCCCCCGGGAGTTACGATCGAGATCGGCGGCAGTCTGGAGGACAGCGCCAAAACCCTGGGCTATCTTTTAGAACCGGTACCCGTAATGCTGCTGCTCATGATGATACTTTTGATGCTGCAGCTGAAGGACATCCGCAAGCTGTTCATCATCCTCTGTACGGCACCGCTTGGTATAACAGGCGTCATGCTGGGACTGATCATCTTCAACGCGCCGCTGGGTTTTATGGCCGAGCTTGGCATCCTGGCCCTGACAGGCATCATCATTCGTAATTCTGTCGTTCTGATAGATCAGATCGACCTGCATCTGCAGGCCGGCAAATCACCCTGGGAAGCTGTCCTTGAATCGGCAATCGTGCGTTTCCGCCCCATTATCCTGGCGGCGCTGACAACGATCCTGGGGCTGATACCAATGTTTGCCAGTCCCTTCTGGAATTCCATGGCCGTAGCCATTGCCTGCGGACTTTCCGCAGCGACGCTGCTGACCCTGATCGTTTTACCGGTCATCTATGCGGCTGTTTTTAAAATCAAACCTGAATAAATCAAAAAAAGAAGACTGCGAGTCATATAACTCGCAGTCTTCTTTTTTATTGCAACAGCTTAATCCTTTTTCAAAATGACACGTGCCAGTTTGCAAATAACCTTCAATTCTTCCATATCTGCTTTTTCAAGCACTGTCTTCAAATCATCGTTAAAAATAACCTGACTGTTGCTGACAGTATCACTCAAAAACTCATCGACGGAAGTATTCAGCGCATTGGCGATAGCGACCAGGGTTTCCAGACCGATTTTAGTATGAGCAGTTTCAATATTACTCATATGCGGTTTGGAAATACCGATTTTCTCTGCCAGATCTTTTTGCAGAACGCCTTGTTTGATCCTCGTCAATTTTATTCTCTTGCCAATGGAACAGTAATCAATCATCATGAATAAGCCTCCCCGTATATTTTTTCATATTCGTATTAGCATATAAATTTCACTATCAGGTATGCAAAATTTGCTATGCATAAATTATATAACATAAAATTTAATTTTGTAAAGTTCTTAAACGCTATTTATTAGCTATTTTTGATGTTTATATACGAAAGTATATCCAACTTAACAAAAAATAAAGCACAACGATGTTGTGCTTTACATATTTTCTCTGTTTTTGTTTTTACAGCCTAAATTCTTTCCACCAGCGCCCTTAACGCCAAAGCATAGCCCTGAAACCCCAATCCGCAGATCTGACCCAGGCAGCCGGCCGCCGTTACCGACTTATGCCGAAACTCTTCCCGGGCGTGGATATTGCTTAAATGCACCTCGACGGCAGGCAGCGCAACCGCCTTGATAGCGTCCAGCAATGCCACGCTGTAATGCGTAAGCGCCGCCGGATTGATAACAATACCGTCAAATTTGCCATAGGCCTGCTGGATCAGCGTTACCAATTCACCTTCAAAATTACTTTGGACCAGCTCTACTTCCACATTCAGCGCCGCCGCTTCCTGCCTGATATATTCGCATAGGGCGGCATAATCCTGTTTGCCATAAATATTTTTTTCACGTATGCCCAGCATATTGATATTCGGGCCATTCAAAACCAGAATTTTTTTCATCAGCTTTCTCTCCTTACCAGCTCCAGCAATGCCTGCAGTGCCGCCTCCCGCTCACCGTTGTTATCGACGCTGTGATCGTGGTATCTGCGATACAGCTCGATCCTTTCAGCATATAAATCAAAAATCCTCTGCCGCCCTGCCGCTAACAGAGGCCTGCTTGCCGTATCCACGTCCTGCACGATTTTTTCAGGCAGACGGTCCAGGAACACGATCATCCCGCTGGTTTTAAATATCTCTATATTCTCGGCGCGTTTGACCACGCCGCCGCCAGCTGCGATCACACAGCCGTCCAATCCCGAAAGATACTTTACTGTCCGCGTTTCTGCATCGCGAAAGCACTCTTCGCTGACTGCGAACAGTTCTTTGATGCTTCTGCCTTCGCGCTCTTCCAACACACTGTCGGCATCATAAAAGGGACGCTGCAGTTGTTGTGCCAGCAGTTTTCCCAAAGTTGATTTACCACAACCCGGCATACCGATCAAAATAATATTTTTCATAGCTGTTTTTCCATAGCAGCAGCGATCCTGATAATAACATCATTGGAAATCTCCCTCTGCAGCCAGATCTCTTCTGCCGCTACAGCCTGCGCTACCAGCATAAACATCCCGTTCACAGCCTTCTTGCCCATTTGTTCCGCCTGCTGTAAAAACAGCGTTTTCGCAGGATTATAGATCAGATCCACAGCAGTCTCAAAATGCTCGATCGTTTCCAAACCGACCGGAGCAGCATCAGATTTGGGATACATGCCCACAGGCGTACAGTTGATCAGTAAATCGCCTGTATACCGCTCTAAATGCACATAATTAACGAATTGTGTCGGTACACTGCTGCAGAGAGTTTTCATATATGGGGCGATGTGCTGCGTGTTGCGGGAAACCAAAAATATTTTGGATACTCCGTGATCGATCAGATATTGCAGTACCGCCCTGGAAACACCGCCCGTACCCAGCACAGCCGCGCTTTTTCCCTGCACTTCAATGCCATTGTTTTCCAGCAGACGTCCAAAACCTGCATAATCAGTATTATAGCCGCGGATAGCGCCATTATAAAAATGGATCGTATTGACAGCGCCAATCTCCTGCGCTTCCATACTTAAGGTAGTCAAAGCCGCCATAACATTGATCTTGTGCGGAATAGTGACATTGACCCCACTGTATTTACCACGCAGCTCATGCACGCTCGTATATAATTCTTCAGGAGCTATCTCCAGCAGGTCATAAGTTCCTTCAATACCCAGTTCCTTAAAGATCATCTGATGTATCTGCGGTGACAGGCTGTGCCCCAAACGCGCTCCAATCAAGCCAAAATGAACCATGATACCAGCCTCCTATCTGCCGTCGGCAGGATAATTGCCTAAAATCTTACAATATGCACAGCTGTCAGAAAGCTGCTCTAAAGCCTGACGAACTCTTTCTTCACGCAGATTGCCCACCAGATCGATATGGAAGAAATATTCCCATGATTTACCCTCGATCGGGCGTGATTCCAAATTCATCATATTCAAACCACTGTGATAAAAATGTCCTAAAGTCCTGTAGAGTGAGCCCGGCTCATGCTTCACAGCAACTACAACTGTGATCTTATTGGCATTGGGAGCCTGTTCCGCCTCTCTGGCGATCACGATAAACCGGGTATAATTATTGGAATTATAGTTGATATTGGCAGCCAGGATCTGCAATCCATACATCTCTGCGGCCTGCTTGCCGGCCACAGACGCCAAATGCCTGTCCTGCTTTTCCCTCACTGCTTCGGCACTTTTAGAGGTGCTGAAATATGGCACCAGCTCCATCTGCGGGTACTGGTGGAAAAACTCTTTACTTTGCGCGAAGCCCTGCGGATGCGAATATACAGTCGTAATATCTTCCAGCTTAGCACCCTGGATACCCAGCAGGTTATGCTCGATCTTTACGCATTGCTCGCCAACGATGGAACAGTCATGGTGCCGAAGCAGATCATAGACTTCGGTAATGCCGCCTGTCGAAGAATTTTCGATCGGCAAAACGCCGTATTTGATCTCACCATTTTTAACAGCCTGTACGACATCTTCAAACAGTGCATAATGATGCCTGTTGATATGCTGCCCTGCAAAATATTTTTCCAGTGCCTGATGGCTGTAAGAACCAGGCATACCAAAGCAGCCTACCTCCATGACCTGATCCTGCGGCAAAACTCTTGACTCGGCCAGCAGCACATGCTCCAAAGCCTTGCTTTGCTCCATGATCGTCTTCATCATCGCCGCCGCTGCCGGCGCATACTCCTGATGCTGCAAACGCGCGCAGGCCTTTTCCAGAACCTTCGCTTCCCTCGCTGCATCCAGCACCGGCAGTCCATGCTGCTTTTTATACGCCGCCACTTCCAGCACGGCCTCCAGCCGTTCTTCCAAAGCCGCTATCAGCTGGGCGTCGATCTTATCGATACGGCTGCGGATCGCCTCTAAATCCAAATTTTCCATGCTTACACCTCACCGTTAATATCAGCAGTCAACAGCATATCCAAGACAGTCCAGGCCGTAACACCCTCCACAACAGGTACAGCCCGCTGCACGATGCAGGGATCGTGACGGCCTTTGATTTCCAGCACCGTGTTTGTATGCTCAGCCACATTGATCGTTTTCTGCGGCAAAGCGATCGATGGCGTCGGTTTGAACCCGACTTTGAATACTACCGGCATTCCGTTGGTGATACCACCTAAAATACCGCCGTTGTTATTAGTCTCCGTCAGCACCGAATCGCCGTCATAATACAGCGGATCGTTAGCTTGTGAACCGGTACTGCGGCAAAAACCAAAGCCCAGCCCAAACTCCAGTCCCTTGACAGCCGGAATGGAAAACAACACATGCGCAAGACGGCTTTCCAGCGAATCAAAAAAAGGTTCGCCCAAACCGGCCGGCAGATTGAGCGCCATGCACTCCACACTGCCGCCAACAGAATCCTGCCGCTCGCGCGCTTCCATGATCAGCGCCTGCATTTCTGCTCCCCGCACATCGTCCAGCACGGCAAAATCTTTCTGCCGCAGGCTCGTCAATAATTCGGCAGTTTCGCCCAATGGGTCAAACTTCCTGTCACAAATCTCACCCACATTATTGATATGCGCCCCTACCACAATGCCATACCGTGCCAATGCCAGTTTGGCAACAGCGCCCATAAACACCAACGGCGCAGTCAGACGGCCGGAAAAATGGCCGCCGCCGCGGTAATCATTAAAGCCTTTATACTTGATCCTGCCGGAATAATCAGCATGCCCAGGCCGCATATTATCTTTTAAAATACTGTAATCCGTAGAATGACTGTCACTGTTGGGGATCAGCGCGCACAAAGGCGTCCCCGTTGTGCGGCCTTCAAAAACGCCGCTTTGGATCGTAAAGGCATCTTTTTCCTGACGCTGGGTCGAAAGCAGGTTCCGACCCGGAGCACGGCGCTCCATTTCGCGTTTGATGAAAGCAAGATCCAGCTCCAGGCCCGGCGGTAAACCGTCAATGACAAGACCAATAGAGGACCCATGAGATTCGCCAAAAATCGTCATTTTTATTTTTCTGCCATAAACACCACTCATACGCTTTCACCCATTCCCACAGTTTCAATATTTCCGCCCAGCGCTGCAAAATCCTGCCAAAATTCAGGATATGATTTTTGAACACATTCGCTGCCGCTGATAACGACCGCCTCCCGGCAGACCAAGCTCGCTACCGCCAAACTCATGGCGATGCGGTGATCGTTCCAGGCGTCAACACAGCCGCCCCGCAGTCCTTCCGGCCGCCCCTTGATAAGCAGTCCGTCAGGCAGTTCGGTAACAGCCGCTCCCAGCTTATTCAATTCACTGGTCATTGCTGCCAGACGGTCACATTCCTTGATGCGCAGCCGCCCGGCATTGATTATTTCCGTTGTACCTTCACTGACAGCCGCCAGCACCGTTAAAACAGGAATAATATCGGGACAGTCGGCAGCGTCGATAACGACGCCCTTAGTCGGCGCAGGCAGCGCAGTATAATTACCTTCGGCATCGGAGGTTATTTTTCCTCCCATGCGGCTGATGATGCCGGCAACCACCCTGTCGCCCTGCAATGAAGCAGTATGCAGGCCAGTACAGGTAATCTGTCGGCCCAGCGTCCCGGCCACAAGCCAGAACGCCGCCTGGGACCAGTCGCCTTCCACCATGCTGCGTCCGCCGCGATACCTCTGGCCGCCGCGAATATGATATTTATAATAATTTTCGTGTTCGATAATAATACCGTACTTGGCCAGACACGACAAAGTCAGATCAACATAGCTCTGCGATTCCAGCCCTGAAGTAATTTCCAAAACAGAATCACCCTCCAGCAGCGGCAGTGCAAACAGCAGCCCGCTGATAAACTGCGAGCTGACATTGCCAGGCAGCTCATAAGCGCCGCTTTGCAGCACCCCGTTGACCGTCAAAGGCAAATCCCCTTTCGCAGCAGTTGTATAGCGCAGGCCCTGCCTGTCAAAAATATCATAATAAGCCTGCAAGGGACGTGTTACCAGCTTACCGTGCCCGGTAAAGGTCAGCGGCGCACCGCATAAGGCTCCCAGCGGTATCATAAAACGCAGCGTCGAGCCTGATTCGCCACAGTCAACAGCACTGCGTGCAGCCCGCACCCTGCCGCTGCCACTGATGGCAAAAGCCGTGCGGCCCGCTCTGGACGAAGGAACTTGCTGAAAGCTGATCCCCAACGCTTCCAGGCAGCGTAAAGTAGCCTCCATATCGGCAGACATACTGATATTATCAACAATACTGGTACCGTCCGACAACCCGGCACAGATGATTTCCCTGTGCCCCATGCTTTTAGACGAAGGCGCGCAAACGCTGCCGCCAAGCTTCGCCGGTGTGATCTTCAATGTCGTCATACGTTCTCCTGTCCAATATAGGCAGGCAATTCCTGCCAGTCTATTTTATGCAGGCGGCCAACGCCTGTTTTTTCAATGATTACCAAAGTGATTTTTCTGCCGCTTTTTTTCTTATCCAAAGCCATCACCTGCAAAATTCCCCGGGCATTGAACGACGCCGTTACCGGCAAGCCGAACTTCTGTAAGACGCTGCTTATCTGCGCAGCAGTACCAGCGGCTGTCAGCCCCAGCTTTTCTGTTTGCCGCGTCAGCTGCACCATACCGATACCAACGCCTTCACCATGAGTATAAGTAGTAAAGCCGCAGCATTGTTCAATGGCATGTCCGATAGTATGCCCAAAATTCAGCAGCATCCTTTCCCCTGTGTCAAATTCATCCTTTTCAACGATTCTCGCTTTGATATTACAGCAGGTCTCGATAATACTGTCCGCCTGCTCCAGCAGCTCCGCGTCACTGTCAATGGCAGCGATCTGCTCAAACAGTGCGGCATCGCAGATGCAGCCGTATTTGATCGCTTCCGCCAGCCCGTCATGCAAAAAGCGCAGCGGTAAACTTTGCAGCAGCTCCGGATCGATAAACACTGCTTTCGGCTGATAAAAACTGCCAACCAGATTTTTACCTGCCGGGAGGTCGATCGCTACCTTCCCGCCGACACTGCTGTCGATCTGCGCCAGCAGCGACGTCGGCACCTGGATAAAATCAATGCCGCGCAGAAAAGTCGCCGCCGCCAGGCCGCCCAGATCGCCGGGCACCCCGCCCCCCAAAGTCAGGAGCAGGTCGCTGCGCGTCAGCCCGGCCCGTGCCAGTTCATCATAAACGTAACCCAGCGTAGCCAGATTCTTGCTTTGTTCCCCAGCCTCAAAAACGATCCTGGTCACCTCAAAACCGCTGTCAGCCAAAGTACGTTCCAACCGCTCGCCATATAAAGGGTCCACATTACTGTCGCTAATGACAGCCGCTTTGGCAGCAGCGGAAAGTGCTCTGGCCTTCGGGCCGATCTGGTCCAGCAGTCCGGCCGCGATCTCGATCTTATATGTTTTTTCACCCAACGCCACTGTGATCGTACGCATCAGTATAAATCCTTTCTTTTCGCCGCCGCTTCCCGCATCATTTCCTGCAGAGCCGTGGCATCATTGGCCGTCAAAGCCTCGCTCCAGCGTTCCAGCTGCTGACGAAATGCCGCCAACTCCTGCAGAACGTTTTCCCGGTTCGCTAAAAACAGATCGCTCCACAAATACGGATTGATATCCGCGACGCGGGTACCGTCGCGAAAGCTGCCGGCAATAAAATATTTCGTGTTTTCATTATAAGAAGCACTGTTGATCAGCGCTACCGCTAAAGCATGCGGCAAATTGCTGGTATAGGCAATGATGCGGTCATGCTCGGCGGCATCTACCCGCACTACCTGCCCGCAGCCGATCGCATATGCGAAGCTGCTTAACCAGGCAATCGCCTCACTGCTGTTAAAAGCTGCTGGCACCACGATATAATTGGCGCCGTCAAAAATCTCAGCCTGGGACATACCCAAACCGCTGCCCTGACGGCCGGCCATCGGATGCCCCGCAATAAATTCCATCCTACCGGTAAGAAGTCGCTGCACGTCCTCTGGCAAGCTGCCCTTGATACCTGTGGCATCAGTTATCAAAACATCGCTTTTCAAAAAAGGCACTGCGCTTTTTACAAACCCCAGTGTAGCCGCCGGATAAACCGAGCAAATCACCACATCTGCCGCTTTCAGTTCAGCGCCGGCCTTCAAAACAGCTTCGTCGATAAGAGCCTGCTCCTGCGCCTGCCGCAGCACCTCGCCGTCGGTATCGACACCGATGATCTTTTTGACGCCCAAACGCCGCAGCGCTTTGGCATAAGACCCGCCGATGAGACCCATACCGACCACAGCAAAAGTAAGCTGCTGCCAATCCGTGCTTCTAAAACCACTTTCCACTGCCTTCACCTCGTTAAACTTTCTCCATGCTGCAATCCTACGATAATTGAAACGGCCCGTTGCTTTTCAGCAAACAAACAGCCGTTTTTAACATTATTATACTATATCCTACATCTCTCTGCCGATTATTTGCGCAATGCCCTTCAGCTCGCCCATCAGATGGGCAAAGCGTTCCGGCTTCAGGGACTGGGCCCCGTCGCACAAGGCATGCTCGGGATCGTTATGTACTTCGATGATCAGCCCGTCAGCACCGGCGGCAATGGCAGCTTTGGCCATCGGTTCAACCATCCACCACATGCCGGAAGCATGGCTCGGATCAATGACGATCGGCAGGTGGCTGAGTTTTTTTACAGCCGGGATCGCGCTAAGGTCTAAAGTATTGCGGGTATAAGTTTCAAAGGTGCGGATACCGCGCTCGCACAAAATAACGTTATCATTACCGCCGGCCATGATATATTCCGCCGACATGATCCATTCTTCTATCGTTGCTGATAAACCGCGTTTCAGTAAGATCGGTTTATTGGTCTTGCCCAGCTCCTTCAGCAGCTCAAAATTCTGCATATTGCGTGCGCCGACCTGGATCACATCCACATCCTCAACAAAGCGTTCGATCTTATCAGCCGACATGATCTCGGTAACGATCGGCAGTCCGGTTTCCTGTTTGGCGATCTTTAAAAGCTCCAGACCTTTTTCTTTCAGGCCCTGGAAGGAATAGGGAGAAGTACGCGGCTTGAAAGCGCCTCCGCGCAGCAGTGCCGCCCCACCGAGTTTAACGGATTTAGCCACGGAAATGATCTGTTCTTCTGTTTCCACAGAACAGGGGCCAGCCATAACAACGATTTTTTTACCGCCGATCTTGATCCCGTTCACATCGATAACACTGTCTTCAGGATGGAACATCCTGTTAGCGCGTTTGAACGGTTCCTGCACACGCATGACCTTTTCTACCCAGTCATTGACGCGCAGCAGATTGATATCCAGAGTACTGGTATCGCCGATAACGCCCAGGATCGTCATATTGACGCCGACGATCTCGTTGATCTGGAAGCCGTTATCGATCAGCCCGTTTTTGATTTTCTCACATTCCTGCAGCGGTGCGCCTGGTTTCATTACAATAATCATTTTTTGTTCTCTCCTTTTTTGTTCTCTCCTTTTGATTTATATGCTTAATTTTAATTATAACCTATTAAATCTCACGCCCAACAGCTCCTGCAATGATCTGCAGATCCTGCATCAGTCTGCCAAAGCGTTCCGGCTTCAAAGATTGGGCCCCGTCGCACAAGGCATGTTCAGGATCGTTATGCACTTCGATGATCAGTCCGTCGGCCCCTACAGCCACAGCCGCCTTGGCCAGCGGTTCGACCATCCACCACATGCCGGCCGCATGACTGGGGTCAACGACGACCGGTAAATGACTGAGTTTTTTTACAGCCGGGATCGCGCTCAGATCCAAAGTATTACGGGTATAATTTTCAAAGGTACGGATCCCGCGCTCACATAAAATCACATTATCATTACCGCCAGCCATAATATATTCGGCCGACATCAGCCATTCTTCTATCGTTGCCGACAAACCGCGTTTCAGCAAAATCGGTTTGCTGGTCTTGCCCAGCTCCTTCAAAAGCTCAAAATTCTGCATGTTGCGGGCGCCGACCTGGATCACGTCCACATCCTCAACAAAGCGTTCGATCTTATCAGCTGACATGATCTCGGTGATGATCGGCAGGCCGGTAGCAGCTTGGGCCTCTTTTAGCAGATCCAGCCCGCTCTCCTGCAGCCCCTGGAAAGAGTACGGCGAAGTACGCGGCTTAAACGCGCCTCCGCGCAGGATCGCTGCGCCCATCTGCTTGACATCCCTGGCTACGCCGATGATTTGTTCCCGTGTCTCTACTGAACAGGGCCCCGCCATCACTGTGATCTTTTTACCACCCACCTGCACACCGCAGACATCGACAATGCTGTCTTCCGGATGAAACATCCTGTTGGCACGTTTGTAAGGCTCCTGTACGCGCATGACCTTGTCGATGCAGTCATACACCCGCAGCTGGTTCATATCAAAGGCTGCTGTATCGCCTACCACACCAAACAGGGTAAAATTAGCGCCGCGGCTTTCATGGATCTGGAAGCCTTTGCCCTCCATCAAATTTTTTACTTTTAATTCTTCTGCTGCGGGAACCCCCGGTTTCATTACTATGATCATTTATCTCCACTCCTTAACTTCATTTTTATTTACACAAGATAATAAAAAAATCAGGCCTCGTAAGAGAGCCTGATTAAAAATTCATCTTCTTAGTTTACAGCAGCATATCTCAGCTACAGTATCGGCATCTGTTTACGGTAATAGAATTATGCAGTTTTGAGCAAGTAAAATAACCAGCGCTAAAATAAAAATAGCCCCGGCTAAAGTCAAAAGCATATTCATTTACCAAATTAGTTTTCAAAACAGATTCCACGATTTTACCCACCCAATTTAAATTTCTTGTGTAAAACTTAATTGCTGTTATTTTAGCCCCGTATAAAAACAGTGTCAAGCGAAAGTATAAAATTCAAAAAAATTAATTTTTATACATCAACTATTGTAAACAATGTTACAACAAATTCAATGCAGCACGCCATTGATACCACTGCCCAGCGTCATCACTCCGCCTATCAACACCACCAGCAGCGCAATGCGTTTGAATAAATGCTGGTTGATCCGAAAAAACATTTTTTCTCCCAGCCACCAGCCTAAAAGCACCGCCGGCAGCACATACAGCGACAAAGCAAGCAAATTGCCGCCCTGAAAAGTGCCCGCCACAAAAAAACTGCCCAAAGTACAGAAGCTGCCAATAGCAAAAATCCAGATCATATTGGCACGCAGCAGATTTTTCTCCATATTCTCACTCAAAAAATACAAAGCTATCGGCGGCCCGCTGATACTGGTCGTAGCACTGAAAAAGCCGCTTAAAAAGCCGGCCGAGACACGGCCCAGCTTTTTATTCCTGACCTCAGGCACAAAATTCAGTTCCATTAAAAGCGTCACCAGCAAAAGCGCGACACCCAGTAAAATCTTTAAATGATTGGCATCGGCCACCTTCAGCAAATACGCGCCGGGAATAATGCCCAGCAGGCTTCCGCCAGCCGTTATCAGTACCGTCGACCAATCAAACTGGCCCCAGGTACGCCACATCATGATCACACGCACAATAACGCCGGCCACAATAACGAACACGACCGTCTCTTTCGGCCCCATCACAAGTGTCAGTACCGGCGCGGCAATCAGCGCAAAACCAAAACCCGTTACCGTGCTGAAAAAAGTAGCGGCAAACAAAATCAACGAAGCCACTGTTAATACAAAATAATCCATGATTTCTCTCCGCTCTCTGTTTGAAATAACTATCTGCATTATAACATAAAAAAGAAGCCCCTACAAAACGGAGCTTCTTTTCGGTCAACTTATTTCAGCCATTGCCGTATGGTTTTTTTCAACAGCTTTAGTTCAAACGGTTTCGCTATATGAGCGTTCATACCCGCAGCCAGCGCCATTTTCACATCTTCTGAAAAAGCATTGGCCGTAATGGCAATGATCGGTATCCGAGCGGCATCATTACGGGCGGCAGCTCTGATCGCTTTGGCCGCTTCGTAACCATTCATTACCGGCATCTGGATATCCATAAAAATCAAATCATAATATCCTTCAGGTGACGCCAGGAATTTTTCCAAAGCTTCCACCCCATCAGCAGCAGCCTCACAAGTCAATCCCACCAGCTTCAAAAACTCCAAAGCAATTTCCAGATTGATCGCATTATCCTCAACTACCAGCACCCGTTTACCGCTGTAATCAATATCAGCAATATTTTCCAAATCACCAACAGACTGTTCCCCAGCAACTGTAATATCATTCCGCTGCTGCATCTTCAGGCAAACAGAAGCAGTGATCTTGCTGCCCTTGCCTATACAGCTTTCAACATCTATCGATCCGTTCATCAGCTTTGCCAGATTCAAACTGATCGTCATCCCCAGACCGGTTCCCTGTATTTTACTGACTCGTGAATCTTCTGCCCTGATAAACGGTTCAAAAATACGCTCGATAAAACTTTTTTCCATCCCAATGCCGTTATCTTCTACAATAAAATCAAAAACGGCCAAATCATGCGGTAATGGTTTAACTAAAACAGTCAGCTTGATCACTCCGCCATCAGGCGTATATTTGACGGCATTAGAAAGCAGGTTCAACAATATCTGCTGAATCCTCAATGCGTCGCCCAGCACGACTATGTTCTCTAACGACGCCATTTCCACAACCAGTTGGTGCCGTTTTTCCTCAACCGAAGGTTTGATAATATCCACTGCTGCTTCCACTTTTTCCTTCAACGCGAAAGACTCCAGAGTTAATTCCGTTTTACCGCTTTCGATTTTCGACATGTCCAGAACCTCATTCAGCAGCTCCAGCATATGTTTTCCCGAAACAACGATCTTCTTCAGATAATCATCCACCTGCTTTTTATCGGCGCAATGCTCTGCTAAAGCGGCCAGCCCCATGATCGCATTCATCGGCGTTCTAATATCATGCGACATCTTCGAAAAAAATTCACTTTTAGCCTGATTGGCCTGCAACGCCAGCTGATAGGCGTCGCTGATTATCTGTTTATTAGCTTCTTCCTGCATGGTACGTTCATGAATATCGCGCATCGTAACCAGAATCTTATCTTTGATGCCGTCAAAATAAGATATTTTAACTTCTTTATGCCTGGCGCCAGTCTGCACAGAAGAACGAAAATAAAACATCACTGCATCCTCTTGCTCCAGCCGGGTTAAAAACTGCTCCAAGCCGCCGGCAAGCAATTTTTGCCGATCTTCCTCATGCACAAAACGTTCAATAAATACGGGCAGCTGCTCAGTAATGCACCCCTGTAACGGCAGGGGCTGTCCATTAAAATGGCTGGCAAACCGCATCACATAAGCACTATTTGGCAAATCGCAAATACAAACAGCATCATAATCCTGCTCCACCGTAAAATTATAAATAGACTGCAGCTCGATTTTTTCAAGCTCCATATCTTTTTGCTCATTGATATCCTCGATAATACCAATAACAAACTTTGGTTTCCCCGTCTCATCATAAGACATCACCGTCAGCGTGACACGCATCCAATACTGACCGCTTTTATCGCACAGCACGGCAGCAGACGTTTTAGCGCCGTTATCGATAGCCGCATACATTTCATAAAACTCTTTTTGCGTTTCTGGTGCAATAAAATCCTCAGCAAAACTTTCCGGCATATTATAATATTCTGCAGCACAGTTAAAATAACTACTGGTCCGTAAAGGAATAACCTCCAGTTTTTTCTGCGGATAGTAATAAAAATAGAAGATCTTCGTTCCTTCTAAAATCTGCCGTAAAAGTTCCTGAGAACCCCTTTCCTGCTCAATAAGCTCCAAATTGAGCAATTCGGTCTTCTTTTTGCTGTCGACGTCTATAAAAACGCTCTGAATAACCAATTCATCATCAATATTTCTCACATATTCCGCACTGCCAATGATCCAGCAGGTATCACCATCCTTGCGCAGCGAGCGGTATTCATATGATTGCTTTTTCCCAAAGGCCAGGACCTCCTGCAGCGCAGACATTACCCCATTGCGGTCCTCTGGCGCTACAAGCTCCTGCATCTGCCAGTTTTTCTTCTGCCAGAATTCTTTTTCCGTATAACCTAAAATTCTGATGGCCTCTCTATTAGCGCTCTTAAAAACCATTTTGCCATCAGAATTTACTGTATATTGGGTAATGCCACACAAAACAGATTGAAACAGCTCATTATAATACTCACGCTGCCTTTTGACCTCGGTCAGCTGTTTACCCTGCAAAATATTTTTTTGACGCAGAAATTCTATATCGCTGGCGTTTTGATGATAACCGCGAATATAATAATAATTTTCGTCTTCTTTATACAGCGTCCCGCTGCATCTGATAAAAATAACGCCCCATTCAGGATGCTCCCAGCGATACTGCACCTCCACCAGACGCTGGCTTTCTATTATCTGCCTGATATATCTCTGAACAATACCAATATCCTCTTCGATGATCCTCCGCGCAAAATGGGCATAATTATCCTCAGGTGACAGGCTTGCCTTTAAACCAAGCAGCTCCAGCATTCTTGTATCAGCATACAAAAATGACTTATCGCTGTGTTTATCTATTTCCAAAACCCACAAGCCTATATTACTGGTCAGCAAAATTTCTTTCATCCAGCTAAAGCTATTAAAGAGGTCCTCCGTATAATTTATGCCACTCATAACTATACCCCATTATTTATTGAAATATTTCTTTACTGTTTTAATTATACCTTACTATTATTTTATTTCCAATACTTAATATTTTAAAAACATTTTAGATTTTCAAAAAACCAGTTCAAAAAAATAATCCCGGCATAAGCCGGGATTATTTTCAGCCATTGCTGTTTTTTCCTTTTTCAGTCAGCAGCGTCCAGCCTTCTTCCTGCACGATCAGGCCTTCCTTCATCAAATGGCCTAAAGCACGTTTGAAAGCCGCTTTGCTGATACCGAATTTCTCCTTGATGATCTCCATCGGTGTTGTATCGCAGTAAGGCATCTTACCGTTACGCTTATGCAAAAAACTTAAAATATCTTCCGCATCGGCAATCATCGCATTTTCTTTTTGCTGCCGCAAAGAAAGATTTATTCTGCCATCCTCGCGAATATAAGTAATGCGCGCCGTGATCTCCTGACCAAAATCCAACCGTCCGCCAGGAACCTCGCTGCGGTGCAAAAACGCTAAAAAGCGCTGATTGGTAAAAATAAAGAAGCCTTCCGGCAGGATATTATAGATAGTTCCGGTCACGCTGTCGCCAACCTTGACGCCAGTAGCAGGCCGGGACGCCTTCAGCATCTCTTCCTCTACCCGCATACTTACGGCAGGGCGCCCTGTCTTATCACGGTACAGCTTGATCCAGACCAGCTGTCCCGGCGATACATGGCCGCGCATTTCACTGTACGGCAAAAATACGCCGCGTTCAGCGCCGATATCCACAAAGCCGCCGTCCCTGGTCACGCTCAAAACCTTCACGTAACCGATCTGGCCTTCGCGCATTTTCGGCAGCTTCTGACTGGCCGTCAACCGACCATGCGGATCTTTATACAAATAAACTTTTACCGCATCACCGACATTTACCGCTTCCGTCTGCTGCAGCTTATGCAGCAGGATATCGTCAGAAGTATCGCCGGTCCCTGCATCAAGAAAAGCACCCATTTCGCCCAGTCGTGCTACCTTTAAGGTAACAACGTCGCCGGCACGGTATTTAAGCTGCTTTGCCCCATCCTTTACATCAGTCATTTTTGATCTCCACAAATTCTTCCGACGGAGCATCGGCCCACAGTTGTTCCAGATTATAGAACTCGCGCTCTTCATCAATGAAAATATGCGCTACACAATTGCCGTAATCCATCAAAATCCAGCGGCCCTCAGCATAGCCTTCTTTGTGCGTCACAAAAACGCCTGCCTCCGCCAATTTATCTTCGATATTGTCAGCAATAGCTTTAACTAAAATATTATTTCCAGCGCTGGCAATAATAAAATAATCAGTTACAGGAGAAATATTCTCCATATTCAGCAGCAAAATATCCTTCGCCTTTTTATCGCTGGCTGCCGCCGCGATCCTGTTTGCAATTTCTTTAGTGGTTAAACCCATCTTTTCGCCTCCTTTATTCCTGCTCATCTTCATCATCTTTCATATAGGGAATGCCAACTTCGTCCAAAGATTTTTGAACTTCCTCGCGTGAGGTAGCCCAATAGCTGATACCTTCGGTATCGTCAAAATTACCATACAGCATACCCGACTTGACCTTTTCATCGCCAAACAGCTTAAAGCTGTTGGCCGCCTTGATCATCGTCAAGGTATTCATATCAGTCTCCACATGCCTGTCAACAGTCGAAAACAGTGCCGGAATCTTGGTCACAGTATCGATATTAAAAATCTGTGCCGCCGCCGCCTTCATAAACTTCTGCTGACGCTGCACGCGGCCAATATCACCCAGCTCGTCTTTGCGGAACCGTACATACTCTCCGGCCCGTTTACCGTCCAGATGCTGATAACCATGCTTGATATCGATCACCAGATCGGCATAAGGATCTTCATAATACATATCCTTTTCCACATACAGATCGACGCCGCCGATCAAATCAATGACATCGATAAAAGCGCGCCAGTCCACTAATACATAGTAATGGATCGGCACCTGCAGCAGATTGGCCACTGTTTGCTTGGCCATCATTACCCCGCCGTAGGCATAGGCAGCATTAAGCTTATCCCAGCCGGGACGACCGGGGATCTGCACCTTAGTGTCACGCGGCAGCGACAGCAGCGCTACCTTGTTTTCACCGGGGTCAAAACTGGCCAGCATCATGGCGTCAGTCCGCTTGGGCTCGTCCGGCGCGGCATCACTATCGCCATCATCAATGCCCAAAAGCAGAATGTTGATACGCTTGTTCAAAATTTCATTCTGGGTTATCTTATCGCTGGCGCCCACAACATCCACCTTCGGCGGATTGATAAAAGTATCGTAGACCCAGACCGTACCCCAAAAAGCACCTGTCAAAAGCGCCGCTAAAACCAGCAGTACAAATACCAGCCGGCCCCAGCGCAATTTGCGCTTCCTGCGAACCGGCCTGATTTCTCTATTTTCTTCCACAGACATGGCATCTCCTACAAATTCAATTTAAGCCTTTTAAACTTAGCCGCCAATTCGTTATAGCCGTCAATACAATTAGGATGTACCAAAAGATCGTATTCCAGCAGATAACGTATCGTCTGTGCGTAAGCCTTCATCATCGCCTGCTCCAGATCGACCTTTGCCAGCTGACGCATTTCATCGATACCGGCAAAATCGCGGGTCGGTTCCAACAGATCCGCCAGATAAACAACCATCGCCGTCTGGCTCATTCCGGCAGCGCCAGTAGTATGATACCTGATCGCATCCAAAATCTCCGGATCAGTAACTCCATATTTTTGCCGGGCATAATACACGCCCAGTTTGGCGTGCAGCAAAATCGGCTGGTTCCTTTCGACATCGTCCATCGGCAGCCCTAAAGTAATCGTGTGCATCAAAAGATCACGTGTAGGTATTTCGCGCCCACAATCATGCAACAACGCACCCACGCCAACCTTTTCCTTATCTAATCCATAAAACTCTGCCAATTCCAGAGCAGTATCATAAACAGCCAAAGAATGTTTAAACCGCTTATGCGGCAAAGATGCTTTAAGAAGTTTTTTCATTTCTGTGATATCCAGCATGATAACAACTCCTTTCCCTACCTTTAAGACCGGTAGAGGTGTTCCTCCAAAATATAATCTGCTACACGTTCAGGCACCAGCCCTTTAATGGAAAGTCCCTGTCTGACGCGTTCACGAATACCCGTCGAAGAAATATCCACTTCAGGCGTAGCCAAAAGTATAATTTTATTTTTAGCAGGTTCGCCAAAAAACTCGCACACCTTGTCGATCGTCTGCCCATAACCAGGCCTGTCAGCAGCGATAAAAGTGACCTCTGCCAGCAGCTCCCTGATGCGGTGCCAGGTATTCAGCATCGGTACGGCATCGGCGCCAATAATAAAATACAGCTCATATTCCGGATAGCGGTCTTTCAGTTCCATCACTGTGTCATAAGTATATGAAACACCGCTGCGCTGCAATTCGATATCAGTAACTTCAAAATAAGGATAAGGCTCTGTTGCCAGCTCCGTCATTCGATAACGGTCGGCAGCCGGAGCAAACTCCAGCCCCACCTTATGCGGTGCAATAAACGCGGGAACAAAAATTATTCTTTCCAAGCCCAAATGCTCATAAATAAACTTGGCCGTCTGCAGATGCCCCAGATGAACAGGATCAAAAGTTCCGCCCATGATGCCAAGCTTTTTGCTCTTCACTCGTTTACCCACCTTCCTTATTATCACTATATTATACCAAAAACAGGCAAGCTTGCACAACTATATGTAAATATTTAAATAATGAAAACTTCTTAGAATTTCTATTTTGCACTTACTTTCCCAATATAAAATCAAAATGTCTGTTTCTTAAGAAACAGACATTTTGGGAATTCCACATAAACTATTCTTTATACTAAAACCACAGAGCAACTTACACACAAGCCACTTTAACGCTTCTTACCAAAAATCTGCAACAGCCGTAAAAACAGGTTAATAAAATCAAGATATAACGTAAGCGCACCCAGCACCGCAAATTTAGCAATACTGCTTTCATCCTCATCGATACTATAGGCAATTTTTTTAAGCTTCTGCATATCATAAGCAGTAAGACCGACAAAAATAATGATTCCCACATAGGTAAGCACCCACATCATAGTGTCATTTTTCAAAAACATATTGACGACCGAAGCAATAATCAGGCCGATCAAAAGCATAAACAGGATACTGCCCATTTTACTTAAATCTTTTTTGGTAACATAACCAAAAAGAGCGGTGGCGCCAAAAGTACCAGCAGTTATCCCAAAAGTCGTGGCAATGGATTCCTGCGTATAAACAAGAAAAATTGCCGAAAGCGTAATGCCAGTGACAGCCGAGTAAACAAAAAACAGAAAGCTGGCCATACTTGCACTCAAAGAATTGATTTTACTGCTGATTATCATAACTAAAACGATCGGTGCAAATAAAAACACATAAAAAGTTATTTTGCTGCTAAAAATCAAATTTAACAGAAATGGTGAATGTGCCGTATAATAAGCAACTATCCCTGTTGTTAAAAGTCCAAAAAACATCCATCCATAAATCTGGGCAAAAAAGCTTTGCACAATACTTGCACGTTTAACTGATTCTACATATGATTCATTTTCCATATCTATGACCTCCTTAAAATATCAAGTATATGATACTAAAAATACATCATCCTGCCAAATTTAGTTACTTTCAAAAAAACATACTTTTCCAGCAAAATTTTCCAAAGTATATTTTAGCCACGAAATATGCAAATTATTTTAAAAGCACTTTCAGCAGATACTGTACGCCGATAATGATTGCTGCCAGGAGCAACAACGCTTTGCTACGGTCTTTTAAATCAAAAACAGTCTTAGGCCTTCCCAGATAGTCTGAGAAGGCCTGCATTTTTTCGTGCCAGGTTGCTTTTTTAGCTGCATTTTGTTTTACTTCATGCTCACCACAATAATTTTTATTCATAGCGCAATGCCTCGATGGGGTCTAAAAGTGCTGCTTTGCGCGCCGGGTAGATGCCGAAGAAGAGGCCAATGCCTACGGAAAATACCACCGCAATGATAATCGTGGGTATGGAAATGACGGTTTGCCAGCCGGCGAAGTAACTGATGGCATAGGATGAACCAATGCCTAAAATCACGCCCAGCGTACCGCCGACCACGCCAATGACCATGGCTTCGATCAGGAACTGCAGCAGGATATTGTTATAAGTAGCGCCCAGCGCTTTGCGGATGCCTATTTCCCTTGTCCGCTCAGTAACAGAAACCAGCATGATATTCATGATGCCGATGCCGCCGACCAGTAGGCTGATGGCCGCAATGCAGCCCAGCAGCAGGGTGATGGTATTGGCAGTTTCCATCATTGTTTCCATCAGGGCCGCCAGGTTCCGTACAGTAAAGTCGTCATCGTCGCCGGCTTTGATTTTATGTCGCTGCCGCAGCAGCTGTTCCACTTCAGCCTGCACCTGATCGATAACGTTTTCGTTTTCGGCCTGGATCGTGATCCTGCTGATATGGGTAATGCCCATCATTCTGTTTTGCGCCGTTGTCAGCGGAATATAGACTACGTCGTCCTGATCCTGACCGCTGGCCGACTGGCCTTTGGCTTCCAGGACACCGATGACCTGAAACGGAGCTTTATTGATCCGCAGGGTTTTCCCGACAGCATCGCCTTCGGGGAACAGATTATCAACAATGGTCTGACCGATAACGCAGACTCTGGCCCGACTGCTGAGATCACGTTCCGTCATATTCCGGCCTTCGGCCAGTTTATAACTGCGGATATCCAGCACATTAGGCGTTGTTCCTTCCACACTGGCAGTCCAGTTTTGATTGCCTACTACTAACTGATAGGAGGAGGAAACAGCCGGTGCAACATAGGCAATGCCTTCGATCTGTTTTTCGATAGCGTAAGCATCTTCCGCCGTCAGACGCGCGCCCTGACCAGCTGCGAGACGTGCGCCGCTGGCGGTACGGCCGCCTGACATGACGATGAGCAGATTACTGCCCAGACTGGAAATATTGCTTTTGACCTGTTCTTTCACGCCAAAGCCCAGACTGACCATAGCTATAACGGCACCAACGCCGATGATGATACCCAAAAGCGTCAGCAAAGTACGCAGTTTATTAGAGATCATCCCGTCGATCGCCATTTTGATGGATTCGTTAAACATGGTCAGTCCTCCATTCGTCGCTGACCAGCTTACCGTCACGCATAGTCAGAATACGCTTGGTCTGCTCGGCAATGTCTGGCTCATGAGTAACCATGACTACCGTTTTGCCGTCATCATTCATTTTTTTAAAGATGTCCATGATTTCATAACTGGACTTGGTATCCAGATTTCCTGTCGGTTCGTCTGCCATAATAATGGCCGGGTCGTTGATAAGGGCGCGGGCAATAGCTACGCGCTGTCGCTGACCGCCGGACATTTCTGTGGGGTTATGGTCGATCCTGTCGCCCAGACCAACTGCTTCCAGTGCTGTTTTAGCCCGTTCCAAGCGTTCTTCTTCGCCAACACCGGCATAAACTAAGGGCAGGGCTACGTTCAGCTGCGCCGATAATTTGGGCAGCAGGTTAAAGTTTTGAAAAACAAAACCTATTTTTGCGTTGCGTGTCCGTGCCAGTTCGTCGTCGCTGTAGCCGGCCACTTCTTTACCGTCTAAATAATACTTACCGGAAGTCGGACGATCCAGGCAGCCAAGAATATTCATCATTGTTGATTTGCCGCTGCCGGACGGCCCCATAATAGAAGTAAATTCACCGGTGCCGATCTCGACGTTGACATGATCGAGCGCATGGACTACGGCATCGCCCATAACATATGTTTTCATAATATCTTCAAGTCTGATCACAGCAGTCATATGCGCAGCTCCTCTCATTTTATCAGCGCATCGGCGGGCCCATGCGGTTATTATTGGTTTGTGTCGCTTTGGCGGCTTTGATCAAAAGCTTATCGCCGGCCTTGAGTTCAGAGCTGCTGACCTCGATCTTGTCATCACCGCTCATTCCCACTTCAACATTTACGTCGCGGATCTCTTTAGTTGCTTCATTATATACCTGCACATAACGGCGGCTGCCTTCTGTACGCAGGCAGTTGACCGGCACCATCAGCACGCCTTCAGCTTCGTTGACGATAATATTGGCGCGGGCCGTCATCGTCGGCAGCAGCTTGCCTTCCGGGTTTGCCACATCTACATATACTGTATAGTAAATAACATTATTTTCGGTAACTGCTTTACGGGATACCAGTCTGACGATACCTTCAAAGGTTCTGTCAGGGTAGGAATCAACAGTAAAGTTTACTTTCTGCCCTACTCTGACCTGGCCAATATCAGATTCGTCGACCAGCGTTTCGATCTGCATATTATCAAGGTTGGCAATGGACATGATGACCTGAGGTTCGGAAATACCGGAGCTGATCGTCTGTCCTACAGGGGTAGGCTTGCCGATAACATAACCGGAGATCGGCGTAGTGATGACTGTATCGTTGACATTGGAAGTAGCCTGATCGTAGTTGGCTTTAGCGACAGTATAATCAGCTTCGGCCAGATCATAGTCAGATCTGGAAATAGCACCCTGGGCAAGCAGGGCACTGTAACGGTTATAGGTTGCCAGAGCATTTTCCATTTTGGCCCGCATCTGAGTCTGTGTGGCCGCCAGTGAGGTATCGTCCAGGCGTACCAGCACCTGCCCGGCGTTAACATGATCGTTCTCTTCGACGCAGACTTCGACGATACGTCCGGTGATCTTGGAGCTGATATCCACATTATCGACGGCGCTCAAACTGCCTGTAGCTGAAATGCTGTCGGCCAAGTGTCCGTATTCAACAGTCGCCGTGCGCACCGTTTCTTTGACTTCAGTGCTGCTTTTATAATAACCGTAGCCAAAATAGCCGATCGCTATCAGGACCGTCAAAAATCCCAGTACATATTTATTGCGTTTTATCCATGCTAACATCATACATCCCTCTTTACTTTCGCAAAATTAACAATCCTTATCCTTATCAGCTCGTACCATGTTTAAAATTATAGCTTATTCTATTCTTTTGGTCAAAACCTATGATAGATGAATTCTGTGTTTTTTTAATGACAAATCAGTCAAAAAGTATGACAAAAAAGTGATTTTTAAAAACAGAAAAGCAGCCTGCGTCAAGCGCAGACTGCTTTCACTTTAAAATCAACCCCGTATTTGTCCGTCGCCGCTGATAAGATATTTGCTGCTGGTTAGCTCAGGCAAAGCCATCGGCCCGCGGGCATGGAGTTTTTGCGTACTGATACCAATTTCAGCGCCAAAACCAAATTCAAAACCGTCTGTAAAACGTGTTGAAGCGTTAACGTAAACTGCGGCAGCATCGACACGCTGCTGAAAGATGCGGGCATGTCCATAGTCGCTGGTAACGATACATTCAGAATGTTTAGTACCATATCTGGCAATATGCGCAAGCGCCTCGTCCAGACCGCTGACTATTTTTACCGATAAACGCAGATCACCGTACTCCGTGGCCCAGTCTGCTTCCGTTGCTGCCTGGATACGCTTATCAAAAGACTGCGTTTTCTCGCAGCCGATGACCGTTACGCCGGCAGCAAAATATTCGGCCAGCATCTGCGGCAAAAATTCAGCAGCGGCGTCCTCGTGCACCAGCAATGTTTCCATCGCATTACATACTGCCGGACGCTGCACCTTGGCATTGATAGCGATCGCGCGCGCCATATCATAGTCGGCTCCGGCATCTACATAGGTATGGCAGACGCCAATACCTGTTTCGATTACAGGTACCGTGGCATTCTGCACCACAGCCTGAATAAGTCCGGCCCCGCCGCGGGGAATGACTACGTCGACCAGTCCGTTCATTTTGATCAGATCAGTTACAGCCTGACGGTCACTGCTGTCGATAAACTGTATGGCCCCTGCCGGTATGCCGGCTACCTCTGCTGCTTGCGTCAAGATACCGGCAATAGCAATATTTGAATGCAGGGCTTCGCTGCCGCCTTTCAAAATAACCGCATTGCCTGATTTTACACATAAGCCGATGGCATCGGCTGTAACATTCGGGCGGGCTTCATAAATAATACCGATAACACCAAGAGGAACACGTACTTTCGTCACAGTCAGACCATTCGGCATTCTGCGTCCATCCAAAACATTGCCAACAGGATCTTCCAGCTGCGCTACCTGACGCAGTCCTTCGGCCATAGCATCAATACGCTCCTGTGAAAGCGCCAGTCTGTCCAGCATCGATGCTTTCATATTATTAACGCGGCCGGCTTCCATATCTTTGGCATTAGCCGCCAAAATTTCCGTCACTCCAGCTTCAAGCGCGGCGGCCATAGCCAGCAGCGCTTTATTTTTGATCACGGTAGAAGTTACTGCCAGTTCAGCAGCCGCACGATGTGCAGCTTCGGCCTTAGTACGCACCATTTCATAAGTTGCCATGCCGGTCTCCTCCTAGCCCAAAATAACCAGATCATCACGATGGATGACCTCGTCGTAATTTTTATGACCTATTCTGTCTTCTATTTCCGAGGTTTTTGCACCTTTGATCTGCTCCAGTTCCGCTGAAGAATAGTGACTCAAACCACGTGCCAGTTCATGCCCGGCCAGGTCGACAACGCTGACGGTATTACCGGCTTCAAACTGCCCTTCAACCGCCGTGATGCCTGCCGGCAAAATGCTGCAGCCGCCTGCTTTGCGCACGGCTTTGGCGCAGCCTTCATCAATAACAAGTTTACCCATGATGCGGGCCCCAAAGGCCAGCCAGCGTTTACGGAACTGCAGACGGTTCTCTTTGGAAACAAAGACCGTGCCAATATTCTCACCCTGCAAAATGCGGGCAATAGCATATTTTTCGTCGCCGCGGGCAATTGCCAGATGGATACCCGAACTGGTGGCGGCTTTAGCCGCCTGCAACTTGGTAAACATACCGCCAGTCCCTAAGCTGCTGCCAACACCACCGGCACTGGCCTCAATCTCCGGGGTAATATCGCTGACGATACTCACCAGTTTTGCATCGGGATGCGTCTGTGGGTTTGCTGTATACAATCCGTCTACGTCGGAAAGGATCACGACCAGATCGGCATCGACGATACCGGCTACCAGTGCCGACATATTATCATTATCACCGATCTTCAATTCATCTAAAGCGACAACGTCATTTTCATTGACGATGGGAATAACTCTGTTTTTTAGCAGCTCCATAAACGTATTGCGTGAATTGGTGTAACGGTGCCGGTCCAAAGATTCTGTTTTTGTCAGCAGTACCTGTGCCACGATCTGCCCGTATTCGGCAAAAAGTTTTTCATAAGTATGCATCAAAATCCCCTGTCCTACGGCAGCAGCAGCCTGCTTACCGGGGATAGTCCTGGGTTTTTCGGGCAGGCCCAGACGATCCACGCCTACGGCAACAGCGCCGGACGTCACCAGGATCATTTCTTTGCCCTGATTCTGTAAGTCGGCAAGTTCACGGGCCAATCGGTCGATCTGTTCAAAATTACGTTTACCGTTAGCGTAGGTTATGGTACTGGTACCAACCTTCACTACGATACGTTTGGCTTCTTTCAGCGCAGAGCGGTCAAAAGTCATCCAGCTCAGTCCCCTCGTTAAAATCTTAGTATTCTTTAAACTCAAACACCATATCGCGGATACGTACTGTCTGACCTTCCTGAATACCTTTTTCTTTTAAAGCCGCATCGATACCCAGACTTTTCCAGATCAGCTGGAAGCGGTACAATGCTTCGTCATTATCAAAATTTGTCATGGCTACAAGGCGCTCGATATTTTTACCTTTTACTTCAAAATCCGCATCTGCACAGGCTGTGATCTCAAAGCTGTCCGGGTCGATTTCATCTATCATGATATGTTCTTCTTCATCCGGCTCAGGTTCAAAGTTCTGCAGCATCTCATAAGCCTTATACATCAGTTCCTGCAGGCCTTCACCGGTAGCGGCCGAAGCTTTTACGATCTCATAGCCTTTGGCTTCTACATATTCTTTAACACGCTGGAAATTTTCCTGCCCTTCCGGCAAGTCCATTTTATTGGCAACTACCAGCTGTTTGCGCCGCCCCAAACGTTCACTGTATTGCGACAGCTCGAAATTGATTTTTTCAAAATCTTCGATGGGATCACGGCCGTCGGTACCGGAAACGTCCAAAACATGCAGCAGCACTTTAGTACGCTCCACATGGCGCAGGAAATCGTGCCCCAAACCTACGCCTTCATGCGCGCCTTCGATCAGTCCGGGAATATCGGCTAAAACAAAGCTGCGTTCAGCGTCGATACGCACCACACCTAAAACCGGGGTCAGCGTCGTAAAGTGATAAGCGGCGATTTCAGGCCTTGCAGCCGAAACCTGGGCAATGATACTGGATTTACCAACACTAGGATAACCAACCAGACCAACGTCAGCCAGCAGCTTCAGTTCCAGCTTGACCCAGCGCAATTCTCCCGGTTCGCCTTTTTCAGCAAAAGTCGGAGCCCTGTTGGTACTTGTAACATAACAGGCATTGCCTTTACCACCGCGGCCGCCTCTGGCAATAACATATTCCTGACCGTCCTCAGTCAGATCAGCCAGACGCACGCCGGTAGCATCATCGCGCACTAAAGTACCCATTGGAACCTTTACGATAACATCATCGGCCCGTGGACCGGTGCAGTTGGAATTACCGCCGTGCCCGCCACGTTTGGCAACAAACTTTCTTTTGTAGCGAAAGTCGATCAAAGTATTGAGATTTTTATCAGCTTTTAAAATCACATCGCCGCCACGACCGCCATTACCACCGTTCGGGCCGCCTTTTTCAACAAATTTTTCACGTCTGAAACTGCTGCGGCCATCACCGCCGGCACCGGCCTCAACATATATTCTCGCTCGATCAATAAACATGATTTTCTCCTCTATCTTCAATAAATTAAATATTCAGCATAAATACTGCGTTAAACTTAACGCCCGCCTACTTATCTATTTCTTTATTATAATACAAAAAGGCACGTGAAAGCAAAGTTTCTTTATTTACTATTATCTTTTTCCAGCCAGCTTTTAAGCAGCGGCGCGGCATATCTTCCCATTGCTCTGTAAACGTCTGCAGTCGGATGCACGCCGTCCAGATAGGCGTTCTTCCTGGCTGCCGCAGTCAACCCCACAGCTGGCTGCAGATCAAGCAGCCATACCGACTCTGCAAAATTTGTGCTTATAGCCTCACGCAGCGGTAAAAGATATTTGTTTAATCCGCTTTCGGCAGTTACCAGCGGCAAGACTATACCCGGTTTTAAATTTTTATTCTGACAATAACACACTGTTTTCTGCAGGTCTTCCACAATAAATTTCTGCGGCCGCATTTGAATGATATCGTTCGCACCGCCCCAAAATAAAATATGCGTAGTCTGTTCCGGTAAAAACGCCGTTTGCAGACGGGTTAAAATATCGTCTGTACAATCGCCGCAAACGCCATAATTTAAAAATTTATGCCCCGTCAGCTTTTCCGCTTCCGCGATCCACGAAACACGCGGACCGAAAGGAAAACCATAAATCAGAGAATCGCCAAAACACGCCACTGTCTGCATTTCTTCACCACCTGTCAGCTCTTAATGGCATTTTATCAAGCCTGCTTCCAAAAAGCAAAATAATTTTTTGAGTTTCAGTATGAAAAACTTTTAACTTTAATATAATTATGTAATTATATTAAACAGATTATGTAACCATTGTAAGATGCAAATCCTGTTGTCGTGAGGTATTATATAGACAAGGCAAAAGCATTAAATGCAATTACCTCCTCCCTTCTCTCTCAATTATTTTCATCCTTTCAACCTCAAAAAGCGGTTGCGACTACGGTGGTGCGAGTCGCAGCCGTTTTTTGCGTGTAAAACAATAAAAGACAAAAGCTTCCGTGGTGGAACCAGGAAGCTTTTGTCTTTTATTTATTATCTTCCGATACAACTGGCACACTTTGTTCATTAAAATACAATTTAGCTACTGTATCCTCTAACAGTGCTTTCTCATCAGGCTTCAAAGCACGTTCTTTACTCATCAGCATCAGATAGATCAATTTTCCGTTCTTCAGCGTAGCATAGATCTGTCCGTCATATTTCTGTCCCACGCTATCGGCTATATAACTGCTAAATTTAATAAAATACATGTTTTCATTCTGCTGTTCACCTGTTACCACAGGTTCCTGCCAGCCGCTGTTTTGCAGGTTTTCAGCAAAATAGTCCTTCATCACTCCGCCCGGTTTATAATCAAGGTCCGGCAATTCTTTAGTCAGCTTGCTGCTTTCCACCATAACATGCATAGCCAGCGATTTATCCGCAGGATCGCTGACAGAAAGCTGAGCGACCTGAACACCCAGTTCATCATTCGGATCAGTCGGACGTTCCACAACTGTCACAGCATAGTTATCCGGCAGGCTGATCGTACAGTTTCCTTCCGGCACTTCATATGTTTTATCTGCAGCAGCCGCAGCTCCTGCCGACAGGATAAACATCATACTCATCACTAATAAAATTTTACGCAGCATCATACCACTCCATTCTTAACTGTTCTGTTTATCATTATAACAGAAAGGAAGGTTTTTTGTATCAACAAAAAACCTTCCTGAAAAACTTTATTTTAATGATTCTTCCACATCACGCAGGCGCCCTTTCCCAATATTCTGGTACAGGTTATCATAACGCTCTTCCGCCAGATTACGACCTTCTTCCATAGCCTTTTTCACATCCTCAAAATAGGCATTGATCGTGACCGGAGACCAGGTCTGCAATTCACACAACGCATATTTTCTGAAAAGCTCTGCATTGGCACGCTCTCTTTTGACAGCATGCGGATATTTGAAAGCCAGTTCATTCATCCATTTTTCTTCTACATCCACTATTTTTACAATCTGCGGATTTTCCTGCAGTGTCGGTATCTGTCCGCCAATCAGAGCGTATTTTTCCGTCATAATATTACGCCCGTCTTTTTTTGCTGTTTCCAGATCCTGCAGCCATAAGGCAACTGTTTTATCTGATAAAACAGAATATGTCATACGGCGCATTTCCTTAAAAGCCGGTATGGTATTGGCAGGTACTGCTTCTTCCGCGTTGACTGCGGTAAACATCTCGGTTTCCAGGTCAATGATCCGCTGCATAATTTCATCTCTCTGCATTTTCTTCACTCCTTTGCCGCCGCACGTTTTTGAGCCAGAGTTTCAACTTCCTCCAAATCTTTAAATCCTAATCTGCAGTATAGATACTGGTAACGTTCTTCGACCAGATTACGCTTTTGTGTGACTGCCAAAAAGATATCACGATAGTATAAATTTAAAGTTTCATCAGAATATGTCTCCAATTCACAAACAGCATAGGTGGTGAAGCCGCCGTCGACAGCTACTGTCAGCGGATATTTTTGGTGTACCTCATACAGCCATTCCCTTTCAATATCCACTATTTTGCAGATCAGTTCATTTTCATTGAGCGCCGGGATCAGATTTTCCATACGGGCATATTTTTCTGTCATTAAATTGCGCCCCGTCGCCGCTGCCGTTTCCAGATCCTGCAGATATGAAGCAAGCGTGTCGTCTGCCAGGACCGAATGACTCATTTCCCGCATCAGATGAAAGGTTTTCAGCATTTCCTGACAATCGGCAGGTTCACTGGCTTTTACGGCAACAAACATTGCCGCTTCTTTAGCGATAATAGTTTGTAAAAGTTCTTCTCTATCCATTTCCAGCCTCCTCCTCAAATGATATTATCTGCTGCAAAAGCAGCCTGGCCAGCAGCTTTGACGCTTCCCTGGTCGGATGGATGCCGTCGCTGCCAAATACGTTTCTCTCTGCCAAGCACTTTACACTTTCATGCCAGTCCAGCAGGATTCCTTTGGCACCCGGCGCTAACCTTGCCAGCAGATTATTATACTGCGCGATCTTTTTTTCTAACCCTGTATGTTTAAGCAGATGCGGCTTACTTACAGGTGGACTATTTACAAGGATCACTTTGCTGCCCCTGCTATTGGCAAATTTTATAAAAAGCTGCAGATTATTTTTATATTCATCAGGCGTAACCCAGGGGTCACGACCGTACTGTTCCGAATAAAGCGGCCAGATTCTTCGTCCTTCGGCCGGCCATAAATCGACCAGCCCCAATTGCAGTATTGTATAGTCGGGACGTAAAAATTCTATTTCATTGGCCTCGCCTTTTATAAGGCTTAAACTGGTATTGGCATGGCGGCAGCGGTTTACCAGGCAGATGTCTTCTGCAAAATGAGCAGTAAGCATTCTGCGCAGCTGTTCAGGATATGTTCCCGCATAATCCAGTTCTACATTAAAACTGTCTTTGGCATAGCGCGGTAAACCGTAGCTGTCACCAATTACCAATACTTTCATATTTTCAGCCCCTAAATAAATATTTTATAATCACGCTAGTTGTTTAAAATCATATTTATTCTGTATAATCTTCGTTTTCTTCTAAAACTACATCTTTACGATCAGGGACCTTTATTTTCAGCGGCAAAATAAAGGCAATAATCGCTGAAATAACAAAGGAACACAGCGCAAACTTAATGGAGGCAATAAAATTACCGGTTGTGTCGGCCAGATAACCACCCATAAAGCTGCCCAGCGCCGGACCGATACCCATAACGATCAGGGTAGCAAGCCCCCACAATTTACCAAGGCTGACGCGGCCATAGATAGCGCCCGCATAACCAACGACGCCGCCCGGCTCGATGGCCCAGTAAACAGCAAACAATATGCAGATCAAAGCGCCTAAAGTAGTGGACTGCGGCCCCATGGTCATCAGCAACAGACATGCCACAGCACCTACCGCCGGTCCAAAGATAAGCATGGTTTTTCTGGCTTTGATTTCATTTTTCATCGCTACAACTAATTTATCGGATACGATACCCAACAGCGGCATCGTGAAGATGCCGGCGATACCGATGATGATATAAAGGTTAGTCGCGTTATCCAAGGTCATCTTCAAATCTTTGGTCCAATAGGTAACGACCTGCGTCCAGATCAAAAATTCTGCAACCATACTGGTCAGGAAAGCAAAGATCGAACCCCAAATAGGGAAAGTACTGAACGCTTCGCCAATCTTCCAGGGATATTCCTGCTGAGCAGCCGTACCTTTGGCTGGTGGAACTTCACCAAAAGCATGCAGTCCGTACTGTTCCGGATTCTTTTTCGCCAACAGAGCGGCAAGCAGCAGCGCTACCAGAGAGACCCAGCCCAGAATCGTCATAGCGTCACGCCATTGACCTGCATTCTGTACCAGCATCGGTTTTACGCCCAGACTGAGCAGGATCTGCGCCATCGGAGCACCGGCAAAAGCAATGCCCCACATTTTGGCATAATATTTGCCGACAAACCATTTACGAATGGAAATAGTTGACGATACCCACAGCATACCGGTACCGATACCGGCAAAAATGGCATAGGCTGCATAATAAGCATACAAAGATTCAACTTTAGCGGTCAGGTAAAAGCCCAGCATACAAAAAACTGCGGCAATAGTATAAACAGGCTTAGTGCCCCATTTATCCAAAATCATCCCGCTGAAAAAAGCTGTAACAGCATACATGCTCATCATCAGCGAATAGCCTAACGATACCTGCGCACCGGTCCAGCCCATCGTCTGTGACATCGGCCCGGCCAGGATCGCAAAAGTAGAGCGGTAACCAAACAGGCAAAATACTGCTAACCACGCAGCAACAACTACAAAGTAAGAGGTTCTTTTCGCATCCATACAAACCATCCCTTCATCTCACAAATCTGTAAAAGATTATGAGTTAATAGTAATTACAAATTTCAGCCCCATTTTGAAAAGAGGCGGATGCAGGCTCCTGCATCCGCCAACTTAATTTAGTTAAGGAGGAAGTATTGTAATAAACTTATTTTCTTGTAAACTGTTCGCAATATACAGCTTTCAGATCGCCATAGGTCCAGTCTTTTTTCTTAAAGCCGTCGCAGATACCAATGTTGTTTTCATCAGCTTCTACAAAGCATTTGCAGCATTTGCATTTAGCGATAGGATCGAACATCGGGCAGGTTTCACTGTCAATAAGGATAATACTGTCATTATTGGCGTGGCAGATACCTTTCGCAACGTCAATGGGGGTAAAATTACGGCAATCAGCATGATTATTTTTAGCCATTGTGACTCACACTCCTTCGTATTCGGTTCTTGCAACAACTTCGTCCTGGATCGGCTTGCCGATTTCTACCCAGTATTGAGTAAAGCCGGCTACACGAACTAAGAGGTCACGATAGTTGTTAGGATGTTTTTGAGCATCTTTCAAAACTTTGGAATCGACGATATTGAATTGGATATGGAAACCGCCTTTTCTCATGTAAGAACGGGTCAGATCCAACAATTTCTTGGAACCCTCGATGCCTTTGACTGCATTCGGATGCAGTTTCAGGTTCATCTGCGAGTTTTGAGATCTGCTGTGATCCCAGCAAGTAGCGGATTCGAACAAGGCATAGGCGCCATTGCGGTCGGTACCGGGGTATGCGGACATGGAAGCGTCAGCAAAGGTAGTGCCGGAAAGACGACCGTCGGCAGAAGCCAGAGTGGCAGCGCCTTGCGGTGCATGAGTGGATACGGACATCTGGCAGACATAGAACGGTTTGGCATACAGAGATTCATATTTATCGCCGCAGCCGCAGTACCAGTCTTCAAACTCAGCCAAAATGCTGTCGACTTCAGGAATATCGTTGCCATATTTGAAGGATCTCAGGCAATCTGCATGGATCTGATCGTAACGTCCGTCATCATCATCGCGTTTTTCCTGAGCTTCAAGCGAGAAGCTGCCGATTTCATCAGCATTTTTGAAACCGAAGTTGTTGATAAGCGCATCTGTAAGTTCTTCCAGAGTGTATTTCTTATCTTCAAATACCAATTTCTTGATGTTGTACAGGGAGTTGACCATATTGATCGTACCGGTATCTTCAATGTTATATGTAGCATTGTAGCGATAACCCATATTGCCGATATGCTGGCCTTTTGCCAGGCAGTCAGGTTTCAGGAAGGAGTTGACCAGCGACATATTGTGTTTACGCCATACGTCATGCTGGATATTATTGGTAGTTACCAGACAATCAATGACGATGTCATAGTATTTAAGGAATTGTTCATACAATTCTTCATAAGTTTTGAAGGTTTTGTTATGAGGCGGCAAAACCTGCAAATCAATACGTCTGTCATAACCGTTAGTAAGTACCATTTCCAGAACTTTCGGGTTGGAAATAAAATGTACACCTACGGAAGTCGGTTGGCCTGCGCCGCCCGGAATCCAGTATTTCTTGCCGTTCAGTTCCAATTCTTTCCAAATGCCGGGAGACGTTTCCAGACAGCCGCCGATAGAGAACGCGCGTGCATCTTCCAGATTCATGCCTTCCGGGCCGTAGTTCTTCATAATGAACTCGATACCGCCGCGGTTGTTCATCCAGGCCGGGTAGCCGGTGCCGCTCTTTTCGCACTCTACAGCTTTCAGCAGGAATTCTTCAGGCAGTTTGTCATCATACAATACAGACAGAGTCGGCTGCGTGGTCTGGCAGGTCATACCAGCTTCCAAAAGCAGCATTTCCAGTCTGTTAGCAGCTGATTGACCGTCACGGGTCAAGCCGCCGATGCAGACATTGTTGAAAGTATTGCCGGAAAGTACGCCGCCAACAACGCCCATCGAAGCGAAGCAGTCGATACAGGTCATTTTTACGCGGTAGCATTCCAAAAGTTCCAGTACTTCAGCTTCGGTGATACGTCCAGCTTCCATATCCTGCTCGAACCATGGCCAAAGAACCTGTCCGATACGTCCGGGAGACATGCCGGAAATAGCATCTTCATTGACGGAGGCCATATGGACCATGTAGATCATCTGCAGAGCTTCACGGAAGGTACGCGGTTGTTTATGAGCGATATGTTCCATGATCTCGGCGATTTCTTCATATTCTTTCTTTTGTTTGGCGTTCTTTTCAGTAGCAGCCAGACGTTTTGCCTCTTCAGCATAATGCAGATGCCAGGTTTGGATACCTTCAAGAACCAGTTTAACGGCTTCATAGAAATACAGCCTGCTCATACCGATAATGCCATCACCATCAGGACGGCCAGCCGTCTCAGCAATGCCTTCTTCGCACATTTTGATCAATCCGTCGTAACCATATTGCAAAGGATAGAAGTAGTTGATTACTTCACGGCCCTGCGGCAGGGTATAACCGGAGTCAAACATACAGATCAGGCTGCGCATAACAGCTTCTTTGATCGGATATTCGGGAACCATTTGCTCATAGCGATGGCCGACATCGTCAACAGATTTACCGACCCACTCGCGGGCAAGTTTAGTTAAAACACGGACCTCATCTTTACGGATACCATATTTACCAGCTATAGAAACAACATTACCAAAACTTTCAGTTACGTTGCCGCCGCCGGCGCCATAAGCACTGACCTGGTCAGCACTGGCAGAACCGGAAGCCAAAGCAGCCTGGTATAATTCATCTTCCTTGGCCATGAAGAAGCCTTCAGACAGCCACGGCATCGGGAAAGAACCGCGATAATATTGAGTTTTGGCACCAACAAGTAATTCACCAGGATAAATACTGGGAGTTAAATGCTCGAAGCCTGCTTTCAAAGCTCTGCCGCGGCGTACTTCCATGATGTCACCCTCATTAGCCTGGAATACGCGGTTATACCAATAGGGGAATTCGCAGGTTACAGAAGACAAAGTCTGCAGATAAATATCTTTCAATTTAGCAGCTCTTTCTGTAGCCCCTTCTTTTACTTCACGGTCAACCATCTCTTTCGGTGCTTCACCGCCGGCCTGAAGATTCAAGGACATACCTTGCTCTTCCAATACATCAACGAGTTTTCTTGCCATAATAAATCCTCCTTTTTCACATAGAATTCACGATAAGGGTTACAGTAATTTTTTAGAAGCAGTCATCCATTCAACATTTACACTTGCTGTACCCTTAGGTTGCCTTAAGTGTACTATGCGAAAAATCTTAAGTATTGAGCCGCCAGTAGGAGCGGAAGTCTGAAAAATAGAACGCTGCCTAAGCCTCTGGAACTAGTTGTCCTACAGCTAAAAAACAGAAGCAGCACACCGGTCCAAGCAAAACCAGTGCGCTGCTTCTGTTCTATAGAGGAATTTTAAAATGGGGTGTCTGAACCAACATAAGCTTTGATACCTAAATCAAGCAGTACCTTCTGTAAAGCTTCTAATTTTTCAGGTGGCGTTGCTTCGTACATGCTATAGGGATAAACCATCCCACAGGATTTCCATTTGGAATCACCCAGACGGTGGAAAGGCAGCAGATTAAATTCAGTTAAGCCTACACTGTGCATAAATTCTGCAATAGCCGCCATATTCTCTTTACTGTCATTAAAGCCTTCAATAACAGGCGATCTTAAAACCAGCCGTCCCGGCCAGTCTGATTGTGCTAAAGCTGCAATATTAGACAAAATAAGTTCATTGGGAACCCCTGTTTTCTCTTGATGCTTCGCCGAATCCATATGCTTCAGATCATTAAAGGCAAAGTCAACATATTTCATGGTTTCCAAATAAGTTTCCTGCGGGAAAAAGCCGCTGGTTTCAATCGCTGTATGAATATAAGCATTACGACATTCTTTCAAAACCGCCTGCAAAAAATCTTTCTGATACATGGGATCGCCGCCGCTGAACGTAGCGCCGCCCTTACCTGACCAGTAATGCCGGTCGCGGTCAAAAATTTTCATCAATTCGGAGACTTTCATATCCCTCGAAGCAGGAACAAAGGCTTCCTGCAAACAGGCATCCACACATTCGTGACTTTCACAGTGTTTGCATTTTTCCCAGTCGATAGCCAATGGTATTTCTTTTTCATCACTAAGAGCAATCGCCTGATGCGGGCATTTGGAAATACAACGTTTGCAGCCCTGGGACCTGTTGATGCACTTCATAACTCTGAATAATGTACGTACACGGTTTTCCAAACCTTCCGGATTTGCACACCATTCGCAGCGCAGCGGGCACCCTGATAAAAATACCAGCGTACGGCAGCCGGGCCCGTCATGTACAGAATAAGACTGGATGTCAAAAATACGCCCAACTAAATCCTGTTTAACACCAATAGGGGATAATGATCTTGCCATAAAAATCTTCCTCTCTGTCAGAAACTTTGCGTATCATTGCTTTCTGTTTCGATTGTACAATATTTAGCACTTGGCTTCGTGAGCCTTAGGCTGTATTCTTGCATAAAAAAAAGCCATAGGACTACGACCTTAGTCCTATGGCCTCATACCAATTACTTGTATTTCAAACTTTTCATAAATAATTCATCATTAACGATCTGTTCCAACAATCTTACCACATCATCCGGATAGGCATACTGACTGCTCTCCTGCCGCAGTTTTAACAGTGCCTTGTTATCGTCGCCATTTTCACTTACTAAAATACTGCCATAGCGGTCTAAAACAAAACTGATCCCTGCCAGCTTTTCCAAATGACATTCCCTGATTTTTCTTTGCAGGTTTTCGTCGACACCACTCAGATAATTACGAATATACAATAACAGGTATTTTGCCCATTTTTCCATTTTCAATGGCTCTAAAAAATCCATTTCTTCCTCCGGCGTCGAACCTTTCTGTTTACACAGGGTTGCTATGATATCCTGTATCCTTACCAGCAGCAGTCCCTGTTCAGTCTCATTCTTTGATAGATTAAGATAATCACAGAGCTTCCTGCAATAATGAAATTTACGGTCAGCCATTATAACAGACTCCGGAGGTAAGATTTGTTTCAGCAAAATATTGAGACTTTCAATCACAGTCCATCTGCTTTCCATCTCATCGTACATACTTTTCTTGCCAAACAGGCTGCCCAAAATAGCGTGCAGTTCATTATAATCTACCGGTTTGACCAAAAATTGGTCCGCGCCTATTTTATAGCCATGAATCCTGTCCGCAATATCATTAAGCACAGTGATCATCACCACCGGAATATGCTGCGTTTTAGGATTCTCTTTTAACTCGCGGCATACCTCGTACCCGCTCATGCCTGGCAGCATAACATCCAAAAGAATTATATCCGGCAAATATTGTTCAGCAAAACAGATCGCGTCTTTCCCCTGCTGGGCAGTAATAGTCATATATCCCCAGCTTTCAACAAAATCTTTGAATAAATCCAGATTTTTAAGATTATCGTCCACTATTAAAACAGTTTTCATCTGTACACCTCTTTCTTTACTGTTTTTGTATCTTCGGCTGTAAAGGTATCAAAAAAATAACTTCCGTGCCCTGCCCTAAAGCACTTTTTAAATAAACATAGCCGCCATGCATCTCTACCATCTTTTTGACCAGCGGCAAGCCTAAGCCCGTACCTTCATATTCACGGGTATAAGAGCTGTCAACCTGTTCAAATTCCACAAAAACTCTTGCCTGATCCTGTTCAGCGATCCCGATGCCATTATCACGCACAATAAACTCTGCCGCATCTTCGCGCCGGTAAACATATATTTTTATCTCGCCGCCCTGCCGGGTAAACTTTACAGCATTCGAAAGCAGATTATATAAGATCTGTTTGAGTTTGGCCGCATCTGCTTCAATCATAAAATCATCTGGTTCAAAGGTTAAATTTACCTTTAACTGTTTATCGACAACATAGCTTTTTACGTTTTCTACTGTCTGTAAAACAATTTCCTTCAGATAAAATTCACTGTAATTAAGCGTCATTTTTCCGCTGGCGATCTTGGAAATATCAAGAATATCATTGATCAGCTGCAACAGATGAGTACTGCTGCTGTAAATGTTGGCAACATATTTTTCCTGTTTCTTATTCAACGCACCCAAAATATCATCTTTTAAAATATCGGCAGACCCGATAATAGCATTGAGCGGTGTCCGCAGTTCATGGCTGATATTTGCCATGAACTGTGATTTGGCAACATCTACTTTCTTCAGTTCATTAAGAGCTTCCTGTAAATACTTAGTCCTTTCAGCAACATTTAACTCCAGCTGTTCATTATTTTTCTGCAGCTCTGCAGCTAATTTTTTCTGATGTTCATGCTCGCATTCCAATTGTTCCAAATATAACCTGCTCTCCTGTTTTCTCAGCTCCAGCTGTGCCGTAAACTTTTCAAACATTTCCTGCAATATAGCGCCTTCATCATCCTTTCTGCCGTTTAAGACAGCTTTATTGCCAAAATTCTTTTCGTAATAGTCACGGGTAAGATCAGTAACGTGTACGATCGGACAGCTTATTTTTTCAGCCAGCAGCTGGCCCAAGATCAGCATGGCCAGCAGGCACAGGAAAAATAATCCCAGCACATATTTATAATTATTGCTGACAATACCCGAAAATTTTTCTTCTGGAATACCGATACCAACAATAGCGATCGGTTCCTCCGCACTGTTAAATATTTTCTGGTCTAAAAAAACATGTACTTCGTCATCGACCTTCACCTTGCCAAAATACTGTTTATCATCTGCCAGATATTTCCCGATACCATGCGGGGCCCTGCTGCCAATAAAGTTATTTTTAGTATTGGTCTGGATGTTAGAAGCTATTCTGATACCATCAATAGAAAAAGCTAAAAAAGAATTATCCAGATTTCTGCTGTAACGTTCGGCAAAATAATTATCATTATTAAGCAAGTCACCCAAAATGACAGCACCGATAATCTCGTTATTTGCAGTCCTGTCCCTGATCGGCACTATAACTATTCCCATTAACGCTTTACGCAGGTACTCTTCCGCACCTGCAGGCTGATTGAGGATTTTTATCGAAAATTGATTATACTCAAGTGAATCCCTGGTAAACAGCTCTCCCAGACTGACGACTTCTTCCGATACATGCGTTTGACCAAACAGCATACTGCTGGCAGCCAGGACTTTGATCTTACTGCCGTCAGGATATAATAAATAAGGAGAACTGCTGACCAAAATACTGTTTTCCCTGTCAACAATAGCTATATAGTCAAGATAGCTATAATTACGCTCTAAATTATGCAGCGCCAGATCGAGCTTGTTTTTATCCTTGTCATAGATGGCTTTATAAAGATTGGAATTTCCTACGCAAAGCCAGCCGGCTTTGCGCATCTCTTCCATCCGGTTCTCCATGTCATTGCGAACAGTTTTCATCGCAACCTGTAAATAATTACGCTCGTTTTCCTGAATCTGCTGATCGAAAAAATGCTGCGTTGAGAGCAGTAATAACAGCATGGGTATCAATAATAACCCCAAAACAAAAATACTCAGTTTTTTCTTTATACTCATTTTTCACCTGCCCCAGCTGCTTTTATTTGGCATTAGGCACAATTCTGCAATATTCAAGAATCAGCTGCATGCGATCTTTGATATCCAGCTTGCTCAAAATATTACTGACATGAGTCTTAATCGTTTTTTCGCTGACAAATAGCTGCTCTGCAATTTGCTTATTACTCAGACCCTGGCAAATCAGCATTGCCACTTCCGCTTCTCGTTTACTTAAAATGCCGTTAAAAACATTCAGCTCCGACTCGGCTTTTTCCGAACCAATATTTTCTATCACGCTCAAATCAAAATTGACCAGTGCCATTGTCTGTACCAGCAACTCGCCGATCCTCTGCAACTTACGCTGAGGCATCAAAGGTATATTATAACGGTCTATGATCTCCTGCGGAACTGTGTGTACCTCAGTAGCAATACCGCCGCCATAGGCAATCGCAACCATTTTATTGTTGTAATAAACAGGGCACATAAAATATGTTAAACCCAAGTAGCAGGTAAATAATTTGATCTGCTGTGTCTTTTTTAAGAAACACATAGATTTTTCTTTTTCCTGCTGACAACGCTTTTTGTTATTTTGAATGATCTGATGACAAAGAAGACTTGAATTTGACCACACTGTTAAAGGAACACCTTCTAAATCAAAAAAACATAAACTAATATTATCTACGCGAGCGAAAGAATCCTGAAAGGTTTGTAATTTTTCCTTACCAATAAATTTCAGCCACTCTTGTGAAGAAAAAGTGTTGCGCATCATTTTCATCTCCTTAAGTACAACATCAAAATAACTACAGTTCAGTGCAAAATGATTATATCGGTTTTAGTATATTTTTACAACAAAACAAATATAATCTTAAAGAAATTTTAATTTTAATATTACATACTTCTTCCTTTTGCATTACTTACAGATATTTGCATAATTTTTACTGTATTTCTTTTAAATTATCAAATGTTGTTATCAGCTGAACATTCCCCAGCCCACACTTATATTTTAATAGAAGTGGCTATCCGCAAATAGACTGCCAAAGTTAGAATTATGTTATTTATTTTACTCCTTAGGGATGATTATATAAACAAACAACAAGCTATATTACAACCAGAGATGTATAAAATTACTCCTAAAGTTGTAATATTTGAGCCTGATTTATAAATTTTTATATTTTATAAAAAAATAAAACCTGTCCGGTAAACGGACAGGCTGCATAAGTGCTGTAAAATCTTATCACTGCAGTTATTTATAAAAAAAGCACTCACCGAAGTGAGTGCTTTAAGCTTTAATTACATTGCTGCTTCTTCTACCGGATAAACGCTGATTTGACGTTTGTCACGGCCTTTGCGTTCAAATTTGACGCGGCCTTCGATAGTAGCATAGATGGTGTAATCTTTACCCATGCCAACATTGTTGCCGGGATGGAATCTGGTACCACGTTGACGTACGATAATACTGCCAGCAGTTACCAATTGGCTTTCGTGAGCTTTGGTGCCCAAACGTTGAGCGTTGGAGTCACGGCCATTGTGAGAGCTGCCGGTACCTTTTTTATGAGCATGCAATTGCAGGATCAGTTTAAACATTGCGATTCACCTCCTGTGTGTATGAATGCGAACGTACTTCGGATACTGCTCGGCTATTCCCAGCAACCCACATTCCATAGTTGCCAGAATCGCCTGAGTCAATTCATTCGGAGTATTATTCAGATTTACTTCTAAAATGCCGTCTGCCTCAGCTACGTGATAGGACGGCTGACATTTCAAATGCTGTTCCAATCCAAGGATCGGCGTTTGCGTCAAAACAGAGACCGCTCCGCAGACTACATCTTCGCCTGCTGCTGCAAAGCCTGCGTGACCGCTGACCTTATAGCCTGTAATCAGCCCCTGTTCGTTCTTGAATAAATCTACTGTAATCATCGCTGTTAAGCTTCGATTTTAGAAATTTCAACTTTGGTGAACGGTTGACGATGACCCTGGCGTTTGCGGTAGTTGGATTTTGCTTTATATTTGAAAACAAAAATCTTTTCAGCTTTACCATGTTCAACAACTTTAGCAGTTACTTTAGCGCCGTCAACAACGGGCTTGCCGATTTTAACATCGCTGTCAGCAACAACAGTCAAAACTTCGTCAAAAACAACTTCACTGCCAGCTTCAACGTCCAGTTTTTCAATGTTCAGAACGTCGCCTTCGCTAACGCGGTATTGTTTGCCGCCGGTTTTAATGATTGCGTACATCTATTTGCACCTCCCTTATGATAGACTCGCCAAATTCGGTACTCTGAAAGAGTTTACGGAACCTCTCTGCGCGGTTGGGGACAGACTTAATCAGTCTATACTTGAATATTTTATTACAAGCGGCGTTATTTGTCAACACCGGTATTATCTAAAATTGAAAAGGTTTCTATATGCAGTCCTGTATCCGCTTCGACTGCGATCTTGCAGGCCAGTTCCCGTTCCCACTGCCGCAGATCCTTGGCACGCAGCCATTCTACCATCCAGGGATTCGCAGAAATAAGAATACTGCGCGATGCGCAGGGCTTGGCCAGAAGCGTCCGCAACCGCCTTTTTATTTCCAGCGCAATCGTTTCTCGCGACTGCACCCTGCCGCCTCCCTGGCAGATAGGACAGGGGGCATACAGCACCGTTGAAAGGTTCTGGCGCGATTTTTTCCTTGTGATCTCAACTAAATTAAGCACTGTAATGTCCTGCACACGCGGTTTCATCTTATCGTTCGCCAGAGCCTGCTGCAATACCTGCAGAATTTCCTGCTGATGCGCTTCGGTATGCATATCAATGAAATCCACTACTATGATACCGCCAATATCTCGCAGTCTCAGCTGCCTGGCTATCTCGACGGCAGCCTCACGGTTGATCTGCATGATAGTTTCTTCCAAATTTTCACGCCCGCTGTAGCGGCCGCTGTTCACATCAATGACAGTCATCGCTTCTGTATAATCAATGACCAGATAACCGCCGCAGCCTAAGTCTATCCGTCTGTCAGAAATAGTCTCTATTTCTTCACGCAGCCCGTAATGTGCAAAAACATCTTCCTGCTTTTCATGCAGCAGCACACGTCCTGTTGTCCCGCCCGGCATATTTTTCAGTAATTCGCACACGCGGCCATACACAGCTTTGTCATCCAGAATGATTTGCGAAACATCATTAGTCAGGTAGTCGCGGACGATCCGCACGGATAAATCCAATTCGCGGTACAAAGTCGCCGGCGCTTTTTCTACTTTGGCCCGTGCTTCAATAACACGCCAGTTGGCGCATAAATGCCTGATGTCTTCGACCAGAGCTTCCTCGCTGGCACCAATAGCCGCCGTGCGGATAACGATTCCCATCCCCGCAGGTTTTGCCGCTTCGACAATATTTTTTAAACGTCCGCGTTCTTCTTTATCTTCTATTTTATGTGACACGCCAATATAATCGGCCAGCGGTAAAAGCACTACGTAACGCCCCGGCAAAGTCAGCTCACGTGTAGCTGAAGGCCCCTTACTGCCCCGGGCATCTTTGGTTATCTGGACTAATACAGACTTGCCTTCAGTAATATCATTGCTGTCTCCTAAATAAAGGAAGGCGTTCTGCTGCAAACCAATATCGATAAAAGCCGCCTGGATACCAGGTACCACGTTATTCACACGGCCTTTAAAAATATTGCCGACAAGATGTTTTTCACTGCTGCGCTCTACTAAATATTCCATCAGCTGTCCATTTTCAGTAAGGCCCATGCGCGTTTCTTCTGCCGTAGCACTGATGATGATCTTTGTTTCCATCCAGAAGCCCTCCTTTCAAAATTATTGGTCAGCCCTGCGTATGTTCCAGCATCGGCATTCTCGTGCCGTCAGCAGCTGTACGATACAGGTCCAGTCTGGTAATATCTGCTTTTTCGACTGGCAGCTGCATCCCGAAATGCTGATTCAGGGTATTTAACAGATCTGCTGCTTTCATGCTGCCGTTAGGTGTAATACGGCAGGAAAATTTCAAAGTCAGCAAACCATTTTCCTGACTTGCAGCTATTTCAGGGATATAAAATTTTACATCAATTTCTTTGATTTTGTTTTTAAGCTTGGGAGCAGCCTTTGCATAAATAACACTGGTTGCCGCATTAAAAGCCGCTACGGCCTCAACATACCCGCCGTCATAAGGCAGTGTCACAATATACTCTGCGCCGCCAGCAGAAGCCATCAACGCCGGCGCGTTATTAGCCGTAACGTCGGCCGCCAGGATACGTATCCCCCGTGGCAAAGCCGCCGTCATTTTCCGCACTGCCTCAGCTGCTTCCATCGGTTCAGCCAGCTCGATCTCCACAAATTCAGCCATGCTGACGACCCCGACGCCAAGCGCCGACGCCAGCGAAAACTTTAAGTGCGGATTGAAGCCTTCGGAATAGGCAGCAGGTAATTTAGCGCGCCGTATAGCTCTCTCTATAGTCCGCACATATTCTAAATGGGAAATAAAACGTATTTCTTTCTCCTTAGTTATCTGCATCCTTAATTTCATACTAAACCCTGCTCTTTCCAGTCGATTATTTTTACGCCCAGCTTCTGGCAAACGCCACAGCCGGTGCAGGTACCATGACGGCAATCATGGGTCAATTCTTCCGCCAGGGCTTTTTCATATTCCCGACGCAGAAAACTACGCGCTACGGCAGGCTGGATATGTTCCCAGGGGAATAGTTCCGCAGCTCCACGTTCACGTCCTATATAGAACTCTTTGGTCAGACCTGCGTCCTGCAACGCTTCCAGCCAGCGGTCATAAGAAAAATGCTCGCTCCAGCCGTCAAACTTCGCACCGCGCTGCCAGGCCAGATACAGGGCCTTGCCTAAACGGCGGTCTCCTCTTGCGAAAACAGCTTCCATTACGCTGGTCACTGAATCATGATATTGGAAGGTGATATTTTTTACCTTAAGCGCATCCTTCAGTAAAAATTGCTTCCGCCGCAGTTCGGCTATATCATCCTGCGGCACCCATTGAAAGGGTGTATACGGTTTCGGCACAAAGGAAGAAGCGCTCACTGTTACTTTTGCGCCGCGGCGTCCGGTAACTTCCTGGTATTTATATTGTACTGCTTTAGCCAGTTTGGCGATCGCCAGCACGTCCTCGTCAGTTTCACCGGGCAAGCCTATCATAAAATATAATTTTACTGACGACCAGCCAGAAGCAAAAGCCGCCCCTACTGCATTCATCAGATCTGCTTCTGTGACGCCTTTATTGATCACGTCGCGCATCCTCTGGCTGCCGGCTTCCGGTGCAAAAGTCAGACCGCTTTTACGCACAGCCTGCACTTCTTTAGCCAGATCAACAGAAAAACTATCGATCCGCAGAGAAGGCAGCGATACGCTGACCTTTTCGTCTTTAAATTCTTCGATCATCTCGTGTATCATCGGCCCCAGGCAGGAATAATCGGCCGTGCTTAAAGATACCAGCGAAATTTCGTTATAACCTGTATTATCCACCAGCTGACGCGCCAGTTCTTTTAAAAGCTCGGGCCTGCGTTCACGTACCGGACGATAGACCATCCCCGCATGGCAGAAACGGCAGCCACGGCTGCAGCCGCGAAAAACTTCCAGCATGATCCTGTCATGGACGATTTCCCCAAAGGGCACGATCGGCGACGTCGGATAATCGACAGTGCCCATATCACTGATCACCCGTTTTTCAACGGCCGCAGGAGCGCAGCTGCGGTTAGGAACAACTGCCGCTACCGTGCCATCTTCGTTATATGTAACGTCATAGAACGACGGTACATAAATGCCCTTGATCTGCACTGCAAGTTCGAGAAACCCCAGTCGGCCGCCAGGCTTGCCTTCCCGCTGCCATTTTTTATAAGCATCCATCAGTTCAACGATCACTTCTTCGCCTTCACCAACAATCGCAAGATCAAAAAAATCGGCCAGAGGTTCGGGATTATAGACGCAGGGCCCCCCAACGATGACGAACGGATCTTTTTCCGTCCGTTCCCTGGTTTGCACAGGGATCTGCCCCAAATCGAGCATATTGAGAATGTTGGTATAAGAAAGCTCATATTGCAGAGTAAAGCCCACAAAATCAAAATCCCGCAGTACTTTTTCTGTTTCCAAAGTTCGCAGCGGAATAGCATTGGCACGCATCTGCGCTTCCATATCCACCCAGGGAGCATAGACCCGTTCTGCAGCGACGCCGTTTTCGCTGTTTAAAATATGATATAAGATTTTAAAGCCCAGATAACTCATACCCACTTCATAAATATCAGGAAATGCCAAAGCAATACTTACTTCGGTTTCCTCCGGGCTTTTGACAATACTGTTAAATTCTCCGCCTGTATAACGGGCAGGTTTCTGCACACTGCTGAGTATATCAATCCTTAATTCTTTTCCCATGCCGTTCCTCCTCTAAAATTGCAGCTGTTGACGCCGCATATTGATGTTCAGCAGCAAACCGGCCAACAGCATATTCGTAGTCAGCGAGCTTACCCCATAACTCATAAACGGCAGCGGCACACCTGTAACAGGCATAATTCCCGCGGTCATACCAATATTTACCAGCACATGGAACATAAACATAAAAGTTATCCCTACCGCCAGCAAGGTACCAAAGTCGTCTTCAGCATTCAGGGCAATAGTCAGCCCGCGCCAAATAACGATCAGATATAATAACAAAATAATAAGAATACCAATGAACCCAAATTCTTCACCGGCAACGGCAAAAATAAAATCCGTATGATTTTCGGGCAGAAAGTTGAGCTGACTCTGAGTACCCAAAAACCAGCCTTTACCTGCCAGCAGTCCTGAACCAATGGCTATTTTAGATTGGATAACATGATAACCGGCACCAAAAGGGTCGAGTTCCGGATTTAAAAAGACCCTAATCCGGTTTTTTTGATATTCTTTTAAAATATGCCACAGGGCAGGCATCAAAGCAATAAGTGCTCCGCCCATATACATCAGCCATTTGACCTTAAAGCCGCTGATGAGCAGCATCCCCAGCAAAATGGCCATAAAAACCAGTGATGTGCCAAGATCCGGCTGCTTCATGACCAGCACGAAAGGAAAAAATACATAGGCCATAGCGGGCAAATAATCAGTAAAACTATCCAGTGTTTCCAGTCTTTTATTTAAAAACGCTGCCAGGCACACTATCATTATCGCTTTGGAAAATTCAGATGGCTGGATACTCAGCGGTCCGATCTGGATCCATCTTTGAGCCCCCAGTTGGCTGTGCCCCAAAAACATTACCGCCAAAAGCAGCACGATATTAAAGATGTATAGCGGGGTTGCAATATCTTTGAGCAGCCGATAGTCGAAGCGCAGCGAAAAGATAACCAGCACCAGATCAATCATTAAAAACAGGCTTTGACGTTCAACATGCCAGGCTTTGCCTGTAGCTACGGCAAAAGAGTGAGTGGCACTGGCGATCAGGCAGATACCTATGCCGACCAGGCCTAAAATAGCGATGACCAGCCACCAGTCTAAATTGCGAAAATATCTGTTTTGCTGCATTTGCTGTCCTTTCTGCAGGTTCTGCTTATTTTACCGCCTGCGGCGGAATCAAACCTTCTTCTCTAAACCATTCTTCAAACACTTTATAGACGATCGGCCCTGCCGAAGTGGAACCAAAGCTGCCCTGCTCAACAACTGCGGCAACAACCAGTTCCGGCGCATCCACAGGTCCATAAGCAACAAACAGGCCATGATCCCGGCCATGCGGATTTTCTGCCGTACCTGTTTTAGCAGCCATTGCTTTCGGCAGATTGGCAAAGTAAGAAGCCGTTCCTCCCGGCTGCGTTACACCCATCAGACCCTGCCTGATCAGTTCCAGCGTTTTTTGCGATACCCCCAAAGCATATGGCTCCTGATGCTTACGCACTTCAAAAACACTGCCGTCATTGTTAAGCACTTTATCTACCAGATAAGGCTGGTGATAAATACCACCGCCGGCGACACAGCTCATCATCACAGCAATCTGCAGCGGAGTTGCCAGGTCTATGCCCTGACCGATAGAAGCGTTAAAAGTATCGCCCAGTGTCCAATCCTCGCCTGTAAAAATCTTACGTTTATTTTCCGGTGTCGGCAGCAGACCTGATGCCTCACCTTCCAGTTCGATGCCTGTCTTTTTGCCCATGCCGAATTTGCGCGCAAATTCAACCAGATTATCGATACCCAGCCTGTTACCCATTTCATAAAAGTATACGTTATCCGACATACTTAAAGCCTGCTGAAAATTGATCCAGCCCAAAGCTTCACCGCCAGCATTGCCCATCGGCACCAGCCAGTGCTGACCGGAGTCAAAAATCAGTTCTTCCGGTGTTACCTTGCCAAGCTCCAGCGCTGCCGTGCCGGTGATGATCTTGAATGTAGATCCCGGAGGATACTCACCGGATATAACTTTATTGCCCATAGGATAATTCGGGTCATTATTGATGACCTGCCAGTCTTTTTCCGATATCCCGTTGACAAAAAGATTTGGGTCAAACGCCGGCCTGCTTACCATAGCTCTTACAGCTCCGCTGCGCGGATCGATCGCTACAATTGCCGCCGCCCGGGCATTCGGGGCGATACCGCTTGACCGCAGATAGGCCAGCTGTTCGTCAACAGCTTTTTCCATGACCATCTGCAGATCTTTATCGATGGTCAGCTGCAAACTTTTACCAGGAACCGGATCACGCTGCCCCAGCTGCTTGACGACATTACCGGCAACGTCTACCTCCTCATCAAAGCTGCCGTCTATCCCGCGGATCATTTTGTCAAAAGTTTTTTCAATACCAAATTTACCAACAATACTACCACCTGGCATTCCTTTGTAGGCACCTTCGGTAATATCATATTCACTGGCCTCGCCCACATAGCCCAGGGCATGGACAGCCAGTTCTTTATACAAATAATTGCGGATCGGCTGCAATTCCAGTAAAACTCCCGGTAATTCCAGCCTGCGTTCTTCTATCTTGGTCACGATCTCAGGTGAAACGTTGCTTTTTAACCGAACAGGCTCATAACTGTTTTGGTTGGCAGCGATACGTTTTCTGATCTGTTCTTCCGGCATATTCAATATTTCTGCCAGTATCCCGATCACTTTTTCGTTGTCCATCTGCCCCTGACGCTGCAAGGCCACGGCATAACCTGGCAGGTTATTGACCAGCTCCTGCCCTTTGTAATCAAAAAACAGTCCCCGCGGCGCCGTGATTTTTGTTCTGCGCAATCTGTTACCGTCTGCCTGACTGCCATAATAGTCGCCTTTATAAAGCTGCAAATAGGCCATTCTGCCGAGCAAAATCAAAAATATGCATACTGCTGCTGCCAGCATGACTTCCAAGCGGCGCGCGTATTTTTTGTTCAGCACGATTTGACCTCCTTTGTTTAATGCAATCCATCATCCAGCTCTATCCATTTCTGCATTTTTTCAGTCAGCAGATACAGCGGGATCACAAAAATAATATTTCCCAGGCAATAAGCAAGCGCTTCCTCCAGAGCCAGTTCAAACAGTAAAACGCTAAAGCCTTTAGCCATGATAATCTGCAGAATAAAATAGCAGCAGCGTAAAGCCAGGGTTATAGCGCCCACAGCAATGATATTATAAAACATACTGTCTTTAAAAACCTTTTCTTTAGTATAGCCTGCATAATAGCCTACAGCAGTTCTGGTCAGGATATGAAAACCAAAAACACCGCCGGTCAGAATATCCTGCAGCAGGCCTGTAATAAACCCGGCTATACCGCCGGCTACCGCGCCTCTCAGCATAGCGTAGCAGTAAATAAGCAGCAGCGGCAAATCAAATTTGAACCACTGAGTTTGCGGCAGGCTCATCTGTAAAGACAAACAGAACAGAAACAGGACGGGCCAAATCAGTTTCCTCATTGTGCCTGTCCCCCTTCGGTATTACTATTTAGTTTACTTATTGCCGCCGGATTATTATAACCGGTCACAACAAAGACTTCCTCAACCTTACTGCTGTCAACAGCAGGATCGACATCGGCGTTCAGCAAAAGTCCCGCCGCCTCAGGACTGGTCTCTCTTACTGTTCCTATTACCAGCCCGGCCGGATGCCTGCCGCTGAACCCGCTGGTAATAACGACATCACCTTTTCTTACATCCGCTTCCCTTGGCAAATGCTCCATTGATAAAGGCAGATTTTCCATACTTTTTCCGCAGATAACGCCTACAGCCCTGGAATCAGCCCGCAAAATCCTGGCCCCTATCTTACAGCGGCTGCTGGTAATGAGCATGACCTTAGCGACATCGGGATAAACTTCTTCTACCAAACCGACGATGCCATCGCCTGTAACTACAGCCATCTCTTTGTCTACGCCATCTGCAGATCCGCGGTCAATTATTACCACATCCTGCAGATCGCCCATGTTCCGTCCGACAACTTTTGCCGGCAGCAGTTTCTGTTCAGGCGACTGCTCTTTATACTGCAAAAGCTTCTTCAGGCGCTGATTTTCGGCATAGAACTCAGCCATAGCTATATTAGCCCGGCGCAATTCAGCATTCTCTTTTTTTAATTGCTCATTTTCTGCTTCCATTGTCGTAACAGCTTTCAGCTTATTTCCCAAAGAAGAAGCCGCGCCTGTGATTGTCTGAACGCCGCTGTTGACAGGACTCAGCACGGCAATTACCATTCTGTTCAGCACCGGGAAACGTACTCTTCCATCAACAGCTAAAGCCATCAGTGCCACTAATGCTATTACGCTCAGAAGCAGGCTCATTTTTTTCTTACTCACAATAATCTTTCAGCCTTTATTTATTATTAGACGCCATAAAGCCTTTTTTATAAACATCTACATTTTCAACCGCAATGCCAGTGCCTAAAGCGACACAGGATAAAGCATCATCGGAAACATAAACCGGCATACCCGTTTCTTTACTCAACAAACGGTCAAGATTTCTCAGCAAAGAAGAACCTCCGGTCATAACGATACCACGATCCATAATATCGGCCGCCAGCTCCGGCGGAGTTCTCTCCAGAGTATTACGTACAGCGTCGACAATATTCGCCACGGGTTCGCTTAAAGCCTCGCAAACCTGATTTGCATTGATCAGAAGGTTTTTAGGCAACCCGGTCACCAGATCGCGCCCGCGAATTTCCATTTCCGTTGCTTCTTCAAGCTCCATCGCCGTGCCAATAGTGATTTTTATTTCTTCGGCCGTACGCTCGCCAATCAGCAGGCTGAATGTTTTTCTGATATATCGCACAATGGCATCATCCATAGCGTCGCCACCAGTACGAATAGAACGGCTGATAACGATGCCGCCTAAAGAAATTACCGCTACCTCGCAGGTCCCGCCGCCAATATCAACGACCATGCTGCCCGTTGCCTCCTGCACCGGCAGCCCCGCGCCAATAGCAGCTGCCATTGGTTCTTCGATCAGATATGCTTCTCTGGCGCCAGCCTGTACCGTAGCATCGATGACCGCGCGTTTTTCAACCTCCGTGACTCCTGAAGGCACACCGACAACAATGCGTGGACGTATTAAAGAATGTTTGCCAATAGCTTTTTTAATAAAATATTTAAGCATTGACTGCGTAATATCAAAATCAGCAATAACGCCGTCCTTCATGGGACGAATAGCCACGATATGCCCCGGAGTACGGCCGATCATCTGCTTAGCTTCGGCACCAATGGCCAATACTTCTTTATTCTCTTTGTCAACTGCAACTACAGAAGGTTCCCTGATAATGATCCCCTTGCCTTTGGCATGTACCAAAGTGTTAGCGGTCCCCAAATCGATCCCCATATCATGAGCAAAACTTTTAAAAATACCAAACATTCTTCAACACCTCATTTATCTAAATAACCTTGCTCTCTAAAACTAAAAAATATTCCATCGCCAATAACCAGGTGGTCAATCAGCGGAATTCCCATAATTATGCCTGTCTCTGCCAGGCTGCGAGTAAGCTCTTTATCTTCCTGACTGGGTTTAGGATCTCCGGAAGGATGGTTATGTGCTACCAAAATAGCGGCAGCGTGGTAAAGCAATGCCGGAGCAAACACTTCCCGGGGATGCACAACTGAGCTGTTAACAGAGCCCTCTGAAATCTGCTCTGTCCTTATAACCTGATTTTTACTGTCTAACAATAACACCAGAAATTTTTCATGCCGTTCATACCGCAATCTTGGCAGAAGTATCTCCGCACCTTTTTGCGGCGATTCTATTTTCGGCTTAGTCTGTCTTTTCGCTGCTGCAATACGCTTGCCTAATTCCAAAGCAGCCAGGATCGTTGCAGCTTTCGCAGTACCTAATCCATTTACCTTAGCCAGCTCTGCCACGCTGTGCGCGCAGGCTATATTTTGATACAGGCCACCAGAAGCAGTCAGCTCTTCTGCTATTCTTAAAGCAGAACGCTTTTGTGTGCCAGTACGGATCAAGATAGCTAAAAGCTCAGAATTACTTAACCCTGCAGCTCCCCGCTGCACCAATTTTTCACGGGGCCTGTCCTCCAAAGATAACTCTTTTATACACTGGCTCAAAAGCCTCTCACTCCAATTTGTGCCATCATTTGATACAAGCGGGTGAGCGGCAACCCCACGACGTTATTATAACAGCCTTCTATTTTTTCAACTAGAATAGCCCCGCGCCCCTGAATACCATAGGCGCCAGCCTTGTCCAAAGGTTCACCTGTAGCCGTATAAGCAAGGATCTCAGCCTGAGACAGGCTTCTGAACCAAACTTTAGTCTCTGCTACTTCGACCAGTTCCCGGTCATTATAAAAAACTGCAACGCCTGTTAAAACGCGGTGCATTCTGCCGGACAATTTGCGCAGCATAGCTGCTGCTTCGCTGCGATCAGCTGGTTTACCCAGTATTTCCTGCTCCAGAACAACCACCGTATCAGCAGCGATCACCGGGATTTCAGTACCCAGCTTTCCAGCAACTACACGGCCCTTGCCCAAAGCATTAGCAGCTACAACTTTTTCAGCGTTATCGCCACCGACTTCAGCAAAATTACTGGTACAGACATCGACCTCAGTCCCCAGCTGGTGCAATAATTCTAACCGCCGGGGAGAACCGGACGCTAACCTTACCCGCATCAGTTCATCTCCTGTTTCTTTTCACTTTCATCCTTACTGTCATCAAAAACTATCGGATCAGGCGCTTCTATTTCTACGACCACCGGCTGCACCCCTTCACGAACTGCATCACGTTTAAAAATGCGCGCATAATTAACGGCGATCAACAGCCAGATAACAACGCCTAACATCATGGGCATGGTTTTATCCATACCAAAAAAAATCGCGATACTGTTACCAAAAACAGCTCCGGCAATTACTGCCAAAACCGGAAATCCATATAGAACCATCTGCATTTTACGCTTGTTCATTTCCTGATATTCAATGCCGACCACATCTCCTACTTTGGCATTGATCGGACACCAGGTCTCTAAATATTTGGGTACTTTATCCCCTTTGCTTTTATCTTTATCAAGCTTTATTTTTGCTCTTTCGCCATGCTTCTCAAGCACCAGGCCTACAAGCTCAGCTCTCATTTGCGCCATAAATACTCTCCTTAATCAATAAGCATGTACGAAAACATACCAATAGCCAAATCCAAAAATAACGCCATAAATAGCAAGAAAAATAGCAGCCCCCTGCCAGGTGACAGGATAACCAAAATTAATATATTCCCCAAAAATTCCCCGGCGGTTAAAAAAAGTATACGACATTCTTCTTTTAAACCATTTGGCTTTGTTTTCCGAGCCAACTGCCTTGGCAATCACGAAAATATAAAAAAAAGCGCCGACAAAAACTTGAATGATGCGTGCACAAATCAAAGAACTGTCTACATTTACCAATGCTTCCATTGCGTTCATCCTTTCCTGCTAACTCAGTTTAAGTTTAAAAATTTATCAGGCATCTGTCTCCGCAGCTCACGCAAAAATTTTTCACTGCACTTAAAAATAATGCCTGCCAGTTTCTTATTATCTTTACCTTCAGTAAACACTAATAAACGCTGCTCATTAGGATCGACCGAAGAATACCTGTGGATATAGTGACGGATCTTAGTTTTTCTGAAAAAGCTTTTGATGTATTTATTCGTATAACTTTCTGTTTTTGTCAGATCCACTTTAAAACTGCGTTTGATCCCCACGCCGTGGCTGATGATCTCCATTTCACCTTCACGCAAAATATACGTATACTTGAAAACAACACGCCAGATCCACATCATCAGAAATAAAATATTAAAGCCCCATCCTAAAGGGCTAAAATAGCCTGTATTCATATAACGATAGCCTTCATAAATCCACAAGATAGTAATAACAGCCAGACCGCCGTAAGATATCTGCATCCTGCGATCGCTGACCTGAGATTCTTCTCTGTATATTTCGTTCAAACAAAACAATCCCTTCATCATCTATTATCCAAGTACTGACTGCACCTTTAGACCATTTCTTATTATAACAAATTTTTGCTCTAAAGGATACACTCTAAGGGCTTTCATCTAAAAAAATTCACAAACCGGATATTAAAAAACAGGCGTGAAGACCACGCCTGTTTTAATATACTTCATACTATAAAATTTTCTATTTCTCCGCCAAGAATTAATTGCCTGGGAAGAAAGGCCATACGATAGGAATTACAACCAGAGATACGATAAAGGATACGATAACGAGACCGGTACCTGCTTTAACATAGTCCATGAATTTGTAACCGCCAGGACCAAGCACCAAAGTATTCGGAGGAGTACCTACCGGAGATGCAAATGCGCAGGATGCTGCAACTGCAATTGCCATCAATACTGCTTTCGGGTCAGCACCCAATTGCTGGGAGATAGCAATACCGATCGGGCACAGCAAAGCTGCGGACGCAGTGTTGGACATAAATTGGGTCAAGCCACAGGACAGGATAAAGAGGATCGCGGTAACTACTAACGGAGACGGAGAACCGCCCATCAAGCTAACAGTCCATTCAGCGATCATTTTACCGGCGCCGGTTTTGTCCATTGCAGTGGATACAGGCATCATACCTGCGAACAGGAAGATGGTTACCCAGTCAATAGATGCATAAGCCTGTTTCTCAGTTAAGCAGCCAGTCAGTACGGCAATAATAGCGCCCATAATAGCTGCCATTTCCAAAGATACACCAGGAATGCCGATAGCCATAGTTAAAACTACGCACAGCAAGATAATAGCGGAAACAATTTGCTTAGAAGCAGAAGTTTCGTTAGCTTCAACTTCCTGTTCGATTTCCTGATCAGCATCGATTTGTTTGTTCGGGAGCAGATATTTGCCCAGGAACATCATGTAAACCATACCAGCTAAAGTTACAGGAATACCGATCCAGGCATATTCGAAGAAACCAAACTGTTCTTTCATACCAGCTGCCTGTAAAGCGCCGTTAGCAATGATGTTCGGAGGAGTACCAACCATAGTGATGATACCGCCGAGGCCGCAGGCGAATGCCAAAGGCATCAACTGACGGGAAGCAGGAATCTTTGCTGCAGAGCAGATACCAAGTACAACCGGCAACAGGCAAGCTGCAGTACCAGTGTTGGATAACACAGCAGACAAAGCAGCACCAACAAGCATAATACCAAACATCAGGCTGTTTTCACCAGTGCCAGAAATTTTAACGATCGAAGTACCAATTTTCTGAGCCAGACCAGTATAAAACATAGACGCGCCAACTACGAACATACCTGCAAAAAGTACTACTGTGGAGTTAGACAAACCAGAGAATACTGATTTAGCAGGGATAAAACCTAACAGGCCGCACGCGATTGCGCCACCCATAGCCGTTACTGCAAGCGGGATGAGTTCGGTTACAAATAATAACGCAATAACAGCCAACATAATAAGACATTTTACTGCTTGAGACATGAGAATCCTCCTTCAAAAAATTTAAAAATGTTTTAGGATAGCAACAAATTACTTCCTATTATATATGTAAGCTAAAATGATTAATTTTGCTATTTTTTGTATATTATCGACAAACTTATCTTTAATTACAAAATCATTAACAAAATTTAATTAACAGCTTACAGTAACAAGTGTAACAGATAAGCCAATTTTTTTCAAGATTTTTTCACATTTTCCCTATAACAAAAAACTCCAAATTTTGTTAACTGTCTTCATTATGTATATTTATACCATTTAGAGGCTTTTTCAGCAGTTTTTTATTCATAGCTAAAACATAAAAAAACAGGCGTGATAATTATCACGCCTGTTTAATTTATTGCTTTTGCAATATTAACGTTTTCTTATTCGCCCAACAAATTATTTGCCAGGGAAGAAAGGCCATACGATAGGAATTACAACCAGGGATACGATAAAGGATACGATAACGAGACCGGTACCTGCTTTAACATAGTCCATGAATTTGTAACCGCCAGGACCAAGCACCAAAGTGTTCGGAGGAGTACCTACCGGAGATGCAAATGCGCAGGATGCTGCAACTGCAATCGCCATCAATACTGCTTTCGGGTCAGCGCCCAATTGTTTGGAGATAGCAACACCGATCGGGCACAGCAGAGCTGCAGATGCAGTGTTGGACATAAATTGGGTCAGGCCGCAAGACAGAATGAACAATACTGCGGTAACTACTAACGGAGACGGAGAACCGCCCATCAGACCAACAGTCCATTCAGCAATCAATTTACCTGCGCCGGTTTTATCCATTGCAGTGGATACAGGCATCATACCTGCAAACAGGAAGATGGTTACCCAGTCGATAGATGCATAAGCCTGTTTCTCAGTTAAGCAGCCAGTCAGTACGCAAACAATCGCACCGATGATAGCAGCCATTTCCAAAGTTACGCCTTTGATACCGATAGCCATAGTTAAAACTACGAGCAACAAAATAATGCCGGAAACGATTTGTTTGGAAGAAGAAGTTTCATTAGCTTCAACTTCCTGCTCGATTTCCTGATCAGCATCCAATTCAGCTTTCGGAAGCAGATATTTGCCCAGGAACATCATGTAGATGATACCAGCCAAGGTTACAGGAATACCGATCCAGGCAAATTCGAAGAAACCAAATTTGTTAGCAATACCAGCTGCTTCTAAAGCGCCGTTAGCGATGATATTCGGAGGAGTACCAACCATAGTGATGATACCGCCGAGGCCGCAGGCGAATGCCAAAGGCATCAATTGACGGGAAGCAGGGATCTTTGCTGCAGAGCAGATGCCCAAAGCAACCGGCAGCAGGCAAGCTGCAGTACCAGTGTTGGATAATACGGAAGACAAAGCAGCACCAACAAACATTAAACCAAACATCAAACTGTTTTCGCTAGTACCGCAGAAATGAACTACAGTATTACCGATTTTTTGTGCAAGGCCAGTATAGAACATAGCTGCACCGACAACAAACATACCTGCGAAAAGTACTACTGTGGAGTTTGACAAACCAGAGAATACTGATTTAGCAGGGATGAAACCTAACAGGCCGCACGCGATTGCGCCGCCCATAGCTGTTACTGCAAGCGGAATGAGTTCGGTTACAAATAACAATGCAACAACAGCCAGAAGAATGAGACATTTTACTGCTGGGGACATTATAATTCCTCCTTTTAAAAATAATTTTATATACAGCGCGTTCGGGGCGCGTATATCAAAACAAAGAATGTTTTTTAAAGAACTTAGGCGTTGCTTTCTATGAATTTTCTTGCAACACCTTATGCTTCATTATACCACTCTGCGTCCAATTTTGAAAGTGTAAGTTTCACTTAATTTACACTTTTTTTGACATCGACGTATATTATTATAGTACATTAATACTATTTTTAACACACTTATATTTTTGTTTCCACTCAGGAAGTATGATCAAAAACAAAAATATTTTTGAATGCTCTAAGGCAACCTGCTTTATTGCTTTTACATCCTGTTTTATCAATGACCATCAATTTTCTTCACACGTCTTTGAGTTACTCAATAATGATCACTCATGCGTTTTTCCAAAAAAAATAGGTGCACACTCAATGTGCACCTATTTCTATTATCCATAATGACAATTATTTTACAGGACCGATCATTGCAAGCATTGCGCCTGCAGCAACTGCGGTACCAATAACACCGGCTACGTTCGGACCCATGGCGTGCATGAGCAGGAAGTTAGCAGGATTAGCTTTCTGACCAACTATCTGAGATACACGTGCTGCCATCGGAACTGCGGATACACCAGCGGAACCGATAAGCGGATTAGTTTTACCGCCGTCAACAATACACAAGATTTTACCAAAGACAACGCCAGCAAAAGTACCGGCTGCAAATGCAACCAGGCCAAGGCAGATGATCAAAATAGTTTGATAATTCAGGAAAGAATCTGCCTTCATAGTCAAACCAGTACCAGTTGCCAGCATGATGGTTACAATGTTCATCAAAGCATTCTGTGCGGTGTCAGAAAGACGGTCCAGACAGCCAGCTTCTTTGAACAGGTTGCCCAGCATCAACATGCCGATCAAAGCAGTTACAGGCGGGAGCAACAAGCTGATAACGATAGTTGTAGCAATCGGGAATACGATTTTTTCAAAATGGGAAACAGGACGCAATTGTTCCATAACGATTTTACGGTCTGCTTCAGTAGTGCAAAGTTTCATGATAGGCGGTTGGATCAAAGGAACCAATGACATATATGAATATGCTGCTACTGCGATCGCGCCTAACAGGTTAGGAGCCATTTTGGCTGCCAGATAGATAGCAGTCGGGCCGTCAGCACCACCGATGATGCCAATAGCAGATGCTTCCTGAATAGTAAAACCAAGCATCATAGCGCCCAGCAAGGAAATGAATACGCCTGCCTGAGCAGCTGCACCCAGAAGCAAGGTTTTCGGGTTAGCGATCAACGGACCAAAGTCTGTCATCGCGCCTACGCCTAAGAAAATCAAAGGCGGGAAAATTTCATGGTGAATACCATAAAGAATTACCTGCATAACACCCGGTTGATCCTCAAAACCGGTTTTAGGAACGTTTGCCAGCAGACAGCCGAATGCGATCGGCGAAAGCAGCAAAGGTTCGAAGCCTTTACCAATAGCAAGATACAGCAGAATGATGCCAACAAGCATCATGATGCCATTGCCCATGGTGAAAGCGGAGAAACCGCTGTCGTTCCATACGGATTGTAAAGCAACTACAAATGCTTCCATTTATATCCTCCCAATGTTCAATTATTTGAGAGCTTTTCAAAAATATATTACCGCTCTCTTTCGATACAAAAGTTAATTGTGCCCCGTAATGTTTAAATAAATTACATTACGATCATAACGTCGCCGGTACCAACAGTCTGGCCTGCGGATACGCGAACATCAGAGATAGTGCCATCAGCCGGAGCCATGATCTCGTTCTGCATTTTCATTGCTTCGAGAACCATGATTACGTCGCCGGCTTTAACAGCGTCGCCAACTTTAACTTTTACTTCGAGAACTTTACCAGGCATCGGAGCGCTGATAGTTGCTGCGCCTGCAGCTACAGGTTTTGCAGCCGGTGCCGGAGCAGCAGCAGCTTTCGGTGCCGGAGCAGCGGCAGGTGCCGGTGCAGCTTTCGGTGCAGCAGCTTTCGGTGCGGATGCTACAGCACCGCCCATATCTTCAACTTCTACTTCATATGCAGTGCCGTTAACGGTAATAGTATACTTTTTCATGGATATGAATCCTCCTTAAAATCTCATAATTAAAATAGATTGGTCAATAACAAAAAATTAAAAACATTCTTTGCGAACACTGATTGCCTCAATACGAGCATTCTGTGTCCAGCCTGCTTCAGGCAGACGGCGTACGCAGGCGATCTCCTCGGCAGAATGGCCGAGAGCCGCTACAGCTGCAGCGATAACAGCAATGATCTCGCTGTCATCCTGTACAGGCGCTGCTACAGCAGCTGGTGCTGCTGCCGGTGCCGGCGCTGCTACTGGATTAGCTGTTTTTTTTTGACGAGTAGGATCTACCATGTAGATGATTTTCATCAAAACACCCAAAGATGCCAATACGCCAAATACTATGGTCATATTGATCAAAGCAATCAGCCAGGGATTAGTAGTTACAGGACCCATTATTTCACCTCATTCTTCTTAATTAATTAAGCACTATGCTCCAAGCTGCAAATTACAAAGGAATATTGCCATGGCGTTTTGCCGGGCGGGTTTCACGTTTGGATTGCAGCATTTGCAAAGCGTTGATGATGGTGGGACGGGTGTTCTTCGGTTCGATTACCATGTCTACCATGCCGCGCATTGCTGCCTGGTACGGAGTTGCAAAGTTATCGATGTACTCTTCCGTTTTTGCTTTTACATCAGGATCGTTTTTGAAAATGATGTTAGCTGCACCTGCAGGTCCCATTACTGCGATTTCTGCAGTCGGCCATGCAATTACCTGGTCTGCGCCCAGATCTTGAGAGCACATTGCCAAGTAGGAACCGCCGTATGCTTTACGGGTTACTACAGTAATTTTAGGTACAGTTGCTTCGGAATATGCATACAGCATTTTTGCGCCGTGACGGATAATGCCGCCGTATTCTTGGTTACAGCCAGGCAGGAAGCCAGGTACGTCTACCAAGTTCAGCAAAGGAATGTTGAAAGCATCGCAGAAGCGAATGAAACGGGAGGATTTGTCAGATGCGTTGATATCCAGGCAGCCAGCCATTACTTTCGGTTGGTTTGCAATGATACCTACGGTTTGACCATCCATACGTGCAAAGCAAGTGATGATATTGGTTGCCCAATATTGTTGGGATTCATAGAATTCACCGTTGTCTACGATGGATTTGATAACGTCTTTCATATCATATGCCTGGTTGGAGTTATCCGGAAGCAATGTATTCAGAGACTCATCGATACGCATCGGATCGTCACCGGTTTCTACGATAGGTGCACATTCCATGTTGTTGGAAGGCAGGAAGCTCAGAAGGTAGCGGATCTGTTGCAGGCAGTCTTCGTCGTTTTCTGCAGCAAAATGTGCAACGCCGGAAGTGCTGTTGTGGGTCATAGCGCCACCCAGTTGTTCTTGGGTTACGTCTTCACCGGTAACAGATTTTACTACTGCAGGGCCGGTAATGAACATTTTAGAAGTGTTCTTTACCATGTAGATGAAGTCAGTCAGTGCCGGGCTGTATACAGCGCCGCCAGCGGAAGGACCCATGATAGCGGAGATCTGAGGAACTACGCCGGATGCAATAGTGTTTTCAAAGAAGATTTTGCCGTAACCAGCCAAAGCATCGATTGCTTCTTGGATACGAGCACCGCCGGAATCGTTGAGGCCAACAAGCGGAGCACCCATTTTCAGGGACAGACGTTGTACTTTTACGATTTTAGCAGCATGCATTTCGCCCAGGGAACCACCTTCTACAGTGAAGTCCTGTGCAAATACATAAACCAGACGGCCGTCAATAGTGCCGTAACCGGTGGTTACACCTTCGCCAGGAAGTTCTTTCTTCTCTTGGCCGAAGTTTGTGCAACGATGTTTTACGAAACGATCCAATTCAACAAAGGACCCTTCGTCGAGGAGTGCAGCAATTCTTTCGCGTGCAGTCATTTTACCGGATTCGTGTTGTTTAGCAACACGTTTTTCGCCGCCTGCAGCCAGAATTACTTCGGACTTTTTGAGCATTTTCTCAATTTTTGCTTGAGTAGACAAATCTTACACCTCCATCATTATTGGGAGAACCTTATTTTATATACATCTACGCGGATGCAGACACCTTGATCCGCATCCGTGCAGTATGTAACAACTTAAAAATAAAATCTTTTACAAAGATTTCTTTAATTCCGTATTTTACGGAATTATTTTTTTGCCGGAGCGCAGAGCTCAAGCAAAATGCCTACGGATTTAGGATGAACGAAAGCAATATCCATTCCGCCAGCACCACCGCGAGGAGCTTTGTCGATCATAGCAGCGCCTTTTTCGATGCAGCCATCGATAGCAGCTTGGATGTCGTCAACGCGAACAGCGATATGTTGAATACCTTGGCCGTTTTTAGCGATGTATTTGCCGATAGGGCCATCGTTATTTTCAGTGATATCAACGAGGAGCTCAAGCAAAGTTTCGCCGCAGGGAATGAATACAGTTTTTACGCCTTGTTCAGGAACTGCTTCTTCACCAGTGCAAGTTAAACCAAGAACTTCAGTGTAGAATTTTTTGGATACGTCCAAATCTTTGCAAGCAATGCCTACATGGTCAACACAAATTGTTTTAAACATTTCTAATTCCTCCTAAAAAGTAATTTTTGGCTGTTTTATCTTAAAACTTTACCAACAATGTCAGCGACAACGGAATACGGCTCAATTTCACGAACTTGCAGTTTTTCAACCAAAACATCAAATTCAGAAGTTGCTACCACATTTTTGTCGATGTAACGATTGACTCTGTCATTAAGCATTGCCGTAACCTCGTTTTTAATACGGGCTTTACGGATTTTACTCAATTCACCAGATTCAATCAAATATGCCCTGTGCTCTTCAATAGAGTCAACAACGGCCTCTATACCTTCACCCTTACTGGCGACAGTCCGATTGATAGGAGGACGCCAGCCAACATGCTCGGGGTTTAATTCCAACATCATTTCTATTTCAATGTTCAGCTTATCTGTACCTTCACGGTCAGCTTTATTGATCGTGAAAAGGTCACCGATCTCAAGTATGCCTGCTTTGATAGCCTGGATATCATCACCCATACCAGGAATAACGACAACCATTGTGGTATCAGCAGTTTTAACAATATCTACTTCAGACTGACCGACGCCAACAGTTTCAACGATGATAACATCAAAACCATATGCATCCATCAATTTAACAGCATCGCCCGCTTTTTGTGACAATCCGCCTAAACTTCCGCGTGTAGCCATAGAACGAACGAAGATACCTTCATCTGCAGTAAGATCCAGCATTCTGATGCGGTCACCTAAAATAGCGCCGCCAGAAAACGGGCTGGTAGGATCAATTGCAATAATACCAACTGTTTTACCGCGTTTACGGTATTCTTTAGCAAGTTTATCGGTCAAAGTACTTTTGCCGGCGCCCGGAGGTCCGGTGATTCCGACGACATAAGCATTACCGGTGTGGGGATAAATAGCTGTCATTATTTCAACAGCATTATCATACTCGTTTTCTACAGCAGTTATAGCTTTGGACAATGCCAAACGAGAATTATTTAATACGCCTTCAACAATATTCAATGATCACACCGCCTTGTTGAGGTCCAATAAAAATTGTATGATGCAAGCCGGGACAAGCCCGGCCTGCAAAATTTTTGAGAACCTTAATTATTTTACGTTAGCGTTGATGAAGTCAACAATGTTGCCAGTAGGGGTGCCAGGAGTGAATACTTCGGCAACGCCTGCAGCTTTCAGACCAGGAATGTCAGCGTCAGGAATAACGCCGCCGCCGATAACCAGAACGTCGGTCAAACCTTTTTCTTTCAGCAGTTCAACTACTTTCGGGAAAAGGGTATTGTGAGCGCCGGAAAGCAAGCTCAAAGCAACAACTTTAACGTCGTCCTGCAGAGCAGCTTCAGCGATTTGTTCCGGAGTCAAACGGATACCGGTGTAAATAACTTCAAAACCAGCGTCGCGCAGAGCACGAGCTACAACTTTAGCACCGCGGTCATGGCCGTCCAGACCCGGTTTTGCTACTAAAACTCTAATATTAGACATTATTTCTTACCTCCCTATTATTGTTGGCTCTAAATTACAGAGCAGTATGAGATTGATATTCGCCGAATACTTTTCTCATTACGCCGCAGATTTCGCCTTCAGTTGCATAAGCACGTACAGCGTCAAGGATCAAAGGCATCAGGTTGACAGATTCGTCAGCGCAGCCTTTTTCCAGAGCAGCCAAGGTTTCTTCAACTTTAGCATTGTCACGACGAGCTTTAAGGGCAGCAATCTTATCAGCTTGCAATTTGCCAACGGAGCCGTCAACACGCAGCAAGTTTTTCGGCGGTTCTTCTTCTTGTTGGAATTTGTTTACGCCAACAATAATACGGTCGCCTTTTTCAATGTCCATTTGCCATTTGTAAGCGGAGTCTTGGATTTCTTTTTGGATATAACCTTTAGCGATAGCTTCAGGAGCGCCACCGATTTCGTCGATCTTTTTGATGTATTCCCAAGCTTCAGCTTCGATTTTGTTAGTCAAAGCTTCAACATAGTAGGAACCGCCCAACGGATCAACGGTGTCAGCCAAGCCGGATTCGTAAGCAACGATTTGTTGAGTACGGAGAGCGATGGTTACAGACTCAGTAGTCGGCAATGCCAAAGCTTCGTCTTTGGAGTTAGTGTGCAGGGATTGAGTACCACCCATTACAGCAGCAGCAGTTTGCAGAGCAACACGAACGATGTTGTTGTTCGGTTGTTGTGCAGTCAGCATGGAACCTGCAGTTTGAGTGTGTACGCGAAGCATCATGGATTTCGGTTTTTGAGCGTTGAATCTTTCTTTCATTACTTTAGCCCATACACGACGGGAAGCGCGGAATTTAGCAACTTCTTCGAGTACGTTGTTATGAGCATTCCAGAAGAAGGACAAACGACCAGCAAAAGCGTCAACGTCCATGCCAGCTTTGATAGCTGCTTCAACATAAGCGATACCATCAGCGATGGTGAAAGCGATTTCCTGAGAAGCGGTGGAACCAGCTTCACGGATATGATAACCGGAAATGGAGATAGTGTTCCACAACGGTACGTTTTTAGAGCAATATTCGAAAATATTGGTGATCAAACGCATGGAGGGTTTCGGCGGGAAAATGTAAGTGCCGCGAGCAGCATACTCTTTCAAAATATCATTTTGAATAGTGCCGCGCAGTTTGTCAGCGGAAACGCCTTGTTTCTCAGCAACTGCGATGTACATGCAAAGCAGTACGGATGCAGGAGCATTGATGGTCATAGAAGTGGAAACTTGGTCAAGGGAGATACCGTCGAACAGGATTTCCATATCAGCCAAGGAGTCGATAGCTACGCCAACTTTACCAACTTCGCCTTCAGCCATCGGATCGGTGGAATCATAACCGATTTGGGTCGGAAGGTCGAATGCGCAGGACAAGCCGCTGCCACCGTTAGCCAAGAGGTAACGATAACGTTTGTTGGATTCTTCTGCAGTGGAGAAACCAGCATACATACGCATGGTCCAGAAACGGCCACGATACATAGTGGGTTGTACACCACGAGTGAAAGGATATTCACCAGGGAAGCCAAGGTCCTTCTCATAGTCGAAGCCTTCGATGTCGAGAGGGGTGTAGAGCCTGTTAGGCTCAAGGTTTGCACGTTCGGGATTTTTAGCAAGTTTAGCTTCTACGCCAGCCATGTACTTGTCAAATCCAGCTTTCAGAGTTTCATTTGCCATTCTCAAATCCTCCTTAAGAATATTGTTTTTGCACAATCCGGTTTGGACTGACCGAATTATGGTGAGAGTGTCCGTCATAGACGGTGTATATGGCAAAGCCCAAAGGCCTCGTCAACAGATTGGATACAGATAAACTGTAAAGTTTGCCGGCAGAACTAGCTACCTGCCGGCAAAATATTTCTGGTAACAATCTCAGTCAAGAACATTGACTAAGAATTATTTTTCCATGGTGCCGGTTTTTACGAAACGATCATGGAAGGCGAAAGCTTCATCCATAAGATGCGGAGTTTGGCTGTTGCCGCAAGCTTCGCAGGCTCTCTTGAAATAATCAAGCAGGAGCGGTTGGTATTTCGGATTAGCAACTTTGTCAATGATAACCAAAGCGCGTTCTTTCGGAGACAAACCACGAAGGTCAGCTACACCGCGTTCGGAAACGATAACGTCAACATCATGTTCAGTATGGTCAACATGAGAGCAGAAAGGAACTACGGAGCTGATAGCGCCGCCTTTTGCAAGAGAAGTAGTGAAGAATACGGTCAGGAAGCCGTTACGGGCATAGTCGCCGGAACCGCCGATACCATTCATGATCTTAGTGCCGCAGATATGAGTGGAGTTGATGTTGCCATAGATATCTACTTCGATTGCAGTGTTCATGGCAATAACGCCGATGCGACGTGCGATTTCAGGGCTGTTGGCAACTTCCTGCGGACGCAGGATGATGTATTTTTTATATTTTTCTACGTTATCATAGAATTTTTTGAGGCAGTCAGGAGACGGGCTCAAAGCAGTACCGGAGCAAACACGCAGTTTGCCGGCGTCGATCAGATCAAACATGCCGTCCTGAACAACTTCGGTATATACAGTCAGATCTTCAAAATCAGAGTTAACTAAGCCATTGATAACTGCGTTAGCAACAGAGCCTACGCCGGATTGCAACGGCAGCAGGTTTTTCGGCAGACGGCCAGCGGCAACTTCTGCTTTAAAGAATTCAACCAGATTTTTGCCCATTTTTTGAGCATCTTCATCAATAGCGCCCAAAGGACGAACTTTATCAGTGATATCACAGGGAACGACAGCAACGATTCTGTCTAATTCGCAGGGGATATACGGAGTGCCGATAATATCTTCCGGTTTTTCGATGGGAATAGCTTTACGATTCGGAGGATCCAAAGGAACATAGGAGTCATGCATGCCTTCAAGTTCTACCGGTTGGGAAGTATTTACTTCAACGATAACTTTCGGTGCACATTGAACATAAGAAGAGGAGTTACCCATGGAAGTTGTAGGAATCAAACCAACCTGACCATTGCCAAGGTCAATGATTTTGCAAGCTTCGACAATAGCAACGTCAACGCATCTGCGGTTTTCCATAAAACCATAACGAGTCATTTGTGCAACATGGCTCAGATGCATGTCAGTGTATTTTACAGAACCGTTATTGATTGCTTTACGCATGTCGTTATTAGTTTGATAAGGCATACGACGGTCAACGATACCAGCTTCAGTCATTGCGGTATCCATTTCAGGGCCTACAGAAGCGCCGGTCCAAACATTGATTTTGAAAGGAGTTTTTTTGCCTTTTTCTGCCAGAGCAAGCGGCACAGCTTTAGGATAACCAGACGGGGTAAAACCACTGGTACCTACGTTGTCGCCATCCTTTACAAATTCTGCAGCTGCTTCGGCGCTCATAATTTTGCCGGCTACTGCTTCGCATACGCGATCTTTAATGTCGATCATGTTTACCTTCCTCCTTGTAAATAAAACAAATTGTGGCTAATGCCAATGAGGTCTATTAACCTCACTAGTAAAAAATACACTTAGTCGGTAAAAAAACAAATATAAAACCATAAACTACTCTTTACCGAATAAGATTTTACCCATAAAAAAGGAGCACTCAGAAGTTTTGATTTACGAAAACAAAACATAGCCAAGTGCCAGCTTACTTCCATCCAAAGTGGCTACGCTCTGAATCGCAAACTGTCAAGCAGGCAAAGCTTTCAGTCGAACATCCATGTTCTCCTGTCTACCAACTGCTAAAACATATCCTGATATTTAGTTCTGCTTTAATTTACTTCGACGCCCTCACAAAAAATCCTTCAAAAAAAAACTTCAATTGTGATTTCTTTTTGAACTTTTTGTGTCCAAATACATTATACCACAAAAAAAGCAGTAAATTTTAGACAAAATTGCTACTTTTTTTACTTTTTTAACAATTTTGGATTTAAATGCTATATCTCATATGATACCAGTAAAACTGTAACATGGCAAGCATTTTCTTTACAATTTACAAAGAAACACCCCTTGAGATAGACTACTCAAGGGGTGTTTTGTGGTATCAAATTAGCACTTTCAGCGCACTTGTTGGCAATAGTGCGTATGCAGTAGACTATGAGCTTTTTCTCCGAGAGGTTTACCTAACCAAGTATCATAAAGCTCTTTAATTTCCGGGTTTTCATGTGATTTTCGTAACTCATTAGCACTATCACAATCAAACAACCCTTCCCTGCGTGCTTTTCTGATTTCCGCATTAACAGGGATCGGCTGCCCGCCGCCGCCAATGCAGCCGCCAGGGCAGGCCATTACCTCAATAAACTGGTAATCTGCCTCTCCAGCTCTGATCCGCTCCAGCATCTTACGCGCCGAAGCCAGAGTATGGACAACAGCTATTTTTACAGTGTTTCCTGCAATAGTAAGTTCCGCTTCACGGGTCTGTTCCATTCCCCGCACATCATTATAATCAACAGCCTTTAGATCCTCACCTGTCAGAACATCAGCAACCGTACGCAGAGCGGCTTCCATTACCCCGCCGGTAGTGCCAAATATAACAGCGGCGCCGGTGCCTGTCCCCAAAGGAGAATCATAGCTGTCTTCCGGTAAGTGTTTAAAATCAAGTCCGGCTTCGCGGATCATCCGCCCCAGTTCTCTGGTAGTGATCACAATATCGATATCACGATAGCCGGAAGCGTTCATTTCAGGACGTGCAGCTTCCGCCTTTTTAGCTGTACAGGGCATTACCGAAACACTGACGATCTTCGCCGGATCGATACCTGCTTTTTCAGCATAATAAGTCTTGGCAATAGCGCCAAACATCTGCTGAGGAGATTTTGCAGAAGAAAGATGCGGCAATAAGTCAGGATATTTAAGCTCGATCATATTGACCCAGCCCGGACTGCAGGAAGTGATCATCGGCAAGACGCCGCCATTAGTCAGGCGGTGAAGGAATTCATGCCCTTCTTCCATAATCGTCAGATCGGCCGAGAAATTAGTATCAAATATCTTGTCGAAGCCAAGATTACGCAAGGCCGCAACCATTTTTCCAGTAACGATAGAACCAGGTTCCATATCCAGTTCTTCGCCTAAAGCTACGCGCACCGCCGGTGCAGTTTGCACGATGACGATCTTATCAGGATCATTGATAGCAGACCAGACTTTTTCAGTATCGTCTTTTTCCACTATGGCACCAGTCGGACAAACACTCGCGCATTGTCCGCAGTAAGAACACTCTACTTTGCCGAGATCCTGCTCAAATGCAGTCGAGACGATAGTATCAAATCCACGTTCAGCAAAGCTGTAAACGCTCATGCCCTGCACATCACGGCAAACACGTATGCAGCGTCCGCACAAAATACATTTTTCCTGATCACGCACCAGACAGGGATTGCTGGCATCAATAGTATGCGCCTTCCTGGCACCGCCCTCAAACCTGATCTTGCGCAGGCCCAGATCGGCAGCTATTTTCTGCAGTTCACAGTCGCCGCTCTTCTGACAGGCCAGGCAGTCTTTCGGATGATTGGCCAGCAGCAGCTCCACAACCATCCTTCTGGCCGCACGAACTTTATCAGTATTGGTTTTCACAACCATGCCTTCCGCAACCGGATAAACGCAGGAAGCAACAAGCGTACGAGCGCCGGTCGCTTCTACGACACACAGTCTGCAGGCGCCTTCCGGGGCAAGTTCCGGATGATGGCAAAGCGTAGGGATATGAATGCCGGCAGAACGTGCCGCTTCAAGAATCGTAGCATTTTTAGGGGCCTGTACAGTCTGCCCATTGATCGTTAAGGTAATCATTTCCATATCTATTATAATCCTCCCTTAACCCTTAGTAATGGCCTTGAACGGACAAGCCGCCATGCAGGCACCGCATTTTATACATTTAGTTACGTCAATAACATGTTTCTTTTTAATTTCCCCGGAAATCGCATTAACTGGGCACTGGCGTGCGCATAAACCGCAGCCTCTGCATGCATCTGTGATCTCGTAATTGGCAAGTTTCTCACAGGCACCGGCAGGACAGCGCTTCTCTTTGATATGCGCTTCATATTCGTGTCGGAAATATTTCAAAGTGCTCAACACAGGATTAGGCGCAGTTTGGCCAAGCCCGCATAAAGCCGTCTCTTTAATATTTCTGGCCAGCTCTTCCAAAAGCTCTATATCGCCTTCCCTGCCCTGACCTTCAGTGATACGAGTCAGGATTTCCAGCATACGTTTAGTACCTTCGCGGCAGGGAGTACATTTACCGCAGGATTCCGACTGAGTAAAATTGAGGAAAAATTTCGCTACGTCAACCATACAGGTATCTTCATCCATAACTACCAGACCGCCGGACCCCATCATGGCACCAGCAGCTGTCAAAGAATCATAGTCAATCGAAAGATCAAGCATCGATTCCGGCAGGCAGCCGCCGGACGGTCCGCCGATCTGCACCGCTTTAAATTTCTTGCCCCCGGTAATCCCGCCGCCGATATCATAAATGATCTCGCGCATCGTAATACCCATAGGAACTTCAGCCAGACCGGTATTATTTATTTTGCCTGTCAGAGCAAATACTTTGGTGCCCTTGGACTTTTCAGTACCGAAGCCGGCATACCAGTCAGCTCCGTTAGTAATAATAGAAGTTACATTACCAAAAGTTTCTACGTTATTGATGTTGGTAGGCTTTCCCCAAAGCCCGGCAACGGCCGGGAACGGCGGGCGCGGACGCGGCATGCCGCGTTTGCCTTCTATTGAAGCCATCAACGCAGTTTCCTCACCACAGACGAAAGCGCCGGCGCCTTCTTTAATATGCAGTTTAAAGCTGAAGCCGGAACCAAAAATGTTATCGCCCAGCAAGCCCATCGCTTCAGCCTGTTCAATCGCTATGCGCAGACGTTTGATAGCCAGCGGATATTCAGCACGTACATAAATATAGCCTTCATCAGCGCCTATAGCATAACCGCAGATAGCCATACCTTCCAAAATCTTATGCGGATCGCCTTCCAAAACGCTTCTATCCATAAACGCTCCCGGATCGCCTTCATCAGCGTTACAGATAACATATTTTTTATCACTGACAGACGCTTTGGCAAACTGCCATTTCATTCCTGTAGGAAAACCACCGCCGCCGCGGCCACGCAGTCCGGACTTTTTGATTTCTTCAATAACATCTTCCGGACTCATAGTAGTTACGGCTTTAGCCAAAGCTTCATAACCGCCGACAGCAATATATTCTTCGATTTGTTCAGGGTTGATAGCGCCGCAGTTTGCTAAAACCAGCCGGTGCTGTTTTTTATAAAAATTGATTTCCGAATAATTAGGTATACTTTCATGAGTCAGCGGCTCATGGTAAAGCAGCCGTTCAACAATGCGTCCTTTAAACAAATGGCTTTCAACGATTTCTTCCGCATCCTCAGCCTTGACCCGGCAGTAAAATGTGCCTTCAGGGTACACTATAACCAGCGGGCCATGTTCACAAAATCCATGACAGCCCGTTTCCACTACCATTACTTCATCGCTCAGACCTTTGGCTTCAATAGCACGGCTAAAAGCAAGCTGTACTTCCTTGGAACCGGCAGATTTACATCCTGTACCTCCGCAAATAAGGACGTGTGCTCTAATGTGCTGCATATGCTTTCCCTCCAAATCTTATCAAATCAGTCCTGCATAATTTTGCCTACGACCATCTCTTCGACAATACGGCCATTGACAACATGTTCTGCAATGATCTTTTTCACGTCCTCAGGTTTTACTTTGCCATAAGTAATCCGCGGCTCGCCCGGGCGAACAACATCTACCAGGACTTCTTTTTCACACATACCGATGCAGCCTGTCTGTTGTACCTGAACATCAGTGAGTTTACGCACTGCAAGTTCATTCAAAATAGCAGTCATCACCTCGCGCGCACCAGCTGCAATACCACAGGTGCCCATCCCAATGATTATTTTGGTACCGTCGTTTTGGCGCACTTTCATATCCGCTTTCAATTTTTCGCGCAAAGCCTTCAAATCTTCCAACGTTTTCATTTTATACCTCCTGCTCACACCGCAACCGCGATATTTCCTGTTTTAAATATTCCTCAAGCCACGTATAAACCTCAGGTCTTGTGAAATCTGCTTCATCTCCAAGGAACGACCTGATAGTTTTTGTATCAACTTCAAATCCGGCGGCACCTATTTTATAGATGAACTGCAATTCCAGCTCCGGAGTGCCTACCAGCAGCACTTTGATACTTGACACGATATCGCCTAAAGGCGGCCGGTCGATATTATCCTTCGCAAAAGCAGCTTCTACGACTGTGCCTTCACCTTTACGTGATTGGATCCGCAAATGCCCTCCGCATTGTTTCGTGACCATGTCCATGAACGGTATACCCATACCCACTTTACGCGTAGTACGTGTGGTCACAAAAGGATCACGGATCTTCTGCAGCAATTCTTCGCTCATGCCATGTCCATCATCACTGATACGAAAAACAAAAAAACCATTTTCATTTTCATTTATTTCAATTATTACGTTACGGGCTCCGGCTTCTATGGAATTCTGCGCTAAATCAAGAATATGTAAAGACAATTCACGCATGATTATTATTGATATTTAGCCAAAATAGGTGCCAGCTTATCCGGAGTCAGACGTCCGTGAGTATCTTCGTTGACCTGCATAACCGGAGCCAAACCACAGGCGCCGATACAGGCAACAGTTTCCAGGGTAAAGCGCAGATCTTCCGTAGTATGTCCGGCCTTGATGCCAAGTTCTTTTTCAATAGTCTGCAAAATAACTTTACCGCCGCGCACATGGCAGGCAGTCCCCTGACAAACACGGATAATATTGCGTCCGCGCGGATTAAGATGGAACTGGGAATAAAAAGTAACAACACCGTAAATTTGCGCAATAGGCGTTCCCGTACTTGAAGCAATGTACTCTAAAGCGTCCTTAGGCAAATAATTGTACAGAGCCTGTACTTCCTGCAAAATCGGGATCAAAGATCCTTTTTTTCCCTGATATTTCGCCAGAATAGCATCGATCTGCACCTTCTCAGGATTTTCTCCGCCGCAGCAACTGCATCTTTTGTCAACCATATTCATAGTACACTCTCCATTTCCCTAAACTTTAATGTACGAATACTACTATAGCAAAAAAAACATATATAATCAACACTATTTATCAAATTTAGCACCAAATAGTGTACACTTTATGTTTTTAGTGTAACTAATATTTAAGATCACTAATAAAATAACCTGGAAGCCAACTGCGGCCAGCTTTTCCCGCAAGGGCCAGTTTTAATTCTGCCACAGTTGCCTCTTCGATCGTGATCCGGTTTTTAGGCCCTTCTAAAAATTCAAGCATCCTGTGCGCGTCAGAATTAGTAACATAGGGCAAATCACTAGCTAGTCTTTTCAGCTTAAGCTGCGTCAGTTCAGCTAAACTGTTGCGGCTTATCTCTACGCCAAACAAGCCCATATCAGGAGGAATAAAGCCCAGCTGCATCAGCAAACTGTATGCAGGCCGGTCTATGTGGGCAGCCAGGCACAGCCCGCCGATCTCATTTACTTTCCGCACTACTTCCTGAGCGGAAAGCTGCAACGGTCCTAAAAGCATCCGCTCTTCTTCCGCAACAAAATTATCGTCATCATCAACGACAAACTGCGCCCCAAAACGTTCAGGAATATTCTTAAGACCACGCATCGAAAAATCAACTATTTTCTGCCAGCGCCGCAGCTGCTTCAGATTATCAAACAGCGCCACTATATGCGCTTCTTCCCTGCATTCAACCTCCATGCCCGGAAAAACCTTAACACCATACCGTTCCCCGGCCTGAACTGCGGCCACAGCATTAGCGGATGCATTATGATCGGTGACCGCCAGCAGCTGCACGCCATATTCAGCAGCCTGCATCACTATATGATGCGGCGTCATTTCAATCTCGGCACAGGGTGAAAGCAGGGTATGGATATGAAAATCTCCGATAAGGGTTTTCATTGCACATTCCTGATACCAAGCTCGTAAAGCTTACCAATAACATCGTAAGCAGGCAAAGGCGTAGCCAAGATCACAACATCATTTTGCTCTGCTTTTTTCAAAGTATCCTCTTCTATGGGCGCATCGCCAGCCACTATAACTGCAGACAGTCCGATCAAAGACGCAACTGCCGCTATATTCTGATGTCCCTGCATTGTCACCCAGACCATACCCGGTGCTGCCTGTCCCATAACATTGCTCAAAAGATCAGAAGCATAGCCGCCAACAACGTCCGCCTCTACAGGAACTTCCTTAGTCACCAGCTTCAACCCCAGGCTTTCCATAACTTCACGTACTTGCATCGCTTTCACCATCCTCCCGCAGCTCTTCATCCGGCTCACTGGCAATGGGTATCTGTTTTGCCAGCTCCAGCATTCCATGCGCTAAACGCTTTACACTGCTTCTCAGTTTAAAAATGCAATCGATTTCATTAGCTTTGCCCTGCACGATATCTTCCGCCAGACATTGACAGCTTGGCGCCCCACAGGCGCCACAGTCAAGACCCGGCAAAGCTCTGAGGACCTCTTCCATCTTTTCAAATTTCTTCATAGCTTCCAAAATATCGTCATCCAGCTGCATCATCGGACGCGGAATCAATTTTTTTACATAAGAAGCCGATTGGGGGAAATCCTTGCAGACCATACTCTGAGCCATAGTTGCCAGACGTTCCTCCGGTTCGTTCAGGCGCATCGCGCTCAGTCTTAATTTCAGATTTTTCTCAGCCACGAATTTATTTTCAGCAGTCAGCGGGCCGCCAATACAGCCACCGCTGCAGGCAGAGCATTCTACATAATCAACATCGCGCATCTTATTCAGTGAAATCTGTTCCAGCACGTCATAGACATCATTGATGCCGTTCACCGCCAGACCGTTCTCGATCCCGGCAGCTGCCAGTTCCCCGCCATAGCTGCCCCAGCCCAGGCCATAAGAAGAGCCGGCGGTAACTTTTTGCTCCGGCTGAATTTCGCCGCCCATGATTTTCAGCAATTTTCCGTAAATCTCCGAAATGCTTAAGCTGCCGTTGATCTGCGTATGCAGGACATCAACGGATTGTCTGATATTAGCATTTTTGGAAGGACACGGAGCAATAAACCAGACGCCTATTTCTTCTGCCTGCAAACCGGTACGCTGCATGACTTCATTTTTTACATAAATAGCAGCAGCCTCTGTCGGCGGCAGTACAGGCACGACTTGTTTGATGAGTTCCGGAAATTTGACCTGGATCAGTCTTAAGACTGCCGGACAGGTGCAGGAAATCAAAGGTTTTCTGCCGCCGTTATAATTTTTCAGGTAAGCAGCAATTTCCAAAGAAATATATTCTGAAGCTACTGCTACATCAAAAATTTCATCAAACCCCAGCCGATGCAAGCCCTCCCAAATTGCCGCCGCACTTATTTCCGGCGGAAACTGCGCGTATAAAGACGGCGGAGGCAATGCAATATTATATTTGAACTGTTCAATTTCTTCCAGTTTATCCGTCTCTGCTACAATAGCATGATAACCACAACGCCGTAAGCACTCACCGCAATCAATACAACGCGCTTCAATAAGTTCGGCTTTACCGTTGCGGACACGAATGGCTTCAGTCGGACAAGCTTTAACGCACGTTACGCAGCCCTGGCATTGCGGCCGCAAAAAGCGTATGGAATGAAAATATCCCCCAGCCATCGTATCACCTCTCTTATAAGTCTTCACTGATATGTCTGAATTTCATCTTGATATTAGTACCGGAACCAACTGTTGACTGGATATCAAAATCATCCGAACATTTTATCATATTCGGCAGGCCCATCCCGGCGCCAAAGCCCATTTGCCTTACATGATCGGGAGCTGTGGACCAACCTTCCTGCATCGCCAGTTTGATGTCAGGAATCCCAGGCCCCTGATCCGCAATGCAGACAACAGTTTCTTCCGGGAAAATCTCAGCATCTACCTGCCCGCCGCCGGCATGAATGATCACATTCATTTCCGCTTCATAGGTTCCAATGGCAATACGCCTGATAATATCAGCAGGAACGCCTATTTTCTGCAGCAGCCGCTTCAAACCGGCGGAAGCTTCCCCTGCTCTGTCAAAATCATCACCGGCAACATCATAATGTATTTTTACCGATTTAGAATCACTCATTGCTCTCCGCCTTTCTTGAACAGCCTCTTAAGCCGTTGCTGTAAAGAATGCCGCAGGCCTCAAACAACGTATAGTCGGTCGACATGATCGGGAGTTTATTTTTTGCCGCTTCGCGCAGCATATCTTCTCCCGGCAGTTTTCCCCGCACCAGAATAACACCGCACAAATCGGTCATATCAGCAGTTCGTATCACCTGCATATTAGAAAGCCCCGTACAAAGCAAAGTTTTACATTTTGTAAAGGCTAAAACATCGCTCATAAGATCCGACCCGCAGCAGGTTTCAACCTGCCGGTCCAGATATTCTCCGCCCGCGCAGATTTTAGCATCCAAAAGTTTTTGCACATCCCTTAAATCCATACTGCTCCCCCTACGATTCCATATTTCTCTGATTTTATTTTAACTTGCCAAGTTTTTCCTGTAAAGCTAAATCTAATTCTTCTCCTTATGGTTATGTTTCTGTTAATTTTTTGTTAAATTCTGAACATACCATTATTAAAATTGCAAAGAGCCAAAACAACAGGCCCATCTGCATATTAAAATAAACGTGATCGGTAAGCCCGCCTACCAAAATACCTGCTGCCGCCATCAAATATCCCCGGCCGAACCCCTGCAGCCACTCACGTTTGCCAGAGCGCGCCAGTTCAACAGCTTTCCAGATAACGCAGCCCCACAAAAGCAAAAATACTATCAATCCCTGCCAGCCAAGCTCTGCTGTGATATTCAGCAACAAATTATGGCAATGGTACATGATCACATTGGGATTATTAAGATAAAAATCATATTCCGGATAAATAAACTGATATCCGTACCAGCCAACGCCCCACGGGTGTTCTTCGATAATAAATAAAGTACTTTCAAGATAGGCAAACCTTAAAGCAACAGAAGTATCCTCGGTACCAAAAATAGAAATCAGCCTGTGCCAGACAGCGCCGCCGGCAAACCAGATCCCCAGCATACCGACGCCCAACAGCGGTAACAACGCCCGCCGGCAGAAGCATAGGCAAAACAACACCAGCGCCGCAGCTAAAGCGACCCAATTACCTCTGGAATATGTATAAAGCAAACACAGACCAGCTGCCAAAACGCAGACGCCCAGCACCAGCCGCCACGATTTTTCCCGGCTGGTGCTCAGCAGCCCTGTCGCCACAGAAATGACCAGTACCAAATATCCGCCTAAAATATTAGGATTGACCAAAGTAGAAATAACCCGTGTTTTCAATTCAGGAAAAGCGTCATTATCGACCCAGGCCTCAGTCGGCACAACGCCGGTAAAATGCTGCACAATACCATAACCGGAAACCAACAGCGACATCCCTAAAAAAACGCTTAGTATCTGCAGAGGCCGGGGCCAGCTCTGCCACTGCCGCCAATCCAGCACCGACGCACCGTCCCGGTCGGGTCCCGAACCATAGTGCAGCAGCAGCCACACCAGCACAGTATACTGTCCCACAACATAAATAAAATTGTAGGTAGACAACGCCTCATCAGCCGAATTGTGCAGCGACCAATAGCCAAGCAGTAACAGCAGCCACAGCAAAAGCTGCACTGCCCGCGGCAAAACAGGCTGCCTCGGAACATGACGCCGCAAAAACGCAACAGCCAGGCCACAGACACCTGTAACCGCAACCAGCGCCGCCGTCACCTCCTGCTGCAAAGGAATGACCGCTATCGTAAACAATAACAGCCAATACACATATTTTTCCAGATGGGCATATTTTTCAGCCGCAGCAGCCATCAATGACACCCTGCTTTCACGTTCAGGAGCAGATTCTTAAAATTACCTACTAAATAAAGAGAACCACAGATACACACGACGCTGTCGGAATCAGCCCTGCTTACGGCCGCTTCATACGCATCCGCCAGCCTGCTCATAGCTAAAGCCTGCACTCCCACAAGTCCTGCCAGCTCTTCAGCAGCAGCAGCCCTGGCTCCGTCGTCAGCTTTTACTGTATAGACGATGTCCATAGGTCTGATCAGTCTGCTTATAACTCCTGTCATATCTTTGTCACCCATCATTCCCAAAACAAAGATCCTTTTGGCCTCAGGATAATACTTATCCAGGGCCTTTCTCAGGGCCTCCGCTCCGGCCGGATTATGCGCGCCGTCTAAAATCACATCAGGCGCTTGAGCGATCCGCTCCAATCTTCCCGGCCAGACAGTGTTGGCAACGCCTATATGCAAAGCCAGCTCGTTGATCCTGTCATCCTGCTTGGAGACCAGTTTAGCCGCTACTATAGCTACGGACGTATTCGCGATTTGATGTTCTCCCGGCAGTCTGATGCTGTAATCAGAGCTGTAATACTCGCCGGCATGCAGGGTAAAAGTCTGTCCCTCCATCGAGCTTTCCACTTCCGTACCCCAAAAAGCACGGCCATAAATATACAGCTTGGCCTGCTTGAACATCGTAACGGCTTTGATCGGTCCCAGCGCGTCGTCACCTTCTGCCGCAGTCACTACCGGCACGTTTTCCTTAATAATGCCGGCTTTCTGCATCGCGATACGCTCCACAGTTTTTCCGCAGCGGTCAGTATGGTCCAGGCTGACGTTGGTAATAACCGAAACTATCGGAGTGATAACATTTGTCGAATCCCAAAGTCCGCCCATCCCCACTTCAATTACTGCGTAATCAACATTTTCCAAAGCAAAATATAAAAAAGCAGCAGCAGTCAAAACCTCAAACTGTGTTGGCTGCTCACAAACTCCCTTTGCTACTACGCTGTCTGCCGCCGTTTTAACAATAGTCAGCAAATCTGCAAAGCTGTCATCGTCGATGTCCTGCCCGTTAATAGTGATCCGTTCGTTATATTTGACCAAATGCGGCGAAGTGAACTTACCTGTTTTTAAATTGGCCGCCAGTAAAATATTAGTGATCATACTGCTGACGGACCCTTTGCCATTTGTTCCTGTTACATGGATCGTTTTTATCTGCTGTTCCGGATTGCCTAACTCCCGCAGTAATCCTTCAATACGCTCCATACCCAAACGAATACCAAATTTGCCCAAGCTGTCCAGATAGGCCAGACTTTCCTGATAATTCATATTAACCTCCAATGATCAACACACAAAAAGCGGCGCGGAGTATCCGCGCCGCTTCGGCTGTTACTTTAAAGTCGCCAAATAAGCCAGACGTTCTTTTACAGCTTCCATTTTGCCGCTCAGTTCCTCTGCTTTAGCTTTTTCCTTTTCAACTACGTCAGCCGGAGCCTTCGCTAAAAAGCCTGCATTATTCAGCTTCCCGGTAACACGTTTGATTTCCTTATCCATATTTTCCAGTTCTTTATTAAGACGCTGAGTCTCTTTTTCTACATCGATCAACCCGGCCAGAGGTAAATATACCTCGATACCGACAATAACGGCAGCCATGGCGTTTTCAGGCTTATCAGCACCAATATCAGCGATCGTGAGCTCATCGATACTGCCCATCAGCCTGATATAACTCTTATTAGCCTCTACGACCTCGCGCAGCTCGGCATTTACCAGCAAAATCGCCGGCACCTTTTTACCGGGCGCCGCGTTGACCTCTGCCCGCATATTCCGGATAGCCTTGATGCTTTCCATAATGGCCGTCATCCCTGCTTCCGCCTTATCATCGATCAAAGACTCGTCAGCAACAGGCCAGGGCGCGATCATGATGCTGTCGCCTTCATGCGGCAGGCACTGATAGATCTCTTCGGTAATAAACGGCATATACGGATGCAGTAATTTCATGGCCGAAGTCAGCACCTCTGCCAGCACATGCTGCGCCGTAGCTCTGGCCTCTGCGTCCTCTTTATTATAAAGACGCGGTTTCGCCAGTTCAATATACCAGTCACAAACCTCGCTCCAGATAAAATCATAAATAAGGCGGCCTGCTTCGCCCAGTTCAAACCGTCCCAAAAGTTCGGTAACATCCTTAGCCGTATGCTGCAGCCGTGAAAGTATCCACTGATCAGCAAGCGTATAGGGAGCCTGTTTGGCACCGGCATCATAGCCTTCCATATTCATCAGCGCAAAGCGCGACGCATTCCAGATCTTATTGGCGAAATTACGTGTCGCTTCCACACGTTCCCAGTAAAAACGCATATCATTACCGGGTGTATTGCCTGTGATCAGCATAAAGCGCAAAGTGTCAGCACCATACTTTTCGATAACTTCCAGCGGATCGATACCATTGCCCAGCGATTTACTCATCTTACGTCCCTGACTGTCACGCACCAGACCATGAATAAAGACCTTATCAAAAGGAATATCCTTCATAAATTCCATGCCCATGATCAGCATCCGCGCTACCCAGAAGAAGATGATGTCATAACCGGTCACCAAAACACTGGTGGGATAAAACTGCTTCAGCAGCGGCGTTTTTTCAGGCCAGCCCATCGTGGAAAACGGCCATAAAGCCGAACTGAACCACGTGTCCAGCGCATCTTCATCCTGATGCACGGCGCCGCCGCATTTCGGACATTTATCGATATCGACACGCGACGCAATAACCTCGCCGCAATCATCACAATACCATACAGGGATCCGATGTCCCCACCAGATCTGGCGGGAAATACACCAATCACGGATATTTTCCATCCAACCGGTATAGGTTTTCGTAAAACGCTCAGGCACAAACTGCGTCCTGCCATCCTCAACGCAATCCACAGCAGCCTTTACCAAAGGCTCCATCTTCACAAACCACTGTTTGGAAACCAACGGCTCTATGACGCTGCGGCAGCGCTGGCAATGCCCAACAGCATGATTATGCTCTTCGATCTTTACCAAATAGCCTTTTTCCTGCAGCTCGCTGACCAGATTGCGGCGGCATTCATACCGCTCCTGTCCTGCAAACTTCCCGGCTTCTTCAGTCATATTCCCATCCATGCCGATAACGACGATGCTCTCCAGATTATGGCGCATCCCCATTTCAAAATCGTTAGGGTCATGAGCAGGCGTGATCTTAACAGCACCGGTACCAAATTCCAGGTCAACATAGCTGTCAGCAATGATAGGGATCTGACGGTCAGTCAGCGGCAGCTGCAGCATTTTGCCGACCAGATGCCCATAACGCGGATCTTCAGGATTTACCGCGACGGCAGTATCGCCCAGCATCGTCTCAGGACGGGTAGTGGCAATAGTCAGATAGGTATCAGCTTCACCCACAACAGGATAACGGACATACCACAGATTGCCGGCATCATCTTCATGTTCCACCTCAATATCACTTAAAGCGGTATTGCAGTTGACACACCAGTTAGTGATACGGCTGCCCTGGTAGATCAGTCCTTTTTCATACAAAGAAACAAAAACCTCGCGCACTGCCTGTGAACAGCCTTCGTCCATCGTAAAGCGTTTGCGCTCCCAATCACAGGAAACACCCAGGCTTTTCAGCTGCTCAATGATACGGTCGCCGTACTTGTCCTTCCATTCCCAGACGCGTTTGATAAATTCCTCACGGCCCAGATCATACCTGGTCTTGCCTTCTTCTTTTTTCAAAACTTCCTCTACCTTGATCTGCGTAGCCAGACCAGCATGGTCATAACCGGGCATCCACAAAGTATTATCGCCCATCATTCTATGCCAGCGGATCAAAATATCCTGCAGCGTATTATCCAGCGCATGGCCCATATGCAGCTGACCGGTAATATTCGGCGGCGGGATCACGATGCTGAACGGCTTTTTGTCAGCTTCTACTTCAGCATGGAAATAACGATGCTCTTCCCAATATTTATACCATTTTTTCTCGACTGACGCCGGATCATAAACCTTTGGTATATTGTGTTCTTCTGCCATTTTACAGCCTCCTAAAAATAAATAACGTCCTGTTCCATATTAAGAACAGGACGAAAAATTCCGCGGTACCACCTATTTTCCCAGATCTAAAGCCAAAAACCGATCCGGACACTTGAAACGCGTAACGTGCGCCTACGGATGAACCTACTTCTGTTCAGTTCACCGACTCGCGGACGACTTCAAAGCCATAAAGCTGGATATGTTGCAGCCGGGCATATCCTCTCTGTAAACTCCGTACTTTTACTACTTCCGTTCATCGTCATTAAAATATAAATTTAGACAACTACAATATTATCAATTGCAGCTTACAGTGTCAAGTATTTCTTCTAAATCTACAGCAGATATCAGGGGCAGCATTTTATTTTTCTTCAGTAACAGGGGCCTGCGGCAGCTCCGGATTCTCGATGCCTTCAATACCGCCAATATTGCCACGCAGAACGGCGCCGGTCTCTACCACCAGATTACCCGCTTTGACATCTCCGTTCAGAACACCGGAGGCCAGGATCTCTAAAGTCCCGCGCGCCACGATATTGCCGTTGACGTGCCCGGCCACCGTAACATTTTCCCCAAAAATATTTGCTTCTATCATGCCGCTCGTACCTATCAGGACATCGTTTTCCGAAACGATAATCCCTTTAAAGTTACCATCGATACGGGACGCGCCCTTCGTCTGCAAATTACCGCATAAAATGGAATTCTTCCCGAGCAGAAATTCAAACTCTTCCAAAGGTAAAGTACTGACTGCAACTACATCTTTTTTATTTTTTCCAAACATGGCCTTCTCCTTTTATTATCTTACTAATTCCAGCGGATCAGTCACCTGTCCGTTCACCAGTACCTCAAAATGCACATGCGGACCAGTACTGTACCCAGTACTGCCAACATAACCGATGATTTCGCCTTTAGTAACGCTTTGTCCTGACCGGACAGCGATCTCACTCATATGCCCATAAGCAGTTTCATAGCCATAGCCATGCTGTATCCTTACATAACGGCCATAGCCTGAGACCCAACCGGCCTCTTCGATAGTCCCGGACGCGCTGGCATAGACCGGAGCGCCATAATCGTTGGCAATATCAAGACCGGGATGCCAATCATAAGACCTGTTCCCAAAAGGATCGCTGCGGCCGCCAAAATACGAAGTGATCGTACCACCACTCGTAGGCCAAAGCGTCGGCATCGCCGCCTTACGCTGATTCAGCTCGCGTAATCTGCCCAGCAGATCACTGAGGGTCGCTTTTCTGTCTTTGACCTTTTCCTGCAGCACTTTGTTCTGTGCAGCATAAACATCAACAGCCTCTACCTTAGCCGACTGCGGTCCGCCCTGCCCCAGATACTGGCTGCGGTCGATACCGGAACGGGACGGCTGGACGCCGCTTTCTCCCAACTCCCACCGCACTGCTTCTTCCAGCTTGGAAATCTCAGCCATTTCTTTTTCGATAGCTTCATTTTCCTGCAGCAGCTTACCTATTTTCTCTTCCTGAACAGCTTTTTCGCTTCTGTAGGACAGCAATTCCTGTTCATTCTGCTGCGCTTTGTAAACAGTGTGCGACGATTTCAGCACAACCCCGGCGCCAATCAGACAAACGATACCGCAGACAACGCCCAGTTTCTTTAAGAAACTGACGCGAAAATGAATACTTCTGGGTTCACGCCCTTTGTGCGGAATCAGCATGACTGTGTATATTGGATCGGTCTCTTTCTTTTGTCGTTTTATCGGTTCCACAAGCCTACTCCCCTTACAAAACTATTCCCTGTATCAAAACCTTTTTCTCAATCAATAGTTAATATTTTCCCACAATAAACGTAAAAATACAATCCACTACAAAGATTTTTGTATAAAAACAAAGCGCTCTTAGGCCCGAACTCCCCATGCCTGCTGCGGCTGCGGCGATTGTGAAATATCTGCAAAAAATAAAAAACGCAGGCAGCATCGCCTGCGTTTTTTAAAGTAAACATCAAACTACAGCACAGTTATTACATCCTGCTGCCGATCTGGTATATCAGCAATGCCATGCAATATGCCAGGCCTGTTTGATATAGGAGGGCAAAGAAAGTCCAGTGCCAGCTGCCCATTTCGCGCCTGATAGCACCAATAGCAGCAAAACACGGAGATGCCAGCAAAGTGAAAATCATAAAGGCATACGCGCTGGCAGGCGTAAACATGCTCTGAATAGTAGTGATCAAGGTCGGATCTTCTTCAGTTGCTTCAGCAACACCAGCCAAAACACCAAAAGTGGAAACAACCACCTCTTTAGCCAGGAAACCAGTAATAGCCGCAAAAGCTGTCTGCCAGCTGTCAAAACCAAGCGGCGCAAACACCGGGGCCAGATAATGACCGATCACAGCCATCATACTATCCTGCGCTTCTACCATTTCAAAAGAAAAATCAAACGACTGCAGGACCCATACCAGGCCTGAGGCCAGGAAAATTATCGTACCGGCCTTAACAATAAAGCCGCGGGCACGTTCCCAGGTATGAATAAGAATATCTTTGACACGCGGCCAGTGATAAGCAGGTAATTCCATGACAAAATTTGCCGGTTCACCAGCAAAGGCCTTAGTCTTTTTCAAAAAAATACCAGAAACAACTACCATCACTATACCCCAGAGATACATCGAAGGGCCGACCCAGGACTGTTCGGGGAAAAAGGCCGCTGCAAATAAAGCAAATACAGGCAGCTTGGCATTACAGGGAATAAAAGGCGTCAGCATGATCGTCAGCTTGCGGTCACGCTCATTTTCAATAGTACGGGCAGCCATGATACCGGGAACACTGCAGCCGGTACCGATCAGCATCGGAATGAATGACTTGCCGGACAACCCGAACTGCCTGAAAATACGGTCCATAATAAAAGCTACGCGCGCCATATAGCCGCAGTCTTCCAAAAACGACAGGAACAAGAACAGCAAACAGATCTGCGGGACAAAGCCAAGTACCGCACCAACACCGCCGATAATGCCGTCAAGCACAAGACCCGACATGACTTCGGACGCACCTGCCGCCTCCAGCAAAGTTCCAACATATTCGCTGATGCCTTCAAACAGGCCTTCCATCCAGCCAATAGTTTCATCACCCAGGGTCTGGATGCAAATATAATAGACAGCCCACATGATCCCCAAAAAGATCGGCAGTCCCAAAATGCGATTAGTTACGACCCGGTCGATTTTTTCTGAAACAGTCTTTGAATAATCAACATTCGCGCTTTTATAGCAGCTGCGCAGCATAGCATCGATCTTCTGATACCGTCCGGCAGCAATGATACTTGCCGCGTCGTCATCAGCCTGCTGCTCAAAACGGGTGATCAATACTTCCAGTTTATCAAGCACGCCCTGAGACAACTTTAACTTTTCCAGCAGCTGTCCGTCGCGTTCAAAAACCTTGACCAGCTGCCAGCGGCGTTCAACCTGCGGCAGCGGCGCTACCATTTCACCGATCTCCTGCAGGACACGTTCTACTTCTTCAGGGAAAGCGTTAGGATCTTTGAGATCACATTGCGCCTGCGCGATCCGAACGGCCCTGCTAACGAGCTGCTGCACACCTTCGCCGCTGGTAGCGGTGATCGGCACTACAGGGCAGCCCAACTCTTTGGCAAGCAGCTCCGTATCCAAAACATCGCCATTCGCTCTGACAAGATCCATCATATTGAGCGCAACTACGACCTTGCAGCCCATTTCCAAAAGCTGCATCGTTAAATACAGATTCCGCTCCAAATTAGACCCGTCAACTATATTAATAATAACATCAGGATTTTCCTCTAAAAGATAATTACGGGTTATTACTTCCTCCGGAGAATACGGAGATAAAGAATAAATACCGGGCAGATCCATAACTTCAAAGCCTTCGTGCTTTTTGAGTTTGCCGCCCTTACGTTCAACCGTTACACCAGGCCAGTTACCAACATACTGTTTACTGCCTGTAAGATTATTAAACAATGTAGTTTTCCCACTGTTGGGATTACCAACTAATGCTAATGTCCTGCTCAAAATCGTTCCTCCTCAAATCAGCTCTCACTCACTTTAAATCAAAAATCATTCTACTAAAATATTCTGAGCATCTGCTTTCCGCAGTGAAAGCTCATAGCTGCGCACAGTCACTTCCAAAGGATCGCCCAATGGCGCAACTCTTCTAACAGTCACAGGCGTTCCCTTTGTCAAACCCATATCAACGATCCTGCGTTTCAAAGATCCTGCAGCGCAAACTTTTTTGATCGTTACAGTAGAACCGATAGGAACTTCTTTTAATGTCATCATACTTTTACCCCCTTGCATTAGTCATCGCTAACTACCCCGTTTTTAAAAAGTTAGCTCTCGCTAACCTCTTAAAAGTTTACTACCGCTAACTCATTTTGTCAACCCTAATTTATGTATTATTATAGATTCACAATATTTTAATAACAGCGGTTATTTTTCATGCTTGCCATAGAAAAAATTAGCAGACAGATTGCTGTCTGCTAATTTTACAGTAACGATTATTGATGGATCCCAAAATAAAAACGTAATAAATTGTTGTAAACGCCGCTTTTTTTATGTTCCTTTAACGCTATATTGATTTTCTGTAATAATTCAGCATCATCTTTGCGTAAAGCCAGACCAATTTTATCTTCCGGTCCCACTTTTTCTAATATTTCCACCTTCTCACCATACCCGTTGGCGATATAAAAAGAGCAGGTAAATTCATCAGCCAGAAGATAATCACATCTCTTATCAAGCAGGGCCTGCAAGGCAGCTCCATTATTTTCGAAGCCTTTGACTTGGACTCCGGCATAACCAGCAGCAACCTGTTCCGCTGAACTTTGAGCTTCCACCCCGATAGATTTTCTGTCCATACTGCTCCTTCCAGCACCTCTGCAAGCCATCAAAGCAAATCGGCTCTGTACATAAGGTTCCGAAAAAGCATATTTTTGCTGCCTTTTTTCTGTTATCGAAAGACCTGCTGCAACAACATCATATCGCTTCTGTGACAAACCTTCCAGCAATTTATCAAAAGGCATATTAATAAATTCCACCCGCTCATAGCCCATTCTTCGACCAAGATCATTGACCATATCTATATCGAAGCCTGTATGCGACTGAACGCGTTCCACATAATATTCAAACGGCGGAAAATTCGGGTCGGTCCCCACCCGCAATACCTTTTCTCCCGTTTTTGCAGTTTGCCCACCACAAGCAAGCACAGACAAACTTACTACTATCATAAAAAATAATACTGCAATATTCTTTTTCAAAATCTTCATCTCCCATTATTTTAATCCCTCACAATAGAAAACAGGAATCCAATAAAACAATGATCATCAAAGGCTTACTGACTTTATACTTTTTTATATAGAATACGAATGGAGTTTAAAACGCAGAGCACGGAAACGCCTGTATCGGCAAAAACCGCCGCCCACATGGAAGCAAACCCGGCAAGGCCTGCCGCCATAATGATAATCTTGATCACCAAAGCAAAAAATACATTCTGCCAGGCGATCCTGGTAGTTTCCTTCGCTATGGCAATAGCCTGAGGAATAGACCGCATCTCCGAATTCATAAACACTACATCCGCAGCCTCGATAGCCGCATCAGCGCCGCTGCCCATAGCCGCGCCAACATCAGCGCCTGCCAGAACGGGAGCGTCATTGATACCGTCGCCAACAAACATCACGCCGCCATACTGTTTGCGCAGCCGGACCAGCTCGTTCAGTTTATCCTGCGGCAGCAGCTTTGCTCTTACTTCATCGATACCTGCCGCCTTAGCCACAGCCTGAGCGCTTGCTTCAGCGTCGCCCGTCAGCATCGCCGTCGTCAGCTGCATCTTTTTGAGTGCGGCAACGGCAGCTACAGCATCTTCTTTAAGCGTATCGTCAATGATAATCTGCCCCAAATACCTGCCGCCCCTGGCAACCAGTACCTCTGTGCCATAATTGCCTTCTTCACGGGCCGAAAAATCGATATCGAACCGCTGCAGCAGTTTTTTATTGCCGCACAAAATTTTCCCGTCAGCAGCAGCAGCAACTAAACCTTCTCCGGCAATTTCTTCAAAAGTATGTGGTCGCTCAAGCTTCAGCTCACGTGCTTTGGCAGCATTGACGATACTGGTTGCTATCGGATGACTGGAAATAAGCTCGGCAGAAGCGCAAAGCCGCAGCAGCTCATCTGCATCAACGCCCCGGACAGGGACCAGCTTTTGCACAACGAAATTACCTTTAGTCACAGTCCCTGTTTTATCCATGACCACGGCTTTAACATTTTTCAGGGCTTCCATCGTAACGCCGCCCTTAAAAAGAATACCATACTTAGATCCGGCGCCGATACCGGAGAAAAAGGCCAGCGGCACGCTCAGTACCAGAGCACAGGGACAGCTGATAACCAGGAAGGTCAAAGCTGTATAGATCCAGTATTCCCAGTTTCCGGTCAGTAAACCCGGTAGCACAGCGGTCAAAACTGCCACAGCAACAACAAACGGAGTATAGATACGGGCAAAACGCGTTATGAACCTATCCAGCTGTGGTTTGCTGGCCGCGGCATTTTCTACAGAATCCAGAATTTTTGTGACCATGGATTCCGCTAAAACCTTCTCGACCCTGATCTTCAGCATACCCGAAGTATTGACGCAGCCGGAAACTACCTCGTCGCCAAAGCCGCGCTTCACCGGTACCGGCTCGCCGGTCACAGGCGAAGTGTCAAGCAGGCTCTCACCTTCGATAACGACGCCATCCAAAGGAATACGGTCGCCTGCACGCACCAGCAGAATATCGCCGACATTAGCTTCCTCCGCCGGGATAACGCGCACCTCCTCACCAATCAGCAGATTCACGACTTCCGGGCGCATATCGACAGCTTCCATGATCTGGCCGCGGCTCTTTTCCACAGCCCGGTGCTCAAAATATTCACCAACACGGTAAAACAGCATTACCCCGACAGCTTCCTCATATTGCCGGATAGCAAAAGCGCCTAAAGTAGCCACTGTCATCAGAAAGTTTTCATCAAAGACCTGGCCTTTGGCAATATTTCTGACAGCCGTTAAAACGATCCTGCCGCCCAAAAGGATATAGGCAGCAACAAGGCAGTAAACATGATAAGCTTCCGGCACGATACCGGTGATCTCACTGATAATAAACAAAATACCGCCCAGCACTATTTCTGCCAGCGAACGCTGTTCATCCGACATCGAAAGGATACCGCCGCTTTTTTTACGCTGGTTGATCGACTCGGCTAAAACAGGCTTACCCACACGTTCTACAACCTTAACGCCCGCTTCGATCTTACTGCAGATCGCCTGCACCTGCGGCAGCAGTTGGGCGTGATCCTTAGCCGTCAAACGCAGCTGCTTCGTAGCATAGGTTATCGTCGCCGCCGAAACGCCCGGCAGTTCGTTGATTGCTTTTTCCATTTTAGCGGCACAATTGGCGCAGCCAAGATCTTCCAGCAAATAGACCTTACTTTCAAAATTAAAGGGCATCGTCCCGCTGCGCGGCACTACTTCTACATCCGATTCTATGGCAGTACAGATCTCACGGATAGCCGGCAGCAGCGCCTCATGATCTTTGGCCGACAAACGCAGCTGTTTCGTCACAAAACTGACCGCGGCATATTCCACACCCGGCAGCTCTTTGATCTTATATTCCATTTTGGCCGCACAGTTGGCGCAGCCCAGATTTTTTAAAGTATAGACCCGTTTGACGCAATCAGCATCCGGCATCCGGCAGGTACAATTTTCCAGACTTTCGCCGCAGACATCGCAGTATTCCTCATGCGGATGGCACCGCTCACACTGACAATCATCAGGATGCCCCGGAACATGATGTTCATGTCCGCCGTGTTCATGATGATGCTCGTGCCCGCAGCCACAACTATCTTCATCATGTCCGTGTTCATGTCTGTCGTGTTCGTGATGATGTTCGTGGCCGCAGCCACATTCGTCTTTAGCTTCCTCATGTCCATGGCTGTGACCGCAGCCGCAGCTATCTTCACCATGTCCGTGTTCATGTCCGTCGTGTGCATGATAATGCTCATGTCCGTGATCGTGGCCGCAGCCGCAGCTATCTGTATCGCTATGCTTCTGTAAATTCTCTGAATCATGCTGTGATTTAGTCATTTTTCAGCCTCCTTATTTTTACCGTTGTCTTATTATAACATATGAGCAAATATTCATATATAGTTTTTTTAAAATTTTTTTAAAAAATACAAGCTGCTCCCATAATCAATGGAAACAGCCTGTAAGACTAAAATTGCGTTTTTAGAAAGTAATGATCATTTGCGACCAAAGTGTTTTGTATTTATTATCGTCGATTTTATCCTTTAAATCATAATATTCAACGCCAGCAACCATATTCTTGGCTACGGTATAATAAGCACCTATTTTATATCCTTTGATGCCCTTATTATCATCGCCGTTCTTGCCCCAGCTATATTGATATTCGCCGTTCATTGTATGAGCTACTACCGTCCCTGCGGGCAAACTGTAATATTGAGCATTCAAGCCAAAACTGCCAACTTTAGCCCCTTTGGCACCGCCATAGTTTAAAGAGCCTACCCAGCCATCGCCGCCCCGTTCACCATCAAGATCACTGTGCAGATACATTGCTCCAACCGAAGCTTTACCAAAGCCATAGCTGGCATTAGCCTGCCAGATCTCATTGTCGTCTTTAGCCACGCCTGCAGCGGTGGCACTGTTTGCAGCATCAAACTTATAATAACCTGCTCCCAATCCCAAAGCTCCGGTTTTCCCACTCAAGGATGCACCATAAACTTTATCGTAATCCCAGCCCAGACTATTAGTAGGCTTACCATAAACAGCCTCCAGCTTCACATCCTTACCAAAAGAAGCAACGATACCGTCGAAAGTTTCATCATAGATATTACCATCACCAAGATAGATCCAGGTACGGCCGGCTCTTATATCGACAGCACCAACTTTTCCCTGCACAAAAGCCCAGTTAAAATCAGTTTTTTCATCACCGCTGTCATTTCTGAAATTTTGGATATTCTGGATACGCCCGGTATAAGACCAATTATCATTAATTTGGCCGTTTATAAATAAACGTGTACGCAGCTTGGCACCATAGCTACCATTGCGATCTTTAGCACCTTTTTTATAATCAGCATAATGAGCGCGGATATTACCGGTAATCTTCACATTATCAGCTTTTTTCTCCAAAGCGGCCACACGCACACCCAGGCTGTCCAGTTCATCGGCAAATTCTGCCGCCAGACGGTCTACATTCGCGCCTTTAGCCATAGCTTTGGCCACGATCTGCGCCATTTCATAACGGGTCATCAGGCGATCACCACCGAAGGTGCCGTTGCCATAACCGTCAACGATACCGGCTGCCGCCAGTTTGTTGACAGAGTCATAAGCCCAATGGCCTGCCGGCACATCGGAAAAAGGATTGGCGGCATAGGCAGAAGCAGTTACGCCCAAAGCCATGGCCATAGCAAGTACTAAAGATTTTTTCATCATAAATCAACTCCTGTAAATTTTTATCTGACACATACGCTGGTAAAATTCTTATTAGCAAAAGTGTATTTATTTGATTCTTTCAAAATATCGACACATAAGCAATCGTTCACACAATAACCAGTTTATATTGCAGTAACCGGCAAGATTACTGCAATATAAAAAATTTTACTTTACAAAATGACAGGCCACAAAATGCCCTTCATGCATCTCACGCAATTCAGGTTTCACCTCGCGGCACACAGCCTGACACAAATCGCAGCGGCTTTGAAACGGACAGCCCTGCGGCAGGTCCAGCGGGCTGGGAATATCGCCTTCTAAAGGCTGGATCTTTTCGCCCGCTTTAAAATCGACTTTAAAAATCGACTTGATCAAAGCCTTAGTGTACGGATGTGCACTGCCCGTCGATAAACGGCAGCCTTCCAGACGTTCGACCACGTTCCCAAGATACATGACGGCGACCTGATGGCTCATCAGATCGACCAGACCGATATCGTGACAGATGAAAAGATACGTAATACCTTTTTCCTTCTGCAGACGCACCAGCAGCTCACAGATTTTTTCCTGTACAGAAACATCCAAAGCAGAAGTAGCTTCGTCGCAGACAATGATCTGAGGTTCCAGCGAAAGTGCACGGGCGATGCCCAAACGCTGACGCTGGCCGCCGCTCATACTGTGCGGATACCTGCCCTTGAACTCCGCAGGCAGCTCTACCATTTGTAAAAGTTCAGCTGCTTTGGCATCAATCTCGGATTTTTTCAGCAGACCAAAATTGAGCAAAGGTTCACACAAAATATCCTTGACGCGCATCTTGGGATTAAAGGCAGCCGAGGGATCCTGAAAGACCATTTGCAGATTACGGCGATTCTGCCGCAAAGCCTCGCCTTTCAATTTCAGAATATCCTGATCATTAAAAATTACCTCACCTGCGGTAGCCGGATGGATCTGCAGGATCGTTCTGACCAGAGTACTTTTGCCGCAGCCGCTTTCGCCAATGATCCCCAGCGTCTGACCTTTATAAGCACGCAGGCTGACATTATCACAGGCTGTCAGTACTTGCCCTCCGTCAACCGGGAATTTTTTAGTCAGATTTTTAATTTCCATAATTACTTCCGCCGGTGCTGCAACACCGTCATGGGCACAATTGCAATTTTCATGCGGGTGTAATCTTACGTTTTCAGGCATAATAACGCTTACCTCCCACAACAGGAACCGCAGCCAGCAGTTCCTTAGTATATTCATGCTGCGGATCACCGATGATCTTTTCACGAGGGCCGCTTTCAACCACCCTGCCGTTCTGCATGACTATAATCTTATTCGACATATACGACGCTACGCCCAGATTATGCGTCACGATGATCACAGCGGCATTATATTCGTTGCGCACGTCAACGATCTGCCTGATGATCTGCGCCTGGGTCGTAACATCCAGCGCACTGGTCGGCTCGTCGGCTAAAAGCAGCTTGGGACTGAAGGTCATCGCCATAGCGATGCCGACGCGCTGACGCATACCGCCCGATAATTCAAACGGATAACTGCGCATCACAACATCAGGATTCGGCAGGCGCACGTCTGCCAGCATTTTTACCGCCGTTTGATAGGCCTCCTGTTTGGAAGTCTGCGGTGCATGGGTCAGTATGTACGCAATAAACTGCTCGCCGATCCTTCTGATAGGATTGATCATATTGCCGCTGTCCTGAAAAATCATGGAAATTTCCGTACCGCACATCTCGCGCCACTGCTGCGGCGTATTTGCAAGCAAGTCTTTGCCGTCAAACATGATCCCGCCGCCGCTGACACGGCCATTACCGGGCAGGCAGCCCATGATCGCACGGATAACGGTAGTTTTGCCGCTGCCGCTTTCACCGACGATAGATAAGATCTCGCCTTTTTCCAATTCGATATTGGCACCGGCTACTGTGGCTTTACTGCCGTAGCTGATGTCCAAATCTGTAACTTTTAAAAGCATTACAGTGTCCCTTCTTCCCGCTGATTATTTCTGAGCAGGCTTAATATCCTTAGTCAGCCAGTAATAATCAGCAGGTTTGATATCTGCGTTTTGAATGGAAGTATTGCTGACCATATTAGTTTTAGGATAACCGAAATACAAGGCAGCCGCATCGTTCAGCAGGATCTGCTGCATAGCTATCATCAGCTCACGGCGTTTAGCCGGGTCGAATTCGACAGCCAGCCTGTCGCTGAGCGCATCATATTCAGGATTGCTGTAACCGGTAGAGTTTTGGGGCTGACTGCCATTGACATTAGTTTTCCAGTACCAGTTCAAATATACTTCCGGGTCGCCGCTGTTAGCAGTCAGGATATTGGAAATGCATAAATCGAACTCACCGCGCTGGCGCATCGGATCAAGCACATTATAATCAACATTTTTCATATTGACCTTGATACCGATCTTCTTCGCATCAGCCTGAGTTGCTTCCGCATACAAAGGCAGTTCGGCCCGGCCGCTGTAATACACGAAGTCGATAGCCAGCGGTTTGCCGTCCTTATCTACGATACCGTCGCCGTCTGTATCCTTCCAGCCCGCATCAGCCAGCAATTTTTTAGCGCGTTCCACATTATAGGTATTAGGATCTTTCAGCTGATCAAAACCGTAATCCAGGGAAGGCGGAACCGGCGCCTTACCGGGGATAAAAGTATCCTTCAGTAAAACTTTGTTATAGGTCTCACGATCCAAACAACTGATCAGAGCTTCGCGTACGCGAATGTCATGCAGCGGGTGCCCTTCATTCATATTGATCTGTGCCAAAACTGTACGCAGGGAAGCGATCTCGGAAATATTGAACTTGTCTTTTTTGTTAAACAGCGACAGATCACCCGCGGCAATATTGATCGCCATATCGATCTCACCGGACTGCAGCGCCATAGCACGGGTATTAGGATCGTCGATAGTAGGGATCTCGACATGTTTAAATGGCACTTCACCATCCCAATAATTGGGGTTAGCTTCCATTACCGCTTTAGCCTTGCTGTATTCCTTCACCACATACGGACCGGTGCAAATAGGCCCCTGCTTAGCATAATCACGATCTTTGACACTGGTATCGATGACTATAAAGAGCGGATCTGCCAGCATCCCCGGCAACGAAGGTACCGGCTTAGTGGTTTTGATGATCAGGTTCTGGCCGTCGGCCGAGATCTCGCTGTATTCAAAAAATGTCTTTGCACGATTGGATTTTGCAAAAACACGTTCCAACGAACTTTTTACCGCTTCGGCAGTTACCTTATTGCCATTGGAAAATTTAGCTTTATCATTGATCTTAAAAGTCCAGGTCAGCTTATCATCGCCGATTTTCCAGCTTTCCGCAATCCACGGGGTAGAGTTCATTTTATCGTCAAATTTGGCCAGACATTCGCCCAGGCCATAACGCATAACGACCCAACTGAAAAAGTTATCTGTCGGTTCCAGATTATCGGCAAAATTAGTAACGCCGAATTTCAAAGTATCCTTCGCCGCGGCAGCTTTTTTATCACCACCGCCGCAGCCGGCAGCTGCCAGTGCCAGCAGTCCGATCATTGCGGCTGCTGCTGTAAATTTAATACTTTTGTTCATAATACATCTCCCTTTCAAACTCGTTTGTATATAATAAAATTTTACCTAACCACCATCATCAGTCTTCCTGCCGCGGATCAAGCACGTCGCGCAGGCTGTCGCCCCAAAGGTTAAAAATCACAACAGTGACAAAAATAGCCAGACCCGGGAAAATCATCAGCCAGGGCGCAGTCTGCAGCTGTTGCCGGCCCTCGTTCAGCATCAGGCCCCATTCCGGCGCCGGCGGCTGCGAGCCAAAGCCCAAAAACGACAACCCGGCCAGCTCCATCATCATAGCGCCAATATCAGCCGCAGCCGTAATGACCATCAGCGGCAGGATATTCGGCACGATATGCTGCCAAAGGATGTGCGCCGGTTTACCGCCATTTACTATCGCCGCCTCCACAAAGTCACGTTTTTTGATCTTCAGCACCATGCTGCGGGCCAGCCTGGCATATTTAGTCCAGCTGACAACAGTCAGCGCAATGACCGCGTTGACCAGGCTGCCGCCCAGTATCCCTGCAATAGCTATCGCCAGGATCATACCCGGAAAAGAGATCATCATGTCGGAAATACGCATGATCACCGCATCGACCTTGCCGCCGTAATAACCGGAAATAATTCCTAAAGAAGTACCGACAAAAAATATCACCGCAACCAAAAGCAAGACTCCGCTCAAAGAATAACGGGCGCCGTACAAAATACGGCTGAACACATCGCGCCCCAGCTTGTCAGTACCAAAGATATGCTCGGCACAAGGGGACAGACAGATAAGCGTTCTTCATCGTCGCTTCCACAGGATCATAAGGCGAAAACAGCGGCGCAGCTACGGCAATCAAAAACAGCGCCAGCACCAGCAGGCTGGAAACAGCAAATTGCCTATTCATTTTTAAACCATTGATAAGATTTTCCATATTACTTGCCTGCCTTTCTTAAGCGTGGATCAAAATAATTATAGGAAATATCTACCAACAGATTGATCACCATATACATCAGCGCTATCCAAAGCACAACGCCCTGCACCAGCTGAAAATCACGATATGTGATAGCCTCGACAGCCAAACGGCCCAATCCCGGCCACTGAAAAACTATTTCGATAACAGCCGCCCCGCCTAAAAGGGAACCCAATGATAACCCCAGCAGCGTCATTAGCGGCAGCATCGCGTTCGGCAGCACCTCTTGCCAAAGGATATAGCTCTCACTCATGCCTCTGGCTCTGGCACCGACAACGTAATCCTGATGTAATTCCTCAAGAACAGTTGCCCGCACCTGCCGCGTATATTTAGCCGCCATTGCTATTCCCAGCGTCACCGCTGGTAAAATGATCGTCTCCAGGCTTACCCTGCCGCCTACTATCGGCAGCCAGCCCAGCTGTAAGCCAAAAATCCACAGCAGCATCAGGCCCATCCAAAAGTTAGGAACTGAAACACCGAAAAAAGTAAGACCTCTGACAAAATAATCAAAGCAGCTGTTACGCTTAACCGCCGAATAAATGCCCAGAGGCAGCGATACTACCAGCATAAACAGCAGCGAAGCCACAGCAAGATAGATCGTCGCCGGCAAACAATGCATCAGTTCTTCAACAACAGGCTTTTTGACCATATAGGAAAAGCCCAGGTTCCCCTGCACAGCACGCCCCAGCCAATCCAGATACTGGAAAATAAACGGTTTGTCCAAACCAAGCTCATGCCGCAGCGCTTCTATCTCCGCCTGACTGACCATAATGTCCTCATTACCGGCGATCATCTGCCGGACCGGATCACCGGGCGACAGCATCACCAAAGCAAAAGTCAAAAAGCTGATCCCTAAAAGCACCAGCAGGATCTGTCCAAGCCTGCTCCAAATCTGTTTGTTTTTCAATGCTTCCCATCTCCTCACAAAAAAATCTCCTGCAGCCATGAACCACGGATGCAGGAGATCATAAAATTTTTGCACAGCGGAATAATTATACTACTCCATCTATACAATTTTTAAGAACTAACTGCTGATCCGTCACCCGCGGATATGGCAATACCAAAGGCTGCGATCTGACTTACGCAATATGCGCTTACAGTGGCGTGACCGTGCCGGATTTACACCGGACTTCCCTGATTTAACCTTGCGGCACCTTTGATAAAATTATTAACTTATAACAATATTAACACAAAGTATATACTTAGTAAACACTTTTAAATAACTTTTTAAATCTTTTTTCTAAGTTTTTTCAATGATAAAAATAATATTAAAGATTGAGTACCAACAAATAAAAGATATGACAGCCATAAGCCATCATTGCCGTATAAAGGCACCAACAGCCGTTCCGCAGGCCAAAATACAGCCAGTGCAGCCATCATCATATTGCGTACCGGAGCTGTATAGGTAGCGCCGGTAAACATACCGTAAAGCGCCAGGCCAATACCGGCTATCAGAGGATAAAGCAGCACATAATATCTGTAAGCCCCGGCTAATGCCGCTACCTCGGAAATATCTGTAAAACACCTGATCCAGAACATACCGCTGGCGCCAAAGCCTGCCATCAGCACCACAACCAGTACGAACAGCCATTTATAAGTCATCCGCAAGGTCTGCCAGAATAAATCCCTGTTTTTCTGGCCCAGAGCCCGCCCTGAAAAAATCGCCGCGCCGTTGGCCATGCCGTCGACCAGATAGGACATGATGTCCTTCAGCTGAAACAGTACCGCATTGGCTGCCAGCACCACAGTCCCCAAAGCCGCGCCGGCAGCAGCAATGATATTATTCGCCGTCAGCAGGCAGGCTGTGCGGATCATCAGATTAGCGTTCACCGAAAGCATCTTTAACAAACTCCCTGGCTCGATAACTTTTTTATAATCAAAATGCCTATAGTCAAAATCGCCATAAACATACATCAGCCAGCAGCCAACAACAGCGCCGTATAGCTGGCTCAGAAGCGTCGCCCAGGCAACTCCCTCAATATGGAAATGCAGCCCGAAAACAAACCACATACTTAAAGCCATATTCAAAACATTACTGGAAACCTGCATAAACACCGAAGCCCGCACCCTCGTCTGCCCCATCAGCCAGCCCAGCGACACATAATTAAACAACACCAGCGGTGCGCCCCAGATCAGAATATCATAATAAGCCGTACACAGCGCCGCCACATCGGCAGCAGGTGCAACCAAAGCCAAATAAGCGGACAGGATCGGTTTCTGCAAAAGAATGCAGCCGCAGCTGACAAGCACCGCAATAAACAGCGGCCGCAGAAAAGCCAGCAGGCTTTCTTCCCTGACCCCGGAACCAAGAGCCTGAGCCGCATAACCGGAAGTACTGACCCGCAGAAAGCCAAAAAACCAGTAAATATTGTTGAAAAGGATCGCCCCCAAGGCTACAGCAGCTATATACTTGGGATCAGGCAGCTGTCCCATCACAGCAGTATTAACAGCCCCCATCAAAGGCTGCGTCATTGTCGAAAGCATAAAAGGGATCGTGAGCCCCAAATATTCCCTGTTTGTCAAAACCTCTGTCCGCACCGCTGCAATCCCCTTCACTGATATGGTTTAGCATTTTGTCTGTCATTCTAAAACACTCTTAAATTTAATTGATAACAGCTATTGTATGAACATATTATCATATGTTATACTGATTAGCAAGAATAAAATTAAAATAATCGTATCAAAATTTACAAAATTAAATTTATCTTAAAATAAAGGAGTTGTAACCATGTCAGATAAGGTAAACATCTGCGGCCTGGAAGCTGGCCGCGGGCAAAAATCACGTACTTTCCTCTCTGTTCCCGGCACCGCCTGCCATATGCCTGTCACCATTATCAATGGACAAGGCGACGGACCGACACTGCTGATCACTGCCGGCATCCACGGCGGTGAATATCCTGGCATTGCCGCAGCCATCGAACTGGCTCGTGATTTGGAACCACAAAACATCAGCGGCTGCCTGATCATCATCCATCCTGTCAATACACCCAGCTTCTGGGCGCGCAGCGCCTTTATCGTCCCTGAAGACGGCAAAAACCTCAACCGTGAATTTCCCGGCGCTGCAGGCGGCACGCTGTCACAAAAAATAGCTCATGTTTTAAGTCAAAAATTTTTCCCGCAGGCAGATTTTTATATAGATCTTCACAGCGGGGACATCCATGAAGAACTATATCCTTACGTCTATTATCCAGGTCTGCCCAACGAAGAAACAGCAGCAGCAGCCCGATCTGTGGCCCAGGTGCTGGACGTGGAATATATGGTGCGTTCCACAGCCACCAGCGGCGCCTACAACTATGCCGCCATCTCAGGCCTGCCTTCGCTGCTTATCGAACGTGGCGGTGCCGGGCTGTGCCTGCGCGAAGATATAGAAGCCTATAAAAAAGACATTCTCAACATCATGCGCCAGCTCGCCCTCCTGCCGGAGCCGCCGCAGCCACGCCGGCACACGCCCCGCGACCTGACCAACGTCATCTATCTGGAAAATACCGACCAGGGCTGCTGGCTGCCCAACTTCCGCAGCGGCGCTAAAATCACCAAAGGCGACCGGCTGGGTATTTTAACCGACCTTTTCGGCAGCACTATTGCCACCTATCAGGCAGAGCAGGACGGTATTATCCTTTATCAATGCGCCTCACTGGCAGTGCCAGCAGGCAACGTGCTGCTGGCTTACGGCAAGCCGGCCGAATAAATTTTACACTTGACAAAGCCGCAGCTAACCAATTACAATCAAAATAATCTCTTTGCACTGCATATCGCTACAGTACAAACTGAACAGGCGGTAAACCTTTGGTTTTAGCGGCCGGGCCCTCAGGGCAGCAGATAGATCAGCAAACATCTGCGGGACAGTAAGTAGTTCCGCAGGTGTTTTTATTATACCTGGGCCGCTGCAAGAGTAACACCGGGGAGGTTATCCACCATGCAAGATAAAATTGCCCAGGCCGAACGTCTGGCCATGCAGGTCTCCATCAACAGCATCATCGTCAATCTCATCCTTTCCGTCGGCAAACTGGCCGCAGGCATCCTGGCCAATTCTGCCGCCATGATCTCCGACGCTATCCACTCAGCCTCCGATGTTTTCAGCACCTTTATCGTTATGGCCGGCGTCAAAATCTCCAACAAAGCCTCCGACGCCGAGCACCAGTACGGACACGAACGGCTGGAATGTGTCGCCGCTATCATTCTGGCCATCGTCCTGGCCCTCACCGGCCTGGGCATAGGTTATGCCGGGCTGGAAAAAATACTCCATGCCTCCGCCGATGATCTCAAAATCCCCGGCAGTCTGGCGCTGGCCGCCGCTGTTATTTCCATAGCCGTCAAAGAAGGTATGTTCTGGTACACTAAAAAAGCAGCGCTCAAGATCAACTCCGGCGCCCTGATGGCCGACGCCTGGCACCACCGCAGCGACGCTCTTTCTTCCGTAGGCAGCTTCATCGGTATTCTGGGCGCCCGCATGGGGTATCCTATTTTAGACCCCCTCGCCAGCGTCGTCATCTGCCTGATGATCGTTTACGCCGCCTACGAAATTTTTAAAGACGCCATCGATAAAATGGTCGACCGCTCCTGCGACGAAGCGACGATCAACACCATGACGGCCCTGATCAAGGCGCAAAAAGGCGTTGACCACATCGACGTACTGCAGACACGCAAATTCGGCTGCCGCATCTATGTCGATGTAGAAGTAAGCGCCGACGATAACCTGACCTTGCTGGAAGCGCATACCATCGCCGAAAATATCCATAAAGCGATCGAAAGTAACTTTGCAGACGTCAAGCACTGCATGGTCCACGTCAATCCGTGCAGCGAAGTACATCACGACTGAATATAAAACATATCGTATTTACCATTAACTCATCATTCCTTTTCTGATATAGTGACTTGAACAATTACTATTCTAAAAGGAATGATGAATTTTTGTTTAATAATCTATGCAAATTTTCATAACGAGTCGTTATTTCTTTCAAGTGCTTTAATTTAATTATCAAATTAAAGCACTTGAAACAGTATAAATACATAAAGAAAAAACCATCACTGAAACAGTGATGGTTTTGGCAGGCGCACCCCTACGCCTGCCAACGAAGGAGGAGAGAAAGGATTTTCAATTCTTTAACAAGGCCTTGAAAACAGCAAATAAACCAGAATATATCTGCCGGACAGAGTGAAAATGTGTCCGGCATCTTTACTCTGTACAACAATCAATATTTCGACCAACAAGAATAAATGACAATCATAAGAAAAAGACCGTCTCCTCAAGGCAAGAAGACGGTCAAATGTTATCAGTCAAAGCGATTCTGCCACTCTCACATAAACAGAACCTCAGTGGTTAAAAACATCTCCTTCCTGTCTCTCGCAGGTCAAGCAGTGATGCTTATACAGGCTGTTGTCCGGCTTCAGATATTACCCCGGCTTGTGCGGGGACTGACCTGTAACGGTGACGGGATCGCATCGGATTTGCACCGATCGACATTTAAGTTCATAGAACACCCATATGAAATATTGATTTGTTGTATTAATTATAACCATTACTAATTATCCTGTCAATACTTCTAGGAGGATTTTTTCAAAATATTTTTTGCGTTATTTAGTGCTAATAAGTAATTCTCTTCCGTATTTCAATAATAAAGAAATAAAAAACACGCTTATCTCTCTGTAAAGAAGAGAAATAAGCGTATTTTTTAATAGGCGTCAACTCCGCCGCGTCCGCCGCCGACGATGCGTACATTATCTACGGCAAAAGCTGCCTTAATCTGGGGCAGCCAGCGGCTGACCAGAATCGTCCGTACTTTTTCATCTCCCGTCAGCATGATCATAGCTTTGCCGCTGACATTGATGTTTTCAAGGCTGTTGATATATTTTTCAAAATCGAACTCGCCCATTTCTGCTTTCAACGCCTGCAGACCGGGCAGTAAGGCAGGTTTTTCACTGACTGCACGCTGCTCAAATTTGACAAATGTTTCTGTCCTCAGGCTGTTATTGGGTGCATAGACGAATTCTTCTTCCAGTTTTCCGCCTACGCCTGTAAAATCTTCACTCATATCTTTTCACCTCTTTTATTTTTTGGTAAGCAGTGAATCTAAAAGTAAAAGGATATTATTGCCTATGGCAGCGTAGAATTTAATGTTTTCTTTATCATCAACGCTCCACGCAACGTGCATGGCGCTGGTTTTATTCGAGTATAAGCGTTTAAATTCGTCCAGCATCTCTTTGGGCAATTTAACATATAACATCATATTATATTGTTGGAATTTTTCATCCACAAGAATATAGTGAGAGTCAAGAATCTCCAAACCATAGCGTTTTTCGATCAGTTCGATCAGACTTTTAACGGCCGGATTATCATTCATAGCTGCAGCCCCCTTATAAAGATGGACGCGGCCCATAGAAGGCCGCGCCTCAATGGCAAGTAAAATTATTTGATTTCAAAAGGCGAGCTGTCGTTGACGTTAACGCCGCTCAGCTCGGCAGCGGCAAATTTTTTGATAAGATCCTGAACCGCCATGGTGGCAGAAATTTTGCCGCCAATGACTTCGTGTTCGATTTCTTCTCTGCAGTTAACGATGGCAGGCGAACGATAGAACAAATTATGCAGATGTTCTTCGACCATCGTATAGACCCAGGAAAGCGTCTGCTGTTTTCTGCGTTCAGCCAGCACACCGTTTTCCCAGCCCTGCTTCATGAAAGCCTCGATAACATCATGCCACAGTTCCATGATCCCTGCGCCTGTATACGCCGAACAGGTGAAGGCATGAGTGGTCCAGTGTTCGGTAGCCTGGCGTAAAAATTGCAGGATACGCTCATACTCCGCTCTTGTGACCATGGCTCTTTGCTTGTTATCACCATCGGCTTTATTGACGACGATCGCATCGGCGAGTTCCATGACGCCTTTTTTCATCCCCTGCAATTCGTCACCGGCGCCGGTAAGTACTACCAACAGGAAAAAATCTACCATCGAGCGTACCGTTGTTTCACTCTGACCTACGCCGACAGTTTCAACCAAAATAGTATCGTAGCCGGCAGCTTCACACAAAAGCAGCGTTTCACGGCTTTTGCGGGTCAAACCGCCCAGTGTACCGCCTGAAGGCGACGGCCTGACAAAGGCGTTGGGCTCGCGTGATAACTGTTCCATACGCGTTTTATCGCCCAAAATACTGCCTTTGGTGACGGTGCTGGACGGATCGACCGCCAGTACCGCTACTTTATGCCCGCTGCGGCAGAGATTGGTGCCCAGTGCTTCGATAAAAGTTGATTTACCGGCACCGGGTACGCCTGTGATGCCTACACGGGTGGATTTACCTGTATAGGGCAGCAGCTTTTGAATGACCTGCTGAGCCGTTTCAAAATGGGCTGCGGCGTTGCTTTCAACAAGGGTGATGGCGCGCGAAAGGATCGCGCGGTCACACTTGAGTACACCGTCCACATAATCATCTACCGTCAGTTTACGACGTTTGATGGTCGGGGCTACTTTATCTTTTTTGTCTACAGTTACACCAGGAGTTCCTTCATGACCGCCTGTCACACCGTACATCACCCGGCAGGCAAATTTATCGTTGTCTTCTTCCGGCACCCACGAAGGTTTATAAGTATCTGTCATGGCTTAATCCGCCAGGCGTTTGTTCAGCTCTTCCAGTACTTTTTTAGCGCAGACAGGTATAATGGTGCCGGGTCCAAAGATAGCTGCTGCACCGTGTTCGTAGAGATAATCATAGTCCTGGGCAGGGATTACGCCGCCGATTACGACCATGATGTCCTCACGTCCGCGTTTTTTGAGTTCTTCAACAAGCTGCGGCATCAGTGTTTTATGACCTGCTGCCAGCGAGCTCATGCCGACGATATGTACGTCGTTGTCTACCGCGTCTTGTGCGGCTTCTTCCGGGGTTTGGAACAGAGGGCCGATATCTACGTCGTAGCCCATATCTGCGAAGGCGGTGGAAATAACTTTCGCGCCGCGGTCATGTCCGTCCTGACCCATTTTCGCAATATAGATACGTGGGCGGCGGCCTTCGCGCTGTTCAAAGTCGTCCGTCATCTGACGTACTTCTTTGATAACGTCCTCATCGGCAAATTCACTGCTGTAAACGCCGGAGATGGAACGGATGATAGCTTTATGACGGCCGCAGACTTTTTCGACCGCATCAGAGATCTCGCCTTTGGAAGCACGGGCACGGGCTGCGTTAACTGCCAGTTCCAGCAGATTGCCTTCGCCGGTTTCCATGGAATGGGTGATAGCGTCGAGACAACGGCGCACTTCATCATTGTCACGGTTAGCGCGCAGTTTTTTAAGGCGTTCGATCTGAGCCAGACGTACCGCAGTATTGTCGACTTCCAGAATATCCAAGGGATCCTCTTTTTCCAGACGGTAATCGTTGACGCCGACGATCTTTTCAGCGCCGGAGTCGATATGCGCCTGACGCCGGGCCGCAGCTTCTTCGATACGCATTTTCGGCAGACCGGTGTCGATAGCTTTGGACATACCGCCCAACTGTTCGATTTCCTGGATATGCGCCCAGGCTTTCTGAATCAGCTGATTGGTGAGTGCTTCTACATAATAGGAGCCGCCCCACGGATCGATAACTTTGCAGACTTTGGTTTCGTCCTGAATGTACAGCTGGGTATTACGCGCGATACGGGCCGAGAAGTCGGTCGGCAAGGCGATAGCTTCGTCCAGTGCGTTGGTATGCAGGGACTGGGTATGACCCAGGGCTGCTGCCATTGCTTCAATACAGGTACGGGTGATATTGTTGAATGGGTCCTGCTCGGTAAGGCTCCAGCCAGAGGTTTGCGAATGCGTACGCAAAGCCATGGATTTGGTTTTTTTCGGGCCGAAGGAATTAACGATCTTGGCCCACAGCATCCGGCCGGCACGCATTTTAGCGATTTCCATGAAATAGTTTTTGCCCATTGCCCAGAAGAAGGACAGACGCGGCGCAAACTGGTCAATAGTAAGACCATGTTCCGTACCTGTACGCAGGTATTCCAGCCCATCAGCCAGTGTATAGCCAAGCTCGATGTCGGCGGTGGCGCCGGCTTCCTGCATATGGTAGCCGGAAATGGAGATGCTGTTGAATTTAGGCATATAAGCCGAGGTATATTCAAAAATATCGCCGATGATCCGCATGGAGGCGGTAGGCGGATAGATGTAGGTGTTGCGGACCATGAATTCTTTCAGAATATCATTTTGGATCGTACCGGCCATAACCGATTTATCTACGCCCTGTTCTTCGCCGGCCAGGATATAAAAGGCCAGTACCGGCAGTACGGCGCCGTTCATGGTCATGGATACGGACATTTGATCCAGCGGGATACCAGAGAAAAGGATCTCCATATCCAGAATGGAGTCAACGGCAACGCCTGCTTTACCTACGTCGCCGACAACGCGCGGATGGTCGGAGTCATAGCCGCGGTGAGTTGCAAGGTCGAAGGCGATGGAGAGGCCTTTTTGGCCTGCTGCCAGGTTACGGCGATAGAAAGCATTGGATTCTTCTGCCGTGGAGAAACCGGCATATTGACGTACGGTCCAGGGTTTAGTTACGTACATCGTGGAGTATGGTCCGCGCAGGAACGGCGGGATACCTGCCATGTACTGCAGATGGTTGCAGTCTTTATAAGCATTGACGTCATATAAAGGAGCTACATTGATTTGTTCCATAGTACGGTAAAAATTTTCTTCAAAGGATTTACCGGTTTCAGCTTTTAATTTTTCCTTCCAGGCGGCAAACTCGGCGTCGCCTTGTGTTGGTGCCTGCTGAAAGGGAATTTGACTAAAATCAGGAATTCTGGACATTATCAGAACATCCCCCTTTCTTTTTGCATACGGAGCAGGGTTTCATAGCAGTTGGATTTAACGCTGATGTAATCATCCATACCTGCGGCATCACAGATTTCTTTCAGTTCTGCACTGGGAGCGCCCGCCAAAAAGACCTTCATAGCCGGATTAACTGCTTTGATGGCTTTGGTAACAGCCGGGGCAAGTTCCGGATAAGTAGCGTCTGTAGAGCAGACTATGGTAGCATCGGCACCGGACTCAAGAGCAGCTTTGACAGCTTCTTCTACAGTCGGGAACCCATTATTGGTCATGACTTCAAAGGCTGCGACCTGCATAAAAGAGGTAACAAAGTCGGCACGTGCTTTATGCTGCGGGATCGGACCCATGTTGGCCAGGAAAATTTTAACATTTTCGCCGGTTTTAGCAACAAAGCTTTCTGTGCGCATGCGCAGTTCTTCATAGCGTTCAGTCCAGCGGTGCGGAGCGATAGCTTCCACTTTTTCGCCCTGAGCGCTGCCGGTAAGGGCTGCTGAGATCTCGCCCATCGTCGCGCCAGCCAGCAATGCTTTTTCAGCATCAGCGATCAAGGAACCCAGTTCACTGGCATCACGTTTGCCAAGATCGCTGAGTACAGCTTCAACATAAGCGTTATCACGTACTTTGACGTTGACTTCCAAATCAGTTTTACGTGCTTTCAGGATTCCAGCGAAATCTACTTCAGGCACTTCCAAAAGTTCTTCGGTCATGTTAGGATACATGTTATTGCCAACCGCACGGTCTTTTCTGGTGGCGAGGTTTTTGAAACGGTCTTCCAGAATCTCTTTGATCGCAGCCTGTACTTTACCGCTTTCAAGTGCTGCCAGCAAGCCGCCATGGCTTTCGATCTCCTGGAATTTAGCCCAGGTTTTTTCCGTAAATTCTTCGGTCAGGGGTTCGATATACCAGCTGCCGCCGGAAGGATCGATCGGCTGAATAAAGTTGAATTCATGCTGCTCCATGATCTGGATATTACGGGCAATACGGCGTGAGAACACGTCGCTGGGGCGGATGCAATGGTCAAAGGGTTTGACATACATGCCGTCCATACCGCCGACAACGGCGGAGAAGGATTGAGTAGCCGCACGCAGCAGGTTTACATAAGGATCGTATTTAGTCTGGCAGAAGGTGGAAGTGCTGACATAAAGATTGATCTTTTGTGCTTCTTCGTCACCGCCGCAGCTTTTAACGATTTGTGCCCAAACCATTTTCAGGCTGCGCAGTTTGGCGATCTCCATAAAGAAATTGGCGCCGATGCTGAAATGGAAACGCAGGTGGCGGCAGAAGGCGTTGATGTCGATGCCGCGGCGTTCCATAGCGCGCATATAGGTTACTGCTTCGTTCATGGCGTAGGCTACTTCCTGAATGTCGTTAGCGCCGCCGTTGTGATAAACATCGGTATTGACTACTACTGTTCTCAGCTGCGGAGCATTTTTTTCAGCCCAGGCAATGCTGTGTGCCATTTCGTCATAATATTCGTCCAATGGACGAACTAATGCGCCATCCAAAGCAAGTTCCCCAATAGGATCGGCGGTGATAGCGCCATGCAGTTTGGTAAGGGGCAGGCTTTTTTTATCGCAGGCAGCAGCAACAGCTGCCAAAAGAGCGATATTGGAAGCGCCGGCGTAAATGTCGATCTCAAATTTTTCCAGATCGACGCCGTCGAGCAGTTTTTCTACGTCTGCCGCGGTAGCCAGGGAAACGCCGATGTCGGCAACGTCTTTTTCTTCTGCTTTGTCAGGGTCGCAGCCTTTACGGGTCGCGGTGTCTAAAGCGACGCTGGCAGCGGTGGTTCCTTTCAAGAGTTCGTATTTGACCATTTCATTGGCTTCGGCAGGAGTTTTGCCATCACATTCCTGGGCTATCGTCCAGACTTTATGGATGTACCCGCCGGCATTGGCACCACGCAGGTTGCTTTCCATACCGGGATAGGTTTTATTGTGGGTGATCTTTTCCTGATCCTCTAATCTGTAAATGGGATTCAGGGTGATGCCCTCATAAGTTTTGGTAAACATACTTTTTTCAAAAGAACCGCCTTTAAGAGCAGTAACTACTTCTTGCTTCCATTCCTCATAGGACGGCGGCGTAAATTCATCAAATGTCACTGGAGAAAAAGCTGTTTCTGAAGCTTCTTCCTTGTGAAGCTCTGCTGTAAGGTTTTTATCTTGTTCCATATACGGCATCCTTTCATTGATTATTTTCTGTGCCGGGGCAGTAAAACCATTCACCTCCTGTATTTTGCTTACTTACGTATCGCAGAGTGGTTCGAGTATCTCCTACCTAAACTGCATCTGTTAAGTGTCTCTTTTCCTAAAAAAATAAACCACCACTGTTTTTGTGATGGTTATTTTGCCGCGCACCCCTACGCAGGCAAAGGAAAAGAAGGTTCTTATACAAAAGAACTTGAGAATGGCAATAAACCTGACAGGGTGTTCCAGTCCTGTCACAAATAAATATATCCACTGATGGCTGACCTTAATCCCGAGGTCTAGCCATCACACTTCGACCTCAATGCGCGCGTAGGGCGCAGAAAAACAGAAAACCGTTTTCTTAAAATAATATTAAGAAAAACGGTCAGAAATTCATAGCAAAAGATTCGCACTTCGTATTTACCCAAAATACGAACTCTGCAGCATCTCCTCCCCGTCTCTCGCAGGTCAATCAGCGATGGTGGCTAAGGCAGTTCTTCTGACTCCGATTCACAGCTTCCTTCACCTTCCCAGTATTGCTACCAGTGGTATCTGAAGTTCGCTCCTCGTTACAGCGGCGGGACCGCGTCGGGATTACACCGACTTCTCTATTAAGCTCCGTAGAGCACCTTTAGCTTCCAATATTCATTTGATGTCTTAATTATATTTATTACTATTTCTTTTGTCAAGCCTTTTGGTAGATTTTTTTATCTATCATCTGCCATAAATAGTAAGGCCTCATACCCTGCTGCAATATACTGCAGGGTATGAGGCCGCTTTTATCCAGTTATTTTATTTTTAAAATACAGGTTAATGCCTAAGGGAACACAGATATTTAAAAACAGCAGCCGCACCAGCTGATAGGTGAGAATGATCGAAACATCTTCGCCCATACTCATGCCTGCCAGGCACATTTCCGCAATGCCGCCCGGAGCCATGGCCAGGAAGGCCGTGATCAGCGAAAAGCCATAACGATCCGACAGGGACCAGGCCACAACGACACTGACACCGATCATCAAAACAATGCCGCAAAAAATATACGGCATCAATTCTCTGGTGGCAGAAAGTTTTTTGGGCTCCAACATAACGCCCATATACAGGCCGATACTGACCTGTGCCGCCATCATCAGCAGATCAGGCACAGGCTGCAGGCTGCCCAAAAAGTACGAGCCGGCCGCGGTCGCCAGGATCGGTCCCAGCAAACGCGGGGTCGGTACATTGAACTTTGTGGCGAGAAAAGCGCCTAAAAAAGACAGCGGCAGCATGATCAGCCAATTGATTCCGCCAGTGGCCGCTACAGTGACGCCGCCCTGGATCACCTGGGCCCCCAGCCCATGGATCACCAGAAATGGCACGGCTACGATGACGCCTACCAGACGCAGGGTCTGCATGACGACAACGACATTGGCGTCGGCCCGCGGGTCGTCTTCTGACATCAGCATCATCTGCGTCAGTCCGCCAGGCATGATGCCCATGACGCAGCTGATCAGGTTGGCAGACGTATGCCGGGCAGTCCACCAGGCTATGACAACCGCAACGGCGACGGCGATCAGCGTAGCTTCCAGCACGCCGAAGGTCTGATGGGTCATTTTATCCCAGGTGTCAGCCGTAAAGTTACGGCCGATACCATAGCCGGCAACAAGCAGAGCCACTTCGCGCCAGTTTTTGGGCCAGGTGACAGACGAGCCTGCTACTTTACAGGCTACTGCTGCAAAAATACCGCCTAAAAGGTAGGGTATCGGCAGTTCCATTTTTAAAAACAGTGTTCCCAAACAAGCTGCCATGATAAACAGCAGCAAACGATTCAGCATATTTACCTCACTCAGTAATGGCCTTCCAATGCTGTCATGATGCGGTTGATGAGTTCACTGCGCATCGTGCTTTGCGTTACAGAATAGGTCATGATACGGCTGTCGTCCAGCCCCAGCTCGCGCTTGAACAGGGCTTTTTGCGCCATGGCCGCATTTTTCGACAATTTATCAGCTTTAGTCAGGATAACCTGTACCTGCAGACCGCAGTCCAACAGCCAGTGATAGCTTTCGATGTCGCTGTCCAAAGGCTTATGCCTGATATCGATCAGCTGGCAGACGAGGCCCAGATTATCAGACCCCGAAAGATATTTACTGATGAAACCGGACCACTTGTCTTTGTTGGTTTTGGCTGTTTTGGCAAAACCGTACCCGGGCAGATCCACTAAATAAAAATCAGCCCGTTCTTCCTGCCCTTCGGCGGTACGTTTAGCCTGCAGGCCATAGAAGTTTATCGTCTGGGTCTTGCCCGGGGTCGAGCTTACCCGAGCCAGACCGTTGCGCCGGCACAGGGAATTGATCAGTGAAGATTTACCAACGTTGGAGCGGCCTATGAAGGCAGCTTCTATCAAAGGCGGGGTTGGGTATTGATCTGCCCGAACGGCAGAAGTAATATATTGGGCATGGATAATATCCCAGATTCCTTTATTCATCTTATTCCTCCAAAGCTAACTGCAGCACCTGGTCCATATGATTGACAGGAATGAATTTTATGGCCGCCCGCACGTTAGCAGGCAGTTCTTCCAGATCCTGCATGTTCTGTTCCGGCAGCAGAATAGTTTTGACGCCGTAGCGGTGCGCCGCCAGCATTTTTTCTTTGATACCGCCTACCGGCAGTACCTTGCCCGACAGTGTGATCTCGCCCGTCATGGCAAGACCGGCTTTGACGCAGCGTTTGGTCAGCGCCGAGACCATAGCCGTTACCATAGTGATGCCGGCCGAAGGGCCGTCTTTGGGGATAGCGCCTTCCGGCAAATGGATATGGATGTCGGTGGTTTCATAAAATTTTTCGTCCAGCTGCAATTCTTTAGCACGGGAACGGATATAGGTATAACCGGCCTGAGCAGATTCTTTCATCACGTCGCCCAGCTGGCCCGTAAGCACCAGCCCGCCTTTGCCATTGGTAGCCAGCACTTCCACTTTCAGCAGTTCGCCGCCGACGCTGGTCCAGGCCAGGCCTGTGCAGATGCCGATCTCGGCCCGGGCTGTCAGATCGCTTTCCAGAAAAATAACAGGGCCCAGGTATTTAGTCAGATTTTTTTCGGTAACTTTAGCGCTTTTTACCTGTTTGGTGACAATGCGATGCGCTGTTTTGCGGCAAATAGCGGCGATCTTGCGTTCCAGATTACGCACACCGGCCTCGCGGGTATATTCGCGGATAACGTGACGCAGCGCGGTTTCCGTAATATTCAGGGTCTTCGCTGTCAGGCCATGAGCCTGACGTTCCTTCGGCAATAAATGCAGTTCGCCGATCTTGACTTTTTCATCTTCGGTATAGCTGGTCAGCTGGATCACTTCCATCCTGTCTAAAAGAGCAGGCGGGATAGTTTCCACGGTATTAGCGGTCACGATCCAGAAAACGTTCGATAGGTCAAAAGGAAATTCGATATAGTGGTCACTGAACGTATTGTTCTGCTCCGGGTCCAATACTTCCAGCAGTGCGGAAGCAGGATCGCCCCGGAAATCAGACGCCATTTTATCGACTTCGTCCAGCAGGAAAACCGGATTCATACAGCCGCAGGTCTGCATACCGTGAATGATCCGTCCCGGCATTGCGCCGATATAAGTGCGGCGGTGGCCGCGGATCTCGGCTTCATCACGCACGCCGCCCAGGGAAACACGGGTGAATTTGCGATTGATGGCCTTGGCTACCGAATGTGCCAGAGAGGTTTTGCCTACGCCGGGAGGCCCGACCAGACACAGGATCGGCCCTTTGCTCTGTTTGGTCAGCGCCCGTACCGCCAGATATTCCAGGATACGTTCTTTGACTTTTTCCAGACCATAGTGATCTTTATCCAGCACTTTGGCAGCTACTTCAAGATCAAAATTATCTTCGGTAAATTTGCCCCAGGGCAGGCTTAAAAGCACATCGATATAGTTGCGGATGACGGCGCTTTCAGCCATCATCGGCGGCATCTTATACAGACGGTCCAGTTCTTTGTTGATCTTTTCGACTACTTCTTCCGGCAGGTCGAGCTCCGCCATTTGTTTTTTGTATTCGTCAATTTCCGCCTGGCGTTCGTCACCTTCGCCAAGTTCTTTATTGATGGCTTTCATCTGCTCACGCAGATAATATTCTTTCTGGTTCTGTTCGATCTGTTTGCGCACCTGCTGGGAAATATTTTTTTCCAGTCCGGCGATTTCCAGTTCTTTACACAGATAGGTATAGAGCTTGTTCATGCGTTCTTTGACATCGACCGCTTCCAAAAGCTGCTCTTTTTCTTCGATATTGATGGACAGGTACCCGGCGATCATGTCTGCTACGCGTCCGGGATCGGTCTGATCCTTAAAGGTCAGCAGCACTTCGCTGTTGACTTTTTTACTGGCGATGATCCATTGCTCGAAGGTTTCGATCAGCATCCGGCGCAGGGCCTCTACCTCGTTATCTTCGCTGACGACAGAGTCCACCGGCAGCGCGTTGGCCTGAAAATAGGTATCGACAGCCGGGGCTTCGATGATCGTTTCTATTTTAGCGCGCGCTAAGCCTTCGACCAGTATCCGCAGCGCACCGCTCGGCAATTTGAGCAGTTGTTTGATTTCTGCCACAACGCCATATTTAAACAGATCCTGCTGCCCCGGCTCCATTGTTACGGCTTCTTTCTGGGATACCAGAAGGATCTGTTTGTCGGATGTCATGGCAGCTTCTACCGCATGGACAGAACGCTCTCTGCCTACATCAAGATTTATAATCATGCCCGGAAATACCAGCATACCCCTTAAAGGCAGCAATGGCATCAGGCGTGGCCTTGTTTCCATATATTCCCCTCCTTTGCCGGCAGTCTTTGCTGCGGCAAACGATATTTTCAAATTATTTTTTTACTTAACTTTATTTTAACATAAAAAGGGGAAAAGGCTATGCCCCTTCCCCTTTTTTTTAATTGCTTAACTGGCAACTACCATTTTCGGTTCCATGTGCTCTCTGATAGCAGCTTCCGTAACTACGCATTTGACAACGTCGACACGGGAAGGAACTTCATACATCACATTACGCATTACCTCTTCAATGATAGAACGCAGACCGCGGGCTCCGGCATTACGTTTAAGGGCTTCTTCTGCAATAGCAACTAAAGCGCCGTCTTCGAATTCCAGTTCCACATTATCCATAGCCAGGAAATGCTGATATTGTTTGATCAAAGCATTTTTAGGCTCTTGCAGGATCTTGATCAAAGCGTCTTTATCCAGAGAATCTAAAGTTACTACAACAGGCAGACGACCTGCAAATTCAGGGATCAGACCGAATTTCATCAGATCTTCGGGCAAAACCTTTTTAAAGATCGTATCCGCTTTTGCTTCTTCTTTAGTTTTGATGTCGGCACCAAAACCAAGATTCTTTTTGCCGATACGGGCGCCGATAATATTTTCCAGGCCGGCAAAAGCGCCGCCGCAGATAAATAAAATATTGGTTGTATCGATCTGGATAAATTCCTGATGCGGGTGTTTACGTCCGCCCTGCGGCGGAACACTGGCAACAGTGCCTTCCAAAATTTTCAGAAGCGCCTGCTGTACACCTTCACCGGAAACATCACGGGTAATGGACGGATTTTCCGATTTACGGGAGATCTTGTCGATCTCGTCGATATAAATGATCCCTCTTTGAGCGCGCTCAATATCAAAATCAGCATTCTGGATCAATTTCAGCAGGATATTCTCGACGTCCTCACCTACATAACCGGCTTCTGTCAAAGCAGTAGCGTCAGCTATTGCAAAGGGCACCTGCAGGATCCTGGCCAGCGTCTGCGCCAGCAGCGTTTTACCGCTGCCGGTAGGCCCCAGCATCAGAATGTTTGATTTTTGCAGTTCTACTTCTTTATCCTTCACAGGATTATTCAGTTCATAGTTGATCCGTTTATAGTGGTTATAAACCGCTACGGCCAAAGTTTTCTTTGCTTCTTCCTGACCGATCACATATTCGTCAAGAATATTTTTGATCTCTTTCGGCTTCGGCAGTTCGTTCACACTTACAACATCAGCATTTGTTTCCTTCAGGTCTTCAGTCAGCATCTCATTGCAAAGTTCGATACATTCGTCGCAGATATAGACGTTATGACCGGCAATCAGCTTGCGGACCTGACCTTCTCTTTTCCCACAGAAGGAACAGGTTATATTGCTGTCGTTCCCCTCGCCAAAGTTCATATTGTTATCTCCTTAGTCTGCATCATTTTGCTTCTTCAGCTGCCGGCTTACGGGTCACAACTTCGTCAATGAGCCCATAAGCTTTTGCTTCTTCGCTGGTCAGATAATAGTCGCGTTCAGTATCCTGAGCGATTTTTTCTTTAGACTGACCGGTATGTTTGGCTAAAATGCCGTTCATTTCTTCGCGGATACGCAGAATCTCGCGCGCATGAATCTCAATTTCCGTAGCCTGACCCTGTGCTCCGCCCAGAGGCTGATGGATCATCACACGGGAATAGGGAAGCGCATAACGCTTGCCGGGAGTTCCCGCTGCTAAAAGTACGGAAGCCATGCTGGCAGCCATACCCATGCAGATAGTAGAAACATCCGGTTTGATATACTGCATCGTGTCATAAATAGCCAGTCCTGCGCTGACACTGCCGCCCGGGCTGTTGATATAAAGATGGATGTCTTTATTGGGATCTTCGGATTCCAGGAAGAGCAGCTGGGCGATAACGACATTCGCCATCGCGTCGTCGATAGGGCCGGTCACAAATACGATTCTGTCTTTCAATAAGCGGGAATAGATGTCATAAGAGCGCTCACCCCTGCTGGATTGCTCTACAACGATAGGCACATAGTTCATGTCTTACACCCCTTTTCTTTAAGGTTATAATTTTTGATAAAGTCACATCTGCCGCCGAAGCCTGCAGCGTCGGCGGCAAAATGCAATTATTTTGCGTTGTCGATAACAACGTGAGCTGCTTTGCGGCGCAGAATGTTTGCGAGCAGAAGGCCCATGTTGCCGTTGGATTTGATGATATTTTTAACTTCTTCCAAAGTTGCGCCATGCTGAGCTGCAATAGCAGATAATTCGGCATCAACGTCTTCCATGGATACCTGGATGCCTTCAGCTTTGGCAATAGCGTCCAGAACCAAATCGGTTTTTACGTTTTCAGCAGCGGTAGCGCGCTGGTTTTCACGGATCTTGGCCATGTCCATACCGGTATATTGCATATACATTTCCAAAGTCATTTTACGGCTTTCCAGGCTCATACGCATCTCGTCCACCATCTGGCTGATGCGGTCTTCGATCATGATCTCGGGAACTTCAAATTTGGCATTGGCAACAGCTGCGTCGATCAATGCTTTTTCATATTCTACTTTAGCATTGTTTTCAGCATTTTTCTGCATGCGCTCTTTGTAGGCTGCTTTCAGCTCGGCAACAGTTTTATATTCGCTGTTAGCTGCAACATATTCATCATTCAGCTCCGGCAGCTCTTTGCGTTTTACATCCTGAACGTTAACTTTGAACACAGCTTCTTTACCGGCCAGCTCTTTTACGAAATAATCTTCTGGGAAAGTTACTTCTACATCAGTAGCGTCGCCTTTTTTAAGGCCTACCAGCTGATCTTCAAAACCGGGGATAAAGGAGTTGGAACCAACTTCCAGAGGATAGCCTTTACCTTCGCCACCGCTGAAAGCTTCGCCGTCTACAGTGCCGGCAAAGTCGATAATGGCGAAGTCGCCCTTTTCGATGATCGTGCCGTCTTCGGCAACTACCATTTTAGCCTGACGGTTACGCAGTTCTTCTACAGCAGCATCAACGTCGGCATCTTCAACAGTAACTTCTTTTTTTTCTACGGACAGGCCTTTGTAGTCGCCTAATTCCACTTCCGGTTTCAAAGTTACTTTGATGGTCAGTTCCATATCTTTGTTTTCTTCAAAAACGGATTCTTCAACTTTAGGGTCAGAAACGGGGATCAGGCTTTCCTGATCGAGTGCTTTAGTATAGCAATCGTTGGCAACGATTTCAAAAGCTTCCTGTTTAATGGCGTCTTTGCCATAATGCATTTCGATGATATTGCGGGGTGCTTTGCCTTTACGGAAACCGGGGATGTTGACGCTGTTTGCGATCTTGCTTATGGCTTTCTTGAAGCCTTTATTCACTTCCTCAGCAGGTAAAGTAATTTTGAGGGTTGCGTCATTCACAACTCTTTCAACAGATACGTTCATTAAAAAATCCTCCCTTAGGTTTTATATGTGTACAAAATTAACAGCTTGTTCAAGATCAATATCAAAAGATACTGACATAAATCGCTCATAATATCATATCACAAGGATTTAAAGTTGACAAGAAGCAACAAAAAACCCGGCAGTGTTCTGCCGGGTCAATATTCAGATGGAGCGGAAAACGAGATTCGAACTCGCGACCCCCTCCTTGGCAAGGAGGTGCTCTACCACTGAGCTATTTCCGCATCAATTAGCAACAAGATGTATTTTAAAACAGAACGCCATCTTTGTCAACATTTTTTTGAAAAAATTTCCATATTTTTTCACTTTTAAAAAATTCCCAAAACAAGCTGACTGATATTTTTGGAATGATCGGAAACACGTTTCATATTGATCAGTAATTCAAGCATGACAAAACCCGCCACCGGATCGCAGCGTTTTTCATTTAAGCGTACGATATGGTTTTTCCTGATCTCTTTCTGATACTGCTTGACCTGCCGGCAGAGGGCCCAGGCTTCTTCGGCAAGTTTCTTATCGTCCTTTTCCAACGCTTCCAGAGCCTTACCGCTGGCATCAAGCACCATCTGACCCAGCTGCCGCAGTTCTGCTTTGGCCTCGTCCGAAAATTTGACGTTATCTTCATAGATCATCCGCACTTTTTTCGCCAGGGTCTCACCGTGGTCGCCGATACGCTCGATATCGTTGCAGGCATGCAAAAGACCTGTATGCCGGGCTGACAGTTCCCTGCTCATCTGCGTTTCACTCATTTGCGTCAGGTATTTGGTAACTTCTTCTTCCAGCGCGTCTATGACCGGCTCATGCTCCAAAACATAGGCGATTTTTTTGCTGTCCATATCTTCCATAGCCGCTATGCTCAGTTCAACATTATGACGGGCCATACTGCCCATGCGCACAACTTCCTTGCCGGCCAGCGTCATGGCGATAGATGGAGTTTTAAGCATATTCACATCCAGATAGATCGGCTTACGCGAAATAACGCCGTCGCTGCCGGGCATCAACCGTTCCACAAGTTTGATAAACGGTGTAGCGAAAGGCAGAAAAATAAGCGTATTAATGATATTGAAGGCGGTATGCGCATTGGCGATCTGACGCGCGATATCGTGCGCAGGCGAAATTTCCAGCACCAGTTTGACAAACAGGCCCATAAAGGACACAAAGATAAGACTACCGATCAGATTGAACAGCACGTGTGCCAAAGCAACACGTTTAGCAGTAATATTCGCGCGCCACGCTGCCATGATCGCTGTAATGCAGGTGCCGATGTTATCACCCAGCAGTACGGGGATCGCGCCTTCTAAAGGGATCAGTCCCTGACCCGCCATGGCGATCAGAATACCGATAGTGGCAGAACTGGACTGGATCAGTACCGTCATCACGATACCGACGCCAATACCTAAAATCGGGTTATGCGAGAATTTGCCGATAAAATCGACAAAGCCCTGATATTCACGCAGAGGCAGCACCGCCTGCCCCATCATGCTCATGCCCAGCATCAGGATACCGAAGCCAAGCAGGACCTGCCCCAGATATTTTCCACGGCGGCGTTTGGCAAGCATCTGCATGGCAAAACCGATCGCTAAAATCAAGGTAACATAATCCGTAAGCTTAAAAGCGATCAGCTGAGCTGTAATCGTAGTCCCGATATTGGCGCCCATGACGATGCCAAAAGCCTGCTTCAGCGTCATCAAGCCGGCATTTACCAGCCCGACAGTCATTACTGTTGTAGCGCTGCTGGACTGCAGCACAGCAGTTACTGCGGCACCTAATGCTACGCCGACGATCAAAACCCCGGTCAGTGCTTCCAGTATCTTCTGCAATTTTTCACCGGCAGCACGCTGCAGGCCATCGCCCATCAATTGCATGCCATATAAAAACAATGCCAGACCACCCAGAAAGCCAAAGAAATATACCATAATTGCCCCCAGTTCTCACCTTTGTATTTTTTCCTTAACCTTTATTATACTAGATTTTACAAGATGCTTACAAGAAAAAAACTTTGCTGAAACAGCTTATTTTGCCGTCCCAACGGGACTTTTGGCGCAACAATAAAAAAAGTCCCATATCGAAACGATACGGGATAAAAAATCAAGATAACATTTGTATACTCAAGCCTGTCAATCTGACACCACTCAATTCAAATGTCTGATGATCTCCATTATTTCTTCAACCGGCAGCACACTGCCGCCTGACACAACTTTTTCGTCAATAACTAAAGCAGGTAAGGCCATAACTCCATAAGCGACCACGCGCCGCAAATCATTCACACGTTCAAACTCGGCATGACATTTAAGTTTTTTGGCCGCGATGGCTGCATTTTGCAATAACAATTCACATTGTTTCGTCATAGGCCCCAAAACCTTTATATGCATTTACATCACCTTCGCTTTTCTTAGTGCCTTGCTCACACTTATAGGATACCAAAAGCCTTTGTCCTAAGTTAGGCTAAAAAGTGAACTGTTTGTGAATTTTCAGATAATTCTCTGTATTTGTTTGACAGCGCTGCTTTTGGCTTATGCTAAAACTTTATCAGTATGTTCCAGAACATTTTTTTCTGCCGCCAGGGCTTCCTGCTCCAGTGCCGTTATCCGGCCGGAAACTACAGAACAATAATCCCGGTCATTGATCAGGTTAAGATTTATTTTGACATTATAAACCGCACTGCGTACCGCTGCCCGTGCCATCAAAGCGGCTACGGCGGCATCTGTAATCACGGCGGGATTTCCAAGTTCCGCCGCTTCGGCGGCCAGAAGCAAAACTGCCAGAGACTTCTCGCCTATTTTCAGAGGTATCTCCGCCGCCATTTTGGCAGCTTCCTGAATTTTTGCCTGCCGCAGTGCTTTTTCTGCGTCTGTTGCTTTGGGCATTTTATAACAGTTCATAAAAGCCTCAAACACACTGGCATCTTCCTGCGCCAGCTGCAGCAGTTCCTGCCGCAAATACTCGCTGGCGGCGGCTAATCGCAGCATTTCACTTTCAACGGATAAGAATTTCTCTTTTCCCAAGGTCAGATTGGCCACCATTGAAGCCAGCGCCGCGCTTATGGCTCCGCCCAAAGCGGCAGCCCCGCCGCCGCCCGGTACGGGTTCTTTCGAAGCCAGTTTTTCTAAAAATTCCTCACAGCTGAGTTTCATTAAATTATCCATTTCGTACTCCTCAATTTTTTATTTGCAGCCTGTCGTCGGCAGCAGGATAGTTGATAGTTTTGAAGCTGCGCAGGGCAAAAGCAAAGAAAGTATTGGCTTTACCACAGGCCCGCAAATTTCGCGCATTTTTCAGACTGGCGAAGCCGTCGCCGCCGCTGAACATGAAGTCGTTGCTTACTACCTTGTAATATTTTTCATCTGCCAGCACACTGCCGTCAGTTAAAAGAACCCTGCTTATTCTTTGTCCTTCGGGCTTACCGGTGTCGGCAGTGACCTGCAGACCGGCAAAGCGCAGCCGGCTGATATCAGGGTTGCCGATGCCATGTTCCAGCACCTGCCGCAGATCGCTGCCTTGAACTTCCGCCACATAAATAGTGCTGTCGAAGGGGAATATCTTTATTAAATCGCGCATCGTTACCGTTCCCGCCGGCAGATCAGCACGCACAGCCCCGCCGTTATATAAAGCTGCATCGGCCTTAAAGCCGCTTTTTAAAAGGTCCATAAAATAATCGCCGACTCTGGACTCTCCATCACGGTCATTGGTCAGCAGCTGATCATTCAGCGCCAACACCGCATTGTACCGGGCATCTATATCTTTGAAGATCGGAGCCAGCAATTTTTCCATTGCCGCATCCTGGACTTTCGGCAATTGATCCAGCTTATAGACACGTGAGCCAGCAGCAACGACTCTTTTATCCGCCCGCGAATACAGCAGGTGGATGCGGCCCACAGCCTCGCCATAACAGCCGGCCTGTACTATCGGGATCTTATTATATTCACCGCTGACGCATAAGTGGGAATGGCCAGTAATAACGGCATCTACCCCCTGTATTTTTTGCAGCAGCGGTATTATTTCACCCTCTACAGCAGTTTTTTCTCCCTGGCTGCTGCCGATATGTGTCAGTAAAACAATGATTTGCGCCCCTTTATTTCTCAACTCATCAATATAACTCTGCGCTACCTGTTCCGGCGGCAGAATTTTTACCTTCTGGAGATTAGTCTGCGAGGCTTTGTCCCTTGTTTCCAGGGTAGTAAGCCCAATGATGCCTATCGTCAGGCCATGTTTCTGCAGCATGGTATAGGGTCGAAAAGGCTCTGCGACTTTATCGCCAGCCGCTGTAAGAATATTCGCTCCCAAAAGGGGAAATTCAGCGGCAGCCGCCTGTTTTTTGATGATCTCCAGCGGATAGTCAAAAATATGATTGCCTGCCGCATTGGCAGCAAAACCCATTTTATTCATTGCTATGACCACCGGCTGCCCCTGATACTCATTGGCATCGATCGTTCCTGAAAACATATCTCCTGCGCCCACAAGCAGCGCTCCCTCAGGATTTTGCTTCATCAGCTCGCTGACAGCGCCTGCTAAAGCGGCCATGCCCGGATCAGCGGCTTCAGCACGCAGATGCCCGTGAAAATCATTGACGCTGTAAATATCTATCTCAACAAATGGTTTTTCTGCCGCATTTACCGCAGCTGTTACCAGCAGCAGTATCGTCAGCACTATCACACCAAAGCTTTTTGACCTTCCCACTCTGCCACCTCCATTTTATCTGACCTGTTTTTATTCGCCGCAGCGCAATATTTTCCCTGCTAAAAAGCACAGAGGCATGCCTCTGTGCTTTTTCCTCAACTCATATTTTGTTTAAATACCGCCGCACCAGAACAGCCGCGGCGTAACCGTCAAGATTGACCGGCGGCACCTGCAGTCCTAACGGCAGCAGCCGGCGCCAGCCATGCGGCGGGTTTTCCTGCCAGTACAGTTTTCTGGCCTCTTCTGTACTGTAACCTTCTTCTATCATTATGATGTTACCTGCAGGATTTGCCGCTGTCAGCATTTGCCTGACGCTGTCACTGTTGGTACCGTTGCCCAAAATCACCGCAGCCGGAGCAACCGCCAGGATTTGCGGCAGCAGCTCTGTTAAAGCTGCTGTTGCCAGCACCTCGACCTTTTGGATTTTTCCGTCAGCAGCAACCCAGGCAAAGCCAGTTTTGGCACTGCCGGGATCAACGCCTAAATACCATGCTTCATTTGTCGGCATTTTCCACCTCTAACCGCAGCAAAACCGGTCCGGAAGCATTGATATCGCCTTTGGCATAAGCTTTCAGTATGACCTTGCCGCCATACCTGGCCATTTTTTCCCCTGTTTCGACCATTGTTCCCGCATCCATATTACCGACTTTACCTGTCAAAGGATCGGGTATAACGCCGGCAGCAACGGCGACACGATTGATATCGGACAAGAAGCCCAATATCTCACCGTTCATACTGCTTGCGCTTTGGGTAAGATCTATTTCCTTGCTGAAGATCAACTCATTATTTTTGTAAATGCGGTTGTCTGATGCCAGTTCCAGCGTACAGACAGCCGGTTCGCCGGCAATAATGTTGGCTACAGTCCTTACTCTGACAAAAACATTCCCCTGCGCAGCCTGGATACGGGCCAGGGCTTCTTCGATGACCTCGTTGGGCATCCAGATCGCCTGTACCGGTTCTTTGGCTTCTACGCCCATACGATGCAGCGTCACTTCATTAGCCGTAGCTAAAAACAGCTGCATTTGCCGGTTGTTTTCCTCATTATTCAACCCGCCTCGCAGCACTCCCGCATACACCACTTCGCCGCTGCGGAAAATGACCTGCCCTTCACGAATAGCTAAAATACCGCGCCGCAGTCGTTCTGTCATCTGTTCCAGATTAGTAACTTCGCCTTCAAGCGACTGTTTAGCCTGTGATAATTCACCCACAGCAGTCTGTGCCTGCTGCAGCTGTCCTTTGGCCTGCTCATAATTCTGCCGCGCAGCAACTAATTGATTCTCGATCACTGCTTTTTCTGCCGCACTGGCTTTTATCTGCTGGTCCAAATCCCGAATAGCTTTATTTTTCTCAGCAACATCAGCCTGTGCTTTCTCCAGCGCCACAGCGACCTGTTCTTTTTCCTGGTTTAAAGCCGCTAATTCATTCTGCAGTTTTTCCATACCAAACATTGCCGTTCTGGCACTATCAGAAGCAATCGCCATCGTTACCAAAGTAATGGAGGCGATCAATATTCCGGTTATAACAGTCATCAGCACCGAAGTATGATAAGGCCGCAAGCCAAAAACTGAAAGCTTCTTCTTGCCGATCTTGCTTCCCAGCTTATCACCGATAAACGCAATCAAACCGCCAACTACCGCCAGAATCAAAATCAACCGTAAACCGAACATGAACACACCCCCTTTATGCTAAACTTTGTCAGGCATTTTTCTTTCTCAGCAAATATACACCGGCCCCCAGACAAATCAGGTTCGGGATAATACACGCCAGCAGCGGATTCATTGCTCCGCCTTTACCAAGACCTGTAGTAAGAGTCATTATCGCATAATAAATGAAAATGACGATAATACTGATACCAAGACCAATCGAGGAACTTGTTCTTTGCTTCTGCGTCCCCAAAGGCGCGCCGATCATTGCAAAAAAGAAGCTGGCTAAGGGAATCGAAACACGCATATAGATCTCGCACCACTGACGGGAAGTAGGCTGGTGCTGCCTTTCCAAAACAGAAATATACTCGCGTAATTCCCTCAGAGTCATTTCCTCAGGTTCTTTCTGTTCCCAGGAGATCTCTCGCGGCGTTACGTCCAGCGGAATGATCTGTTCTGTAAATTTAGCGCTGCTCTTGATACCTTCCGCTTCATTCATTGTATAAACCGTACCATCTTCCAGACGCCAGGAACCGTTTTCCCAGTAGGCCTGTTTGGCTGTCTGGATCCTCGCCAGATGTGATTTTTCAAACTCTTCGATCGTAATATTTTCCATCAGGCCTTTTGCTTCATCAAACCTGCGGGCATAGGTGATCCTCTGGGTACTGCCGCTTAAGGTTTTGATAATGACATGGTCCTGCGTTCGCGGTTTGGTATTTTTTTTGATCTCATATTCCAGAATCCTGCCATATTGCACTTTCGCTGCCGGCACAACTTTTTCCGCCCAGATAACGGAAAACATACTGACAACAAAAGCTACGATCAATACCGGTGCAACAATGCGGTAATAGCTGATCCCGCCTGATTTCATCGCGACGATCTCGCTGCTGCCTGACAATTTACCGAAAGCCATCAGCGACGCCAGCAGCATCGACATAGGGAAGGTATAGTTTACGACTTCAGGCAGGCTATACATAAACAGTCTGGCAATAGTCTCTCCTGAGGCTCCGTATTTAGTCATGTACTGCGTCAGCTTAAACAGCATGGAGCTGGCAATAAAAATGCTGGAAAACGAAGCGATACCAAAAATAAAAGGATACAGTAATTCACTTAAGACATAACGATCCAGTAAGCGTAAACGCATTCTTCTTCCTCCTACATGCTAAAGTTTTCGCCAAGATAATATTTACGTGCCGTTGGATCGTTAGCGATAGTTTCGCTGTCACCATGAATCAAAATTTCACCGTTGGCTAAGATATATGCTTTATCGACTATACTTAAAGTTTCCCGCACATTATGGTCTGTTATCAGAATACCGATGCCGCGATTGGCTAAATGGGCGATCATACCCTGAATATCCGCTACCGCAATCGGATCGATACCGGCAAAGGGTTCGTCCAACAGGATAAAGGCCGGATCAGTAGCCAAAGCGCGGGCTATTTCAACACGCCTGCGTTCACCGCCGGAAAGTTCCGTGCCTTTATTTTTCCTTATGTGATCGATATGGAATTCTTCGATCAGGGAATTCATTTTGGCCAGCCGTTCTTCTTCTGACAAGGCCGTCGTTTCCAAAATAGCCAGGATATTTTCCTCAACTGTCATTTTACGAAAAATCGAAGCTTCCTGAGGCAGATAGCCAATCCCTGCCCGGGCACGCTCATACATGGCCAGAGCTGAAATATCCTGGCCTTCCAGCGTCACGACACCTTCGTCAGGCCGTTCGATACCAACGATCATATAGAAGGTCGTTGTTTTACCGGCGCCGTTAGGTCCGAGCAGGCCAACAACTTTACCCTGCTCAACCTTGATACTGACACGATTAACAACGCGCCGCCCCGAATATTCTTTTACAAGATCTTTTGTTTCTATAATCACTAGGCGACCTCCGCCGATACTTTGGCAGCCGGCAGTGCCGCATTTTCTTCTGTAGCTGATGTTCCCGGAGTCTGAGCCGGTTTGGGGATATAAACTATTTTCACATTGCCGGCAGCTTCCGCTTTATTAGAAGTATTGTTCAAACGCAGACGGTTGCCTTCTACGGTATTGCCATCCTGAGTAGCCTTGGCATTGCCGATCAATTCGATATAACCGCTGTTGTTGGTTTCATAAACAGCGGTATCAGCAGAAGCAGTCAGATCACGCGGCGGGCTGGAAATCTCGACACCGCCGGTAGCATTAGCCACCCCTGTTTTACCATCATAAGTAATTTTCACAGCGTCTAAGACACTGCCATCAGTCATGGATAAACGGGCCCAACTGCCGATAGTCTCGGCATATTCGCGATTCTTATAATAATCAACGCGTTCAGAAGCTAAAGTTTTATCACCTTTAGTCAAACGTGCGTCACCTATTGCCGAAGAATAATCTTCGTTATGCATTACAAATGTATCGCAAACAACATGTGAATCATCACGATCGGCAACTACGCCGCCTGTCAGTCTGCCTGATTTTGTTTTGCTGTTGAACTCGGCGTCAGCAGCAGTCGCAGTACCGCCATCCTGCTGCAGGACTACGTTGCCCTTGGCAGTACCGTTGCCGGACTGCATATCATATTCGATCGTATCAGCCTTGACACTGAAATTTGAGGCCTGAGCATGAGCAGTACCAAACATACCTGCCATAAAAAATATCCCCAGCATCATAACGAAGGTCATTTTTAATTTATTCACTATAATCGCCGCCTTTCTGAACTTCCGCATTGCCCTCTAATTTCAATTTTTCGAATGCACTGCTGGTAATAGCTTTATCGCCAGTCGCTAAAGTATCGTCTTTCAGCAGCCGTACATTGCCCGAAGCCGTGATAATATCTTCAGTCTGCTGCCAGCGTACGCTTTCAGCCGTCAGCTTGCCGCCGCTCGATAACACAGCTACCACCTTATTGTTCAGCTCAAAATCCTTGGCTTCATTTTTTACCCTGCCGCCGCCGGCAACAACCTCTAAAACGCTGCCGTCCTCACGGTAAATTTTCCCTTTGACGCCTTTTAAGACGGCCTCGCCGCTGCTTTTGATCTGTTCCACTTCTTCAACAGTAAATTCCCAAACTTTCTTACCGTCTACCTCTCTGGCAAGAGTGGTATTTCTGACTTTTGCATTGGCTCCGGCAGTTTCTTTCTGGACCGGATCATTGGAAGGAGCCTCGCCGCCGAGCATCAGCCAGGCAATAATAACGCCGGCGATAACTATCGCGCCTACGATCATCTGGAAGCCTTTATTCCTTAACATGCTCCTGCTCCTTTCCTGCAGGCGTATAGGGTGTGTTCCAGCGATGCTGGAACCACAGCCAGTTATCAGGGTATTCTCTGATAACCTCTTCTACAATCCTGGTCATTTCTAATGTAACGCGATAGTCATCCATTTGTCTATCGCCGGTATCTTCATAGTAAATTGGATCTTTGACAAGCGCCTGATGCCCATAATAGCCTTCCTTACGGACAATAAAAATGGGTATGATGGGGGCCTTGAACTTTCTGGCAAAATATGCGGGCCCGGAAGGCGTTGCTGCCATTTTTCCAAAAAACGGTACGAAAATACCGTCGTAACCACCATCCTGATCTGCGATCAAGCCCAGCATCCGGCCTTTTTTCATAGCTCTGGCGCAGCCAAGGATCTCACTTGTACCACGCGAGAATATTTCCTGACCAACGCTTTTGCGCAGTTCGTTCATAAAATCGCTATAAACTCTGTTCGGCTGCGGTTTCTCGACCGCGCTGATGGGAAAGCCATATAGGGATAAGGCTGCTCCCAGCCATTCCCAATTATCCATATGGCAGGCCAGCATCACAACGCCATGCCCTTCGTTCAGTGCTTCCCACAAAACATCCGGGCGGTCAAAGGTGACCAGACCACGGATATTATCTTTATTGAGTGCAGGCATATACATTATTTCCATAAACGTTATACCCAATTTCACAAATAAAGACTTGATCGTGCGTTTAGCTTCCTCATCAGAATAGCCAAGCCGTTCCTTGATGGTTGCTTCCGCACGGAGCCTCTGTTTTTTTGCAATTTTATGATAAAGGTGCCCTATGCCGATACCAATATTTACTACCAGCTTATAAGGCAGCCATGAAACCAGTGTACTGATCGTTTTCAGTAAATAGTAAAGCCACATTATTGAGCGTCTCCCTGTCCTTCTTGTAAATAACTGTTTACAATTTTCTCCCAATCACCACGGGCGCTTAAAATCAGTTCTGCGATTTGACGAACTGCGCCGCAGCCGCCATTTTTTTCAGCAACGAAATGACATACCCGTTTTACCTCTGCCACCGCATCGGCCGGGGCACAGGCCAGACCAACCTGCGTCAGCACAGGCAGATCGTTCAGATCGTCCCCGATATAGGCAGTTTCATCTAAAGATAAATTATATTTCTGCAGCAGCTGCGCCAAAGCCGCTCTTTTGTCTTTGACATTTTCACAAACTTCGACGATCCCCAGTTCGCTGGCACGCCGGCGGATAATGGGGCTGCAGCGGCCGGTAATGATCGCCACCAGCAGACCGCATCTTACAGCACAGCTGATCCCCATGCCGTCTTTGGCATTAAAGCTTTTAAAAAGCTCCTGCTCCGCATCAAGATAAATCGAACCATCCGTCATAACGCCATCGACATCCAGAACCAACAATTTAATTGCCTGAGCAGCTTTTTCTACGTTCTTCATTATACCACACCCTGACGTACTAAGTCAGTCATATGCAGCAAACCAATAACATGACGTTCTCCATCGATAACCGGCAGTACAGTGATCGGTTTGGGACTGTTGCTTTCCATCAGGTGCAGCGCCTGGGCTGCCAACTTCTCTTTCGTAATAGTTTTGGGAGCTTTAGTCATCAATTCGGTTACGGGGCGCTGCAGGAAATCGATCCCCTTGCTCAGACCACGGCGAATATCTCCGTCAGTCAAAACGCCGATCATAATTTCATTATCATCGACTACGGAAACAGCACCCAGTCCTTTATCGGTAATCACAAATAAAGCATCCTGCACCGTTGTCGCTCCATTAACTATAGGATTATCAGCACCGCTGTGCATAATATCCTCGACAGTCAGCAGCAGCTTGCGTCCCAAAGAACCACCCGGATGGAAAACGGCAAACTGGCTGGCAGTAAATTTACGTCTGGAAAGCAAAGCCAGAGCAAGCGCATCGCCATACGCCAAAGCAGCGGTAGTACTGGAGGTAGGCGCCAGCCCCAGGGGGCAGGCTTCCTGCGAAACACCGACATTTAAAGTAATATCAGAATTTCTTGCCAAAGCGGAATCAGCATTACCGACCATTGCGATCAATTTTGCCCCAATACGCCTTAAGGAAGGCAATATATGCAGTACTTCGCCTGTTTCGCCGCTGTTAGATAATGCGATCACAACGTCACTTTCCGTTACCATACCCAAATCGCCATGAATACCTTCGGCAGGATGCAGATAAAACGAAGGTGTACCAGTGCTGGCAAACGTAGCAGCCATTTTCCGCCCAATGATCCCTGATTTACCCATACCGGTAATAACGACCCGGCCCGGGCACTCTAAAATCATCGTCACCGCTGCTGAAAAATGTTCGTCCACACGAGGCACAAGCTCTAAAATAGCCTCCGCTTCCATTTTCAAAGTATTGCGCGCCTGTTCCAACATTTGTTCCATGCTCCAACTCCCTCTCGTCAGCCAGATTTAACCGCGAACTATTTTATCAATAGCTAAAACATCTGTTAAAAGTTTTTCCAACTTGTCAAGACGCACCATGTTCGGCCCGTCAGACAACGCTTCCACCGGATTGTCATGTACCTCAAGGAACAGAGCGTCAATGCCTACAGCGGCAGCGGCTCTGGCCATGTGCGGCACATACTGGCTCTGGCCGCCGGAAGTAGTTCCCTGTCCACCGGGGATCTGCACACTGTGAGTAGCGTCCATCACTACCGGATAACCAAGCTCGCGCATAATGGCCAAGCTGCGCATATCAGTGACCAACGCGTTATAGCCAAAGCTGGCTCCGCGTTCAGTAAGCATAATATTATGGTTACCTGCCTCCTCAGCCTTTTTGACTACATTTTTCATATCCCAGGGGGCCAGAAACTGACCCTTCTTAATATTCACTACGCGTCCTGTTTTGGCCGCTTCATAAACTAAGTCTGTCTGCCGGCAAAGAAAGGCCGGTATTTGCAGAATATCTAAAACCTCGGCGGCTTTTTCCACCTGGATCGTTTCATGGATGTCACTGACCACAGGAACACCCAGATCTTTTTTGATCTGCGCTAAGATCTTCAGGCCCTCTTCCAGACCCGGGCCGCGGAAAGAACCGTAAGAAGAACGGTTTGCTTTGTCATAAGAGGCTTTGAAAACATAGGGTATACCTAATTTATCGGCAATTTTCTTCACAGTCTGACCGATCATCAGGCTGTGTTCATAACCTTCCAGAACACAGGGGCCTGCCATCAGCAGCAGCGGATGACCCTGTCCCACTTCATAGTTACCAACTTTTACAATATTCATGTCCAACCTCCTTATGGATACGGCTGCTATTTACTCAGCAGCTCGTTTACCGCTGCCAGATCCTCAGGAGTATCCACTCCGATACCCTGAAAATCACTTTCCAGCACTTTTATTTTATAGCCATTTTCCAGCACTCTCAGCTGTTCCAGGCTTTCTGTCTTTTCTAATTCGGTAGGCGCCAAAGCAGCGTATTGCAGAAGAAAATCCCGTCTGTACGCATAGATACCGACGTGCTTATACACCTTATACTGTTCAGTTTTATTGCGCGGATAGGGCAGTAAGCTACGCGAAAAATAAAGAGCATAGCCATTATTATCGGTAACTACCTTAACTGCGGCCGGATTATTATAGTCTTCCTCCTGCATCAGAACCTTCATCGTTGCCATTTTTAAATCAGCTTCATTCTCAAAGGCTTTAGCCAGGCGGTCGATGATTTCCGGCGGAATCATCGGTTCATCGCCCTGCACATTGACGATAACGTCAACATCGGGGAAATTCAACGCAACTTCTGCCAGACGGTCAGTACCGCTGGGATGATCCGGCGAGGTCATAATCGCCTTACCGCCAAACCCCTGCACAGCTTCAAAAACTTTTTCGTTATCAGTAGCTACGATAACATCGTCAGGCAGCTCTGCTTCGCAGGCTTTCATATAAACATGCTGGATCATGGGCTTGCCTGCGATAAGTGCCAAAGGTTTACCCGGCAGTCTTGTTGACGCATAGCGTGCCGGTATCACACATAAAACTTTCATTACTTCTTCGTCTCCTTCTGAATGGCGTTCAGAATTGTCTGTTCAAACACTTCGCGTCCTTCAGTGATTTTTATGTCCATATTTAAAATATACAACGGCATTTCCCTGTTAAAATAAATAAATTCCGTTGGTATTTTAACAGCGTCCTTACCCGTCGTCACCATAGCCACAACTTCCTTGCTGATGGCTCTTTCGCTGATGTACTGCATTTCCAGCATCCCATAATCATGATGGTCAGGATAGCGGATGGCTTCAACTATCTCGATACCGATGCAGGCCAGCGTCTGTTCAAATGAGGACGGATTACCAATAGCCGAAAAAACCATAACTTTTTTACCCTGCAGTTCTGAAAGTTCTTTGGCATTCTCATGGATGCCCTTGTACCAGTCAGCGATCTCCACAAAATTCTTCGGATTATGGATACTTTCAATGATCGGCGCCTGTCCGTTATATTTGTTTAACGTGGCCCGCAGTTCCTGCCTGCTGAACTGAGAGCTTTGATCCGTTTTAGTCAGCAGAAACAACCCCGCCCTGTCCAAATGAGTCAGCGGCTCGCGCAAAGTTCCGCGCGGCAGCAGACAGCCATTGCCGAACATATTGAAGGTGTCTACCAAAACCACATCCAGATCACGATGCAGATGCCAGTGCTGATAGCCGTCATCCATGATAATAACTTCGGCGTTCATTTTATCCACGGCAAACTGCCCTGTCAACGCCCGGTTCTTACCAATGATTACCGGTACGCCCGGCAGAGTTTTAGCCATCAAATAAGCTTCGTCACCGGCTTCATAGGCAGTCATAAAAATTTTCTTGCCGTCGCTGACGACGCCCATTTCCTGATCCCAATGTGAACGATAGCCGCGGTTGAGGATCACGACACGATAGCCCATATTTTTGATAATAACGGCAACCTTCTGCGCAGTAGGTGTTTTACCAGTACCGCCGACAGTGATGTTACCTATAGAAATAACGCAGCAATCCAATTTTTTCTGTTTCAGGATTCCCGCTTTATAAAAGTCCAATTTACAGCAAACACCAAATTCGTACAAGTACGAGAACATTCTTAAGATGCCCAGCAAGATCCAGCCAAAAAAGGGAGTATTGGGACCGTGGGCCAGCTGATACAGATACTGGATAACGGCATCACCATGACGCAGACGGCCGCCGCCTTCGTCGTGCAGGTTCCTGATATTGGTAGGATAGGAGACTTCGACCTTGCTGTCTACAGTAGTCAAGGTCAGCAGGTCCTGCAAATATTCAATGCTGCGCACAGCTGCGCCGCGGTTTTCCCTGATGACCTGCAAAGAAGCCGCGCCCATTTGCAGACGTTTTTCATCATTGCCAACAATATCAAAAATTTCTTTCGTCAGTTCCGCGCTGTTATTGATCATTTTACAAGCGCCAACTTTACTCAGCAAAGCATAGGAATCCTTAAAGTTCTGCATATTCGGCCCAACCAGAATCGGTTTGGCATGTGCTGCCGGCTCCAAAACGTTATGGCCGCCGTGCTTGATCAGCGAGCCGCCGACAAAAACCACATCGCCGACAGAATAAATACGCCCAAGCTCACCAATAGTATCTATCAGCAATACCGGGTATTCAGGACGCTTGCCCTGCATTTCCAAAAGTTTCGATCTGAGACCAGTTTCCCAGTGATACTGCCTGGCCAACTTGCTGATCTCATCAGCCCGGCCTGTTTTACGAGGCGCAATGACCAGACGCGCTTGGGGATAACTTTTAATGATTTCCTGAAAAACATCAAACAATGCTTTTTCTTCAGTTGGATGTGTCGAACCGGCCACAATTACGGGATAGGCATTTTCAATGCCCAGCTCTTTTTTATAATTATCCAGATCCTCCGGCGTAACTTCAGCATAAGTCTGATCGAATTTCGCATTACCGGTAACATAAATTTTCTTGGGATCGGCACCTAAATGGCTGATATAATCCGCATCGATACTCGACTGCATACAAAATCTGCTCACTGTATCCAGCATATCATCCCATATACCATACAAATAACGGTAGGTTTTAACAGATTTCTCGGAAATACGGCCGTTGACCATCATTACGGGGATATTGCGTTCACGGATAGCCCTGAAAAAATTAGGCCATAACTCAGTTTCTACCGGCATAAAAATCCGCGGCTGAATCCGTTTAACAAACGATTCGGAAACAAACGGCAGATCAAGCGGGAAATAAATAATGGCATCCGCCTCCTTGATGATCTGCTTCGCCATATTATACCCGCCTACAGTAACTGCGGAAACGAGAATCGGCGAATCCGGATAAGCCTTGCGAATTTCTTTGACCAACGGGCTCGTAGCAACAATTTCACCTACTGAAGCGCCGTGGATCCAGATACAGTCGCGCTGTGCCACTGACTCTATCTCTTCATCACGAATGCCGCCCAGACTCTGCCGCATTCTTGTAGTAAAACCAGCTTCACAGATGCAACGATAGATAAAGTAAGGCAGTACGAATAAGCAGCAAACGCACACCACCAAAACATTATAAATAATATACATTCTTTAACCTCACTTCGCTTCTTTGTTGCGATACTGAATTTTATACAAATGTGCGTACAGACCATCCAGGGCTATAAGCTCATCGTGTGTTCCTGCTTCAACCAGACAGCCTTTTTCCAGCACTAAGATTTTATCGGCATTTTTAATCGTCGACAGCCTGTGAGCTATGACAAAAGAAGTCCTGCCGACCATCAATCTATCCAGGGCTTCCTGCACGATCCTTTCACTCTCTGTATCCAGAGCGGAAGTAGCTTCATCCAGAATCAAAATGCGTGGATTTTTCAATATTGCCCGGGCAATAGCGATCCTCTGCCGCTGCCCGCCGGAAAGATTCACACCGCGGTCGCCCAGCTTCGTTTCATAACCGTCTGACAGCTGCATGATAAAGTCATGGGCATTAGCTGCTTTGGCTGCAGTCTCGATCTCTTCCCGAGTCGCGTCCAGCCGGCCGTAAAGAATATTATCATAAACGGAGCCATTGAAAAGCATCGTTTCCTGAGGGACGATACCGACCTGTTCCCGCAGAGAATTTAAGGTTACCTCGCGCACGCTGTAGCCATCAATTTTGATATCGCCTTTATTAACATCATAAAAACGCGGCAGCAAATTGGCAATAGTCGATTTGCCGGCGCCGGAAGGACCAACGATAGCAATTACTTCGCCCGGGGCTACGGTAAAAGAAAGATCCTTGATTACATCACCTTTCTCGTTATAGGCAAAAGTAACATTTTGGAATTCAACTTTGCCCTGAACCTGCGGCAGAAGTCTGGCATTGTTTACTTCAACAATTTCTTCCGGCATATCAATGATCATGAACACCCGCTGCGCGGCGGCTAAAGCTTTTTGAATATTACCAATGACTCTGGTCAGCCGTTTGATCGGATTGGAAATATTGACGGCGTAAGTAAGGAACGCCACCAGCGACCCTGCTGTGATCGTACCATTGATGACGTTATTGCCGCCGTACCAGATGATCATCGTCACGCCAATAGCTGCTACAAGTTCAACGACAGGCGTTAAAGTTGCCATCAGCTGTGCGTTTTTCATATTGGCCCGGAAATTAGCTTTGTTTTCCACATCAAAGCGATCAACCTCATAGTCTTCCCTGACAAATGATTTGATAACTCTGGCAGAAGCTACCGATTCCTGCAGGACAGAAGTAATATCCGCAGTACATTCCTGGATCCTGCCGCCTGTTTTACGGATTTTTTTACCAAAAAATTCCATAAACCACAGTACCGGTGGGAAGGTACAGACCGTAAAAAGCGTCAGACGCCAGTCAAGATAGATCATAGCCACTACAGAACCAATCAAAATAAAGCCTTCGGTAATCATTTCAATGGTATTTTCGACCATAGCTGATTGCAATGCGTTGACGTCGTTGGTAACATAACTCATAATCGTACCGGTTTTATTTTTATCATAAAAAGACACGCTGAGCCGCTGCAGCTTTTTAAAAACCGCCGCCCTAATATCAATAATTACTCTTTGCCCAACATAGCTCATCAGATAATTTTGCCCATACCAAAATAACCCGCGCACAATAAAAATGGCAATAATACTTGCTGCGATCCAGTTCAGCAGCGCGCCGTTCTTATCGGCCAGTACCTGATCGATCATATCTTTAATGATCCAGGGGATATACAGATTACCGGCCGCAGCCATGATCGTACAAAACATGGCAAAAAGCAATCTATGCATATATGGTTTTATATAACCTAAAATCCGCAAATATAGTGTCATTATTTCTCCTCAGCAATACGCAGAATCAGTTCTGCAACTCTATGTACAGCCCCGGAAGCTCCCAGGCGCTCTTTGACATATGCCAGATCTTTTTTCATCTGCGCGTTCCGTTCCGGCTCCAGTAGTTTCAACGCCTCCTGCTGTAAACGCTCCGGCGTAAAATCCTCCTGCAGCAACTCGGGCAGGATATGTCTGCCCGCAACAATATTGGGCAAACCAATGTCCGGTATATTGATCACTCTGCGGGCAATAAACGCAGTGATCGGCGACGTTTTATAAACGATCGCCGAGCCCAAACCGCACAGAGCCGCTTCCAAAGTTACAGTACCGCTGGTTGCCAGTGCCAGGTCGGCACTGAACATCACATCATAATTGTCGCCTTCTATTATTTTTACCGGCACACCCGCGGCTTTTACCATATTTTCCAGCATCTCTAACGGAATTGTTTTAGCCCTGGGCATTGTAAAATCGGTGTCCGGCCGCTTCTCTAAAATCAATTTAGCAGCCTGCAGCATCGTCGGCAGCATTTTTTGTATTTCCATCAGACGGCTTCCCGGAAGCAATAAAATCAGATCACGTCCGGCTTGCTTCCCAGCTTTTTCCCAGGCATCCGCCTGGGTCAGATGCGGTTTCACTATATCTACAAGCGGATGCCCTACAAACTCCGTATCCGCTCCTGCTGCTTTATAAACTTCATACTCAAAAGGGAAAATCGCCGCCACCTTGTTGACGATCTGTGCCACACTTTTTGCGCGGCTTTTGTGCCAGGCCCAGGCCGAAGGACTGATATACGAAACGACAGGAATGCCCATCAATTTCGCAAGTTTGGCCAGACGCATATTAAACCCCGGATAATCAACAACTACCAAGCAGTCAGGCCTGCGTTCTTCCATTACTTTCGCAAAAGCATTCTTCAATTTAAACAAGGCCGGTAATTTACAAATTATTTCCGCAAAGCCCATGACGCCGTGTTCCTTAATATCAAATAACACTTCGCCGCCAGCTTCACGCAGACAATCGCCGCCCATCCCGAAAACTTCAGTCTCAGGAGCAATTTTTTTCAATTCTCTTGTCACTGCCGCAGCATGAATATCTCCCGAAGCTTCTCCGGCAGAAATAAGTATTCTGACCATAAGTGCTCCCTTCCTGCTATCAAAAATATGAAAAAAAGTTTTATCGTTCTTATTTTATTACATAACAATTCATTTTATATTATAACACAAAAACAGACTGAACGTATCGCTCAGCCTGCATAATTAGCAATTATTTTTCATTTATCTGGCCACAATAGTAATATCATGCGCATCTGCCAGCGCCAGAGTTTTTTCTTTTTCTACAAGCAGTGTCCTGCCGGCTTCTATCACTAAGCCTGTCGCCCCTGCAGCGATCATCGACTCCAGAGTTTTCGTACCAACGCTGGGCATATCGAATCTGTTATCCTGCGCCGGCTTGGCAGTTTTGGCGACAATAACGCCCTTACCAAGCGTTCCGCCACGCAAAATACAGGCATCAGTGCCTTCAATAGCTTCAACCGCCATTAAAGCGCGATCTTTTACTACTACTGTCTGCCCAATATCCAAACGTCCTATTTCCCTGGCCATGGCAAAACCAAACTCCATATCGGCCAATTCCGCTTCTGTAGGCTGCCTTTTTGTCAAAACACCGGCGGCAGGGAGCAGCGGCTGGATCAAAAGCGTTTGATCGAGGACTTTGATCCCTTCGCCTTCCAGTTCTTTGACAATAGCGTTCATAATGGTATCGTCTTTCCTGTCAGGCACAGAGGCCAGGATCTTGATGGCTCTGAGATCAGGAACAACGGCTCCGGCTTTATATAAAAGCTCTTTGGTGACTTTGCCTATCATCGTCACAGCTTTTACATCATTTTTCTTTAAAGTACTGATGATCTTCCCGATTTTTCCTATATGGATATCATAATAAGCATCAACAGCTTCGGACAGCTCCGGATCTATATCTGGAACAACTCCGACAGCGACAACTCTATAGCCCATGGCTTTGGCCGATAAAGCTACGTCCACCGGCAAATGGCCGATGCCTGACAATAAGCCTAAAGTCTCCACCAGGTCACCACCTTAATCTCTGCGGGTACGAATAATACCGCGTTCTACATTACGCAAAAAGCGCATTAAATGCTCAACAGGCTCACTGCTGTCCAGCTCCTGTTCCATTGTCGCCACAGCCTCCTGCAAAGGCAGACCGGATCTGTATAAAATCCGGAAAGCTTTTTTCAGCTGACTGCGGATCTCCTGAGGCATCCCCGCTCTGGCAAGACCCACGCTGTTCAATCCCGATACAAAAGCAGGGTCACCTGCAACGATCATAAACGGCGGAACATCCTGGGCAACACGTGCCATCCCGCCGATCATAGCATTACGGCCGATCTTGCAGAATTGGTGTACTGCCGACAAACCGCCGATAACAGCCCTGTCTTCCACGATGACATGTCCGGCCAGCGTTGCTACATTAGACATAATAACATTATTGCCTACGATGCAGTTATGGGCGACATGCGTATAAGCCATCATCAGGATATTATTCCCGATAATAGTTTTGTTGCCTTCGCCGGTAGCTCTGTTGACGGTAGTGCATTCACGGAAAACACAGCCATCGCCGATAACAGTGGAAGTCTTTTCATCTTCAAATTTTAAATCCTGCGGTTCGGCACCAATAGAACACCCGGGGAAAAATTTACAATTTTTCCCGACTGTAGTATATTTATGGATCACCGCATGAGCTCCTATTTTACAATTATCGCCGATGACTACGTCTTCGTCGATAACGGCATAAGGGCCTATTTCAACATTCTTTCCTAAAACAGCATTGGGATGGATGATTGCTGTTTCGTGAATCTTAGGCATAGGAATAACAACCGAACTCATTTCCTTCACTCCTCAATTTTAATCAGACAATTAAACAGCTTATACTATATTACCTATATTCTTCCAAAGCCCTTATTTTTTCGCACGCTGAATTCGGTTGTTTTAACTGATTACGTGCAAAAAACTTCCTATTTCATCATTTTACTGCAAAAATCGACCCTTTTCCATTAATCAGGAATTTTTAGGATCCATAATCGCAAAGGTGCAATCACACTCACAGGCTACCTGTCCATCGACTTTGCCTTCGCAGTGAATAACCCCCATATTCCCGCGTATCTTTACCACTTCTGCCGTAGTGATAACCTGATCCCCAGGTACTACCTGACGGCGAAAACGTACATTATCAATTTTACCAAAAACAGCAATTTTGCCGCGGTTTTCTTCCGGGTACAGCATTGCTACACCACCGACCTGAGCCATAGCTTCGATCAGAAGTACGCCGGGCATGATCGGTTCGCCGGGAAAATGCCCTAAGAACTGCAGCTCGTTCATGGTAATATTTTTGACACCGACGGCTCTTTTCATTGGTTCCAAATCCAGAATACGGTCTACCAGGAGCATTGGGTAACGATGCGGAATAATTTTTTGAATTTCGATAGCATCTAAAGTAATCATCATTTCTCCTCCTCGATTCTATAGGCTTGAATTTGCTTTGCCAAACAAGAATTAAAAGCATGTCCTGATTTTACGGCAATTATATGGCCACGGAGATGACCTAACAGATACAGATCCCCGATCACATCTAAAATCTTATGTCTGATCAGTTCATTGTCAAACCTTGTTTCCGACAAAATTTTATCATCATCAAAAATAACGACATTGTCAATGCTGCCTCCAAGTCCCAGGCCCATCTGCTGCATCTGCTTGATCTCACTCATAAAGCCGACCGTTCTGGCTGCAGCTATCTCCTGCAGGAAGGACTCTTCCGTCAGCTCAATATCAAAATACTGTGTACCCAAAGCAGGATGCGCATTGACTGATACAAAAGAAATCCTGTAACCAGCATACGGCTGGATCGTGATATATTTATCACCTTCATAAACAGAAAACGCCCTGTCGACAGCATAAATCTTTCTTGGCTTAGCTTGCTTGCTTCTCCCTGCCTGTGAAATCAGCTCGCAAAATACCGCGGCGCTGCCGTCGGTTACCGGAGGTTCCGGGGCTGACATTTCGATCCGGCAGTTGTCGATGCCCATCATTGAAAGCGCCGCCATTAAATGTTCTACTGTAAAGACCTCAGTTCCGTTCTCACTAATGGTAGTAGCCTTAACCGTAGAACTTACATTCTCTGCTAAGGCCTGTATTTCAGGCTGCCCAGGCAGATCTGTACGTACAAAAACAATACCTGTATCCTCTTTGCCGGGCAATAATTTTATTGCAACTTCTTTGCCTGAGTGCAGACCTATGCCAGAATAGGCAATAGGTGCCGCCAGCGTTTGCTGCATTATTTCTTTCAAATCTTCCGCCTGCCCTTCCGATTATTTTTTAGCCGCAAATCTCTCGCGTCCATCTTTCCAGCGGTCATGTACCCAAAACCACATCGCCGGGTCGCTGATGATCTCATGCTCTAAAATAACGATCAGCTCCCGTGTCACATCATAAAAATCCTGCTGCTTATCTTTACTCTTAGGTGTATAGAGCGGTGGATGTATTTTGGCAGTACAGGTACCATCTTCGTTATTATGCATAAAAACGGGCAGGATAGGCGAACCGTAAAGCCGGGAGAGCGCCGCAGCGCCTAATGGCGTTATTGACTTTTTACCAAAAAGATCCAGCTCTACACCATCATCATTGGTATCCTGATCATACAGCACACCCAGCAGCTTTTTCTCCTTCAGAATCCTGCTGATCGCCAATAAGCCCTGTCCACCGCGATTATAGGCAACTTTTTGCCCCACCATTTCGCGATATTCATTGATAAAACGGTCCATATATTTATTATTCTGCTTTCTTGTTATCGACAGCATCGGATAACCGTGCAAAGCGATCGTCGCACCTAAAAGCTCCCAGTTGCCAAAATGGCCTGTTGCAATAATAACACCTTTATCCTGCTTATAGGCTTCTGCCAAATATTCCAGACCTTCTACTTTCACAAGCTGATCTATATTCTCCCGATTTAACAAAGGAAAGCGCATTACTTCTACTACCATTCTACCAAATCTGCGCAGACTTTGCTCGGCTATCTGCCTAGCTCTTGTCTCGTCTACGCCAAGACATTCGCGTATATTGGCCATAGCCATCTGCAGGCGCCATTTTGGGGTAGCAACAACGGCAAGGCCTCCCAGTATTGCAGCCGTTAAGCTGCGCAGCCACTTAGGCGCAATACACATGACCCAGCTGAAAAACTTAACTATATAGTAAGCAAGCACTGTTTTGCACCGCCTTATTTCTTATTTTTCTAATTTGGCTACAGTTTCTTCCAGTACTTTGACCTTTTTCAGCAGCTCACCAATTTTTCTGAGATTTGCCTCCTGCTTCAGCCATTCTTTATGGGGACGGGCCGGAAAACCTGCATAAAACGAATTGGCAGGTACATTATTGGTAATGCCTGTTTTGCCGCCAAAAACGCAATTATCGCCGATAGTGATATGCCCGACAGTGCCGACCTGGCCTGCAAAGGTTACATTGTCACCAACAGTTACGCTACCGCTGATCCCGACATGGGCTACAACCAGACAATTTTTCCCTAAAACATCGTTGTGACCTAAATGTACCAGATTATCTATTTTGGTACCCGCACCAACAATCGTACTGCCTGCAGTAGCTCTGTCAATACAGGTATTATTTCCTATTTCAACTTCATCTTCTAAAATTACATTGCCAGCCTGGAGCACACTGCTGTGCCTGCCGGTCTTTTTATCTGTGATATAACCAAACCCGTCACCGCCGATAACACAACCTGACTGCAAAACGACATTGCTGCCGATAACGCAGTTTTCTCTTATAGTGACCTGCGGATAGAAAATACACCCTTTACCTGTTTTAACATGTCTGCCAACATAGACATGCGGATAAATCACACAATCATCGCCAATCTCAGCATCTTCCTCAATAACAGCAAACGGCTGTATCGCAACATTTTTGCCGATCCTGGCACTGGCAGCGACCGAAGCCAGCGGGCTGATCACCCGTTCGACATCCTCTCTGGCACGGAAAAGCTTTAGTAAGGCTGCAAAAGCGGCACGCGGATCTTCAACTCTGATCACAGGTCTGTCAAGCGTTGGGTCTTCCGGTGCTAAGACCATTACCCCGGCTTTACTGAGATGACAATGCTCCACATGCGGCGGCACGGCAAAAGAAATATCCTGCGGCCCGGCTTCAACCAATCCGTTTACTCCTGTAATTACCAGATTTTGATCCTCATTTTCAAGCGTCCCCTGTAAATATTCTGCCAATTCCCTCAACGTCTTCTCCATAACTCTGCCTCCCGCTGTTTTAAAAAAGCGGGCAGATCAACCGCCCGCCGCATCTTATTTCATTTTTTCAATTACTGCGTCAGTAACATCCACACCGCCCTGAGGCACGGCTTCTTTGATCAGTACTGCGCCCAGGCCCTTTTCTTTAGCTACTGCATTTAATGCGGAATCCAAACTAGCTTTTAATTTGTTTTGCGCTTCTGATTGGACAAGCTGCATTTCAGCAGTCTTATCTTCCACAATCTTTTTCTGCTCTTCCTGAGATTTGCCTTCCATCTCTTTAGTCATTTCTTCCTGCAGGCTTTTGCCTTTAGCAGCGACATCTTCCTTCACTGTTTTTACTATTTCAGCTTTGCTTTCAACAGCTTTCATATCAACTACGCCAAATTCGGCATTCCGTCCGCTGCAGCCAAAAGACAACATCGCAACTGCCACCATTAACCCTGCTACTACTTGTTTTTTCATAATCTATCGCTCCTGTTATTTCATATTCTGCAAAGCCTTAATAACATCATCGGTAATGTCATCAGCTTTGATATTGACTTTTACACTATGAAAGACAACCGTATACTGCCGCTCATGGGCAAGTTTAATCACATTACTTTCAATATCATTACGAATGTCTTCTTTTAGCCTTTCATTACTTTCCTGCAGTTTATCAATCTGCTTGTCAATCGCCGCCATTGCATTAGTCAATGCTTCCGGGACCTGGGCCAAATCAGCCTGATCTTTGGACAATCCGGCAGCCATATCACCCTGCAGCTTCTGATGCAGCTGCTCTGCCTGTTGTTTTAATCTGGCCTGTGTCGCTGCTACCAAAGGCTCCATTTTCGCGCTGATGATCTGATTTTTTGCTGCTAAAATCTTCTGCCTTTGCTGTTCCCGTTCAGACTGTACCTGATTGAGTTCATTTTGAACAGCTTCACGTTCTTTAGACCGCATTTTTATGGCTTCCAGCCGTAACCGCAAATTTAAAATTTTCAGCTGATAAGCATCTTCCAGTTCCTGCTCCTGCTCTGCCAAAGCAGCGTCAGCCTCTTTGACAACGGCATCATAAGCCTCCAAAAGCTTTTTTCTTTCACTGGCCTCAGCAGCATACATTTGTGTCTGAAAATCAGCATCCAGAAAGTTAGCCTTACTGTTTTGTTTCAATTGCTGCAGTCTGGTCAACCCGGCTATCTGGGTCTTAGCAACTTCCGCCTGTTCTTCACGATAACGCAGCAGTTTCTGCAGCTCAGCTTCACCCTGCTTAAAAGCAGTCTGCCTGGGATGAGCACTGACGGCCTTATCCCAGTCAATAACGGCAATTTTATCCTTGCCGCCCGGAGCATGACCACAGGCAGCAGTAAGTAATACGACTATCAAAATTATCGGCGTCAACCAGCGCATACTTTACCTCCTGCAGTTAAACAGAAACAAGGCCCTTTACAATAAAGGGCCTCGTCCGACATTATTTACCGCTTTGCAAAGCCTTGGATACTTCGTCAGTAATATCGAGACCACCGTAAACAACGGTATTTTTGTCAACAACTACGGACAAACCTTTTTTATCAGCGATCTTCTTGATCGTCGCGTCAATTTTTTTGTAAACAGGCTCCATTAGCTCATTATTTTTATTAGCTAATCTTTCCTGTAATTGCTGGTAATAACGCTGTTTTTCGGTATCATTCATGGTTTTGCCTTTTTCCTCAAAATCCTTTTGGGCATTATCGATCTCCTGTTTCATACTGGCCTGTACATTTTGCAGATCAGGCACCTGAGAAAGCAGCATTTGATAATTGACCACACCAATAGCCGATTCACTGGAAGCAGCTGATGCCACACCATGAGCGCCGCTTTGAGTCAAGGTCAGCGCAAAACATCCTAAAACAAAGATCGCTGCAACAAACAAAGATATCATTTTTACATTTTTTGGATCACGTAATTTTTGCATCATAATAAAAATCCCTGCTTTCAGTTCTAATTATACTAAATAATTATATCAGTCAGAATCTTTTCTTTCAACCTTTATCACAAATTTCCGACGATACGGAAATATGGTTTATCATTAGAATAAACATATTCCGCGCTCAGGAATTCGTGAATGCGGTACCTGACCCCGATTTCCGTAGTATTACTGCCTGAAAAATATTCTGCCCGCAACCGCCATTTCGGCGTTATATCCTGTTCCAAACGATAGACATTTTCTCCCAGCGGGCTGCGCCGCATATAACTGGCTGTCGTTTTACCGTGATGCAGTGCATAACCGGCGGAAAAATCCCAACTGACATCGTCAAAAACCACACCAACTTCGCCAAAAATTTCATCTCGCTTAGAGATATATTTGCCAAAATGGGCCCGGCCAGAAATGTTGTTCTCATTCCGTCCTATATCGCCGTAGCCTTCAAACCAGATTTTATACTCATCAGATTCCAGCCGAATCCTGACCCCGGCATTGACACCGGGCGTCAAAACCACGCTTGGACGCAGATTATGTCTTTGGACCTCGGGTTCTGCGCTGAGCTCTGTTAAAAGTTCCTGTTCCAGTTCGGCTTTATGCCTGCTGACATACGTTACCGGCAGACCTCGAAGCTCCTGCGTCCTCTGTGCATAACGCTGTTTGATATTCAGCAGCAGCAAATTGGGGATGGATTGAGAAACCATCTCATATTCAAGGCTCTGCACCAGCTGTCCCACCGGATAGATGACCACCTGGATCACAGTCCGCCGGTCTTCACGAACCACATCAACGGCAGCTCTGAATTCCGGCAGCGCAGTCTCAACCTCTGCTCTTACCAGCCGGCGCAATACGCCTCCTGCCCAGTCAGAAGCATCTGCAGAAGACCCCCGCAAGACAGCTTCCAGCTGCTTTTGCAGTTCCGGCAGCTTCGACTCCAGCAAAGCAGCCGTATTTTCTTCCACACCCGAAAACTGCAGGTCAACGAAAACATTATCAATGACTTCACTCCAGGGTGAAACAACCATTGTCACCTGCGTCTGCGGGCCTAACTGCAGCATGACGTTTTCCATCTGGTAGCCGTTCAGGACCCTGTCCCCAACTTCTCCCAGCAAATGCACATATTCACTGCGCACAGGTTCCACTTTCTCCGTATCCTTATCCAGCAGCAGCTGTTCAGCTACAGTCTGCATACTTGCCGACATGCGCTCTAACAAAATATTACTGGTAGACCCTCTGTCCAAAACATTAACGCTGACGCTTTCAATAACGGCAGCATTCACTGCCTGCGGCAGCAAACACGCCAACAAGCCTGCAGCTAAAATTCTTACAATCTTCACGGCATACTACCGCCTGTTTTAGAATTGACCGCCGAAGCTGAAATGGAAACGTCCGCCCTGATCGCCATAACCATAATCAAGCTTAACCGGCCCCAGCGGAGAATTGATGCGCAAGCCGACACCATAACTGTATTTCATCTCACCTAAATCAAAGGCTGTTTCACGGTCTTTGTCCCAGGCATAGCCGCTGTCGACAAATAAAACGCCCTGTACCTTTTTCACGATCGGCATTCTGTATTCAACGGTGCCCTTCAGCATACTGTTGCCTTTGAACTGGTCATCTTTGTAACCGCGCAACGTATCGCTGCCGCCCATCGAAAATCTTTGGCTCAGCGGCATGCTGCCGGAAGCATAACCGGCTCCCAGCTGTACGGCAATAACGTTTTCCGCCCCCTGACGATAGTAATAACGGTAATCGACAGAGTATTTTGTAAAGTCAAAATCGCCGCCTAAACCGGCATATTCGATCGTATAGGCATTGCGTTTACCTTCATGGGGATCATAAATATTATCGCGGGAATCATAGACTCTGGCGACACCGACGCTGCGTGTTACACCAAAGTTTTTCTTACGTCTGTATTCACCGTCAGGACCGTCATATTTAGCATCATAGTCAGGATTACTATTCCAGGAATTCTCATAATACTGCGTGCTGTAACCATCGACAGCCCCTTTATAAATATCGTCACGGTTCTTTAAGGTCAGATAATTGCTGACATACTCGTTATTGGTCTTACGGCTGAAGGTCAATTCCTGACCCCGGCGTTTTTTGTCGTAACGGGCAATTTCGTCGGCATTACGGTCATAATCCGCATATTCGTTAGTAACATCGTATAAAGTAATGGTCGCGCTTGTTTCTTTGCTGTCGATCCAGGGTCTTGTATACGAGAACTCATAGTTCTTATTATCTGCACCGCCGAATTCCCAGCGGATATTGACCTTGTCACCCGTACCGCGGAAATTTTTATCGCCCACGGAAACCATACCGATAAAACCGTCCGCATCACTGTAACCGGCGCCGATACCAAAAGTACCTGTATTCATTTCTACAACGGAAATCTCAATTTCAACAGCATTAGGCTGCTGTCCGGGATTCAGTTTGATATTGACATCTTCAAAATAACCTAAATTATAGATGCGCTGCATACTGCGGCGGGCATCCTTCGCATTGAAAGGCTCGCCTTTTTTGAGCTTCATTTCGCGGATAATAACATAATCTTTGGTCTTGGTATTACCTTTGATTTTAAAGTCTTCAACGATACCTTCATTGACAACAAGCAGCAAAGTACCGTCAGGCTGCATCCTGATATCCGCCACACGTGCCAGAATATAGCCTTCTTTATTGTATTCAGCTTCCAGACGCTGTACTTTCGCGTTTACTTCTTTGATATTGATCAGCTGATTTTTGGGAAGATCCAGCAAGCTTTCAATCTTTTCTGTAGAAATCTTGGTATTGCCTTCTACCGCCAGCTGCTGGTAAATAGGATTTTCCATGACATGATAGGTTATCTGCACGCCTTCCGGGACCTGCTTAAATTCCGGCTGCAAATCATAAAACCAGCCCATATTGTAAATGGCATACAGGTCTTTGCCTAAACCGTCAGAGGTCAAAGTCATGCCCGGCTTAGTTTTTAAAACACTGATGATCTCTTCAGTAGGCGTCACATTATTGCCGCTGACCATGATTTTAGTCACCAGCTGGCCAAAATATGGTGCCGCAGCTTTTTCCACTTCTGCGGGTGGGCGCATCGGCGGTTCTTCTTCACGGGCAGCTGTGGTGTTGGTCTGCGGAGCATTAGCCACCGCTTCCTGGGCGGACTTTTCCGCCTCTTCTCTGGCAGCAGCTTTTTCTGCTTCCTGCCTGCTTAAAGGACGTTCAGCGTCTGTGTCTGCCTGTGCTGTTTCATCAGTGCCAGTTGCTGCCTGCTGCCCAGTAGCCGGACCTTTATAGCGAGGATCGGAAATATCTTCGGACGGGTTATTATGCATACGGTAAACCGTCTTTTTCCCCTTTTTGCTCAGCCCGCCTTTATCTTTTCCTTTGCCCTTCTGGGCCTTCTGTGCCTTTTCAAGAGCAGCTCTGGTGACGATCTGCTCCTGTCCGCCGATGGTCATAGTCTGATTCTCCACGACATCGGCCGCACTGTTTTCCTGTGCCCATACAGGAGTTGTCAGCAAAAGCGCTGCCAGGCTCAAAGATAAGGGCCGCAACATATTTTTTCTTCTCATCCAAAAATCCTCCCTAAACTAGTTAGCATCCCGTAAAGTTCTGCGTGCTTCACGCACAAGCTGCCTCATGTCTGCCGCCGGCAACTCTACACTACGCTGCTGTTCTTTCACTTGCTCTTCTTTTGGGTACTCTGACGGTATCGCTACCGTTTGCTGTTCCTGTTTTGGTTTATCTGTAAAAGTCGGCACCGTTTTACCTGGCACCGCCTCTGCTTGAGGCAAATTTTTCTGTATTTCTGTTGAAGCTATTACAGCAGCAGGATCTTGCATTTTCACCGCCGCCTCATCTTCAGCCATGCCGGCATATAACCAGCCGCCATAACCAGCCAATACTACTATCACCGCGGCCAGTAATGCCAGACGCTGCCTGTTCCAGACAGACAGCCAGCCGCGTTTTTCCCGCAAATGCTTGATCTCCGCTTCGGCCAGCATCAAATCAAGTTCGCCGCGCATACCGTTGTTTTCACGGAAACTTTGTTCAGCATTTTCCAGACTGCTTTTAACATTGCGAATACGTTCACAAATAGATTTTGTCACCGTAAAAACCCCCTTTCGCGACTGAAAATAATACAGGATACATATATAGTCACTACTCTAAAAAGTTTTTTCACCCGGCAAATTTTATTAATATCTGCCATATCCGACGATTAAAGCCTGTATAGGCAGTTCTTGTTTTAAATAATGCCTGTTTTCTTTTATTAGCTTTTATTTAACTCGCTCATCAGCCGTGAGAGCATACCGCGAACTCTGCGTACACCCTGCTTCTGCAGCCGGTAAATATGTCCCAGGCTCACATCAATAGCCGCCGCCAGATCGCCGGCACTTTTATCTTCCAGATAAATCCCGGTCAGGACCTGCTGTTCTTTTTGCGGCAGTCTTTCCATCGCCTGCGTTATCTTGTCGTTTAAAAAATTCCGCTCGGCCAGCTCAAACGGAGACGCTTCATCGGAAACCAGACATTCAGACCAGGCCAGGCCGACAGAGTTAACGCCATCCAAAGACAGCATCTGGCTGCCATATTCCGCCTGCAGAAAATCGAGCATCCTGCCACGAATACGGTGAGAAGCAAAAATGCTGAAAGCAACACCGCGTTCATGATCGAATTTTTCAGCTGCTTCGAGCAGGCCGACAGTGCCTTCCTGGATCAATTCCAGAGTCTGCGCTTCAGCCAGCCGGAACGCCATGGCTATTTTAAAAACCAAAGGCTGATACGCTGTGATTATTTTTCTATAAGCACCCTGATCGCCCTCAGCCCATGAACGCCATAAAGCAAGCTCTTCTTCCAGTTCCAGTAAATCGATCTTCTGTAACTCTGCTAAATATTGCTGCAGCATCTGCTTCCCTCCTTTCCTTTAAAAGGTCACCCGATATTCCAGACCATACCAGTTTTCATGGTCTTCGTTCAAAGAATAATTGATATTCAAATGTTTACTGATCTCATATTGACCAAAAACACTGTGATGCTCGTTATCCATACTGGTAGTATACCCAACCATAAAGTTATCCGTCAAATATTTACTGAATAAAACATTATATTGATTACGTTCGTCAGGTGTGAACTCACGGCTGCGCCGCGTATCCATTTCGATACCGGAACGCAGTTTTCCAGAATAGACCCTGAATTCGTCCAGTCCCAGCGCCTCTTTAAAGATTTGCTCCACGTCACCGAACACAGCCATTTCCAATCCGGCAGTCATCAAATTCTGCAAATCGTCGCTATCAACGCCTTCACTGCCGGTAGCCTCGCGCTGCAGCGTCAGCATCCGCACGATCTGGTCCTTGGTCAGCGGTGGTGAAGAATTGAGCTGTAAGTCCATTTCTTCAAGCGGACCGGAAATATGCATGCCAATATCATAACGCTGGAATTTAGCCGTGGCTTCCAGATTCACTGTCGGCAAAACACTGCCGGGGATAGGCCAGGCCGCAGAAGCAGCACGTACTTTAAACTGTGTGCGAAGATAACTGATCGAGCCCCGATCGGCACTGATCGTACCGCCTATATTAGTATACAATGTACTGCCCTGAATATGCAATCCTCCGGCAAGCCATAAGTCATATAAATATTTATTGTATAAGTGGATCTTCGGTCCCAGGGTTATCTGTACATCAAGTCCGATATTGCTTTCCCCTTCACCGAATTCAGGTATGGTCGGCATATTGACGAGGACATCGTCAAACCGTACGGTACCTTTAAGCAGCGGCCGGTAACTAAAGTGCGGGCCTTTACCAGGAAGCGGCGTGCTGCCAGCCTCCTGCCTTACAATAAACCGCTGCGGCGTCACAGTCAGATTGCCATTGATGCGGCCTGTAAAAATATCCGAAGCTATTTCCGCGTTATCAGCAACCAGATCCAACTGATAAGCGTCGCGTTCATTAGAGCGCAGCGCATAAGTGCCGCTGCCCTTGAAGCTGCCTTTGCCAAGCTTGGCCGAAATATCTTTCAGGGTCACCTTATTGCCTGCAAATTCTATGTCAGTATGGATATTTTCAATCACCGTCTGCACATGCTTAAATTTCAGCGAGCCCTCCGGGATTTTTACAGCTCCGTATACCAGAGGTTCCTCCAGTGTGCCTGCCAGTTTGACCTGCCCCTGTGTTTCACCAACGCCCCATTCTACCATGGGTGAAATGACCTGCAAAATACCCAAACGGGCGTTATCCAGATTCAGCTGCACGTTCATCTGGGCATTAGGATCCCGCCGCTGTTCTTTCGAACGGAACAGATCCAGCGGCACATCGCCATAAGCACTGGCCTTATAAATATCTTTATTCAGCATTGCCTGCTCGATTTTTAAATTGTCATCGGCAAGTGAAAGCATCGCCGTAAAGTCATCGAAACCGATGCCGGCTACACTGCCATTTTTTACCTCCACGGAACCGTTGCCTTCCGGATCTTTCAGTGTACCCTGCAATTGTACAAACATATTCAAATCGCCTGTAACTGCAACAGGATCAGCCATAAAGGCTGTTACCAGTGCCGGATTGGCATCTATAGCGCCGGCCTCAAGCTCCAGCTTGCCATCAGCCAGATTGACCTTACCGCCAACGGCAACGATGCCCTTATCAGTAATGTCCTTGGTTTCCATCAGTTTGACATCATCGAAATACCAGACTTTATCCTGCAAATGACCCTTGAACTTCATTTCCTCATATTTCAGGTCATTGATAGAAATATCATCTACCCAGACATCAACGAAAATCCCTGATTTGGGCCCATGCGGATTGATCGCGATCTCGCCCTGGGCCAGACCGTCCACATTATAATCGGCTTTTGCCATTTTCAGGATTGATCTGACATTGCCATAGACAGCCACTATATTGCCCTGCAGCAATCTCTGCTCGTGGTCATAATCAAGCTCTGCTGAAAGCACTCCCTTGGTGGCCTGTTTAAAAGAGCCCAGCAAATGATTTTTAATACCGCCGTCACTATCCAGTTTACACTGGATATCAGTCAGTTCTTCGCCGTTGATAAAAATAGCTTTGCTGCTGACATCACCATGGAAGAACGGCTTCGACAAAGTACCAGTCAAGGTTCCCTGGGCGTCAGCATATCCATCCAAATCAACTGTATCGTCATTGATAGGCAAAGTACTGAGATTAATATCTTTGATATCTACTTTAAAATCAAGATTTTGCTGCGCATCCATGCGTCCATTCAGTTTAGCTTCTGTAGACAAAGCCACAATATCGCAGTCGCTGATCACTAAATCATTTTTCTGATAACTGTAATCCGTTGCGATCTTATCAATGAGATAACCTTCAGCGCTGCCGTCTGTCAGTAAAAACTTACCGCTGACATCAGGCATCGATAAGGTTCCTGTTATGAGCATTTTGTTATTGATATTACCGGTCAGCTTTACTTCCGGGGCAAACACCTTCACAAACGGCTCTGCCCTTACCCCCGTCGTCTCGACTTCCAGATCAAAGGCCGGGTCTTCGCTCTGCAGATTGATGCTGCCGTTTAAAACGCTTTCCCCCTGCGCCATCTTGACCTTGTAGTTCCGCAACGAGACAATGCTGTCTTGCATACTCATGCCGCCATAAGCTTCCTCGATTGTAAGACCACCCAGATCAACCTGTTTGAACTGGGTAATACCTGTAAAGTTCACGGCATCAAGCGTACCGGAAAGATCAAATTGAGAGGCTACCAGGCCACTGCCCTGCTGCCCCAGAGCTTCAAGGACAGGCGCCAGCTGAAAATCAGTTACAGAGCCCTGCAGCTTAAATGCGCCCTCACTGGTAACCGTACCCCGGGCCAGCATTGCGCCAGTTTCCGTAAACGCCGAAAAATTATTGATTTTACAGCCCGCATGATCAAGATCGATATCAAAGTCAACTTTATGCAATAACAAATCACGCCAACCTAAACGTACAGTATCTGCCGCCAAATTGACTTCGAACTTGTCATCTTTAATTATGCCTTTCAGCGCGATACTGCCGTCTACGGCAAAAATATCCTCCGGCCGGTCACTGAGCGGCGCAGTCTTGACCTGTTCCAGATCAAGCGCTGCCACCAGAGCACCACTGCCAAGATCATATTCTGCCAGAAAATCTGCTTTGCCGCCGCCAAATCCAGCCCGCGCCGTATTGATCTGCGCTTTGTTGTCGATAATTCTGAAGGGCACAGACAGGTTGTGAAATTCTTCATTTTTTATTTTCAGCAGCTCCGCCGTCAATAATCCGCGGCCCTGAATATTATTCTGGTCTTTAAAATCAACGTCGCCAGTAAGCTGTGCTGTTTGTCCATCTACAGTCAGTAAAAGTTTGTCTGTTTTAACAGCCTTATCATTAAACGCAACCTTCCCATCAATCCCAACAGGAATTTCCCAGTCTTCATAGATCGCAGTGCCTGTCAGCTGCTCTAACACAACCGCACCTGCCATCGTAACATCCTTACCGCTGTTCGTCCACAAAAGATTGACATTACGAACAGCGCCGCGGAAATCTTTTACTTTGCCAAACTCCTGGGCTAACGGGGCAAATGCCTCCAAAGCAAAATGCTCGCTTTTTACCGTTAAACTGCCCACGGCCTTCATATCGATCAAGCCCTTGAGCTGCAGCGAGTCTGCTGCATGAGCCACTTTTGCATCAACAGCAAATTTCGGATTGCCGCTGCCGTCGATCGTTCCAGCTAAAGCAAAATCCCATTTTCCATAAGGGGTTTCCGTTATGATCTTTCCTTCTTTAATGGCTAAAAGGCCATAAAACGGCGTTTCGTCAGATTCAGATGGCTTCAAAAAATCCTGTACGTTCCAATGTTCTTTTTCATTCAGCGTCAAATAAATAACAGGCTTTTCCAAAGTAACCCTGTCCAGGGCTTTATTAGTATTGAAAAGGGCATGCCAGGGCGAGATATGCAGCCGGACCTCTGGTAAAATAGCAATCAGCTGCTGCTGTTTATCCTTTACCTGCACATCAAATACGGACAACTCCAAGGCCCCATTCCACTCTACACGGGCAATATCAACAGAACCGGTGATATAATCCCCGGCCAGATTCGACACCAGCGGCGGAACCTGAGCCAAATACCCCGGCACAACAAATTTTATGATACTGTAATACACTATACCGACTATTGCCATAATTCCCAGCAACCAACGAAATAGTTTATTCATATTCTGCCTCCGCAGTAAAATTCATAATACAACTTATTTTACTTCGACAAAAGATAGAAACCTCCTGCATTTTTCTTGTAAAATAAAAAATCCCGCCAAAGCGGGATTTTTATAATTATTCTTCTGCTGACGCAGTGGACATGGTCGGGGTAGTATTGGCAGCTGGAGCAACAGCCACAGGTACACCCATAGCAGTTTCCAGAGCGATCTTCGAAGTATTATAATCATACAAAGCATTGACAAAATTCGTCCTGGCCTCGGTCAAAGCAACCTGCGCGTCAATAACGTCCAGATTGGTACCGACACCGGCCATATAACGAACCTGCGCGATATGGAAGTCTTCTTCAGCTTTAGCAACCGCTACCTGCGTAGTAGAAATGCGTTTCTCAGCTTCGCGCAGCCCCAGATAATTGCTGCGGACTTCCAGTTCCACGGAATCCACGGTATCACGATAAGTTTCTTCGGCCTGCAGCAGTTTCTCTTCGGCTGCATGTACTTTAGATAAGGTAACGCCGGAGTCAAAAATATTCATGGAGGCACTGATGCCTACACTCCAGTTTTCTTTATCATCGCCGGGCCAGTTACTGCCGCTGCCGCCCCAGGCTTCACCGGCAGAAGCATTGACCTTGGGTAAAAAGCCGCTTTTAGCAACCTTAACAGCACCTTTGGCCGCATCAACAGCCAGACGGCTCTGCTCCAGATCCACACGGTTCATGGAAGCATAATCAAGGCAATACTGCATATCATTCTCATAAGGAGTATACTGCAGGCTGTCCTTCAATTTCAAAGTCGTATCTAAAGAAGTCCCAATGATCTTGTTCAGAGAAGCCTCAGCTACATCATAGTTGTTAGTGGCCTGGATCAGCTGCTGCTGCGCATTGGCTAAAGAAACCTCACTGCGCAGTACGTCAACCTTGGCTACAACGCCTACGTCATACTGGGCCTGAACATTTTTCAGATGCTCTTCCAGCTGGTTAACAGAATCCTGATACAGATTTTCCATATTGCCGGCCTGCAGCAAACTGAAATAACCGTCTGTAGCCGTCTTTTTCATTTCGATATAAGCCTTGGTTTCACCTAAAGCATAGCTTTTATAATTGGCCTTAGCCTGATCTATCGTACCTGATAATTGTCCGCCGGTATAAATAGGGATCGAAGCGGTAATGCTGTTGCTGTGAGAATTGCCCAAATCCTTACTGTATACACCTGTAAAAGCATTTTTCTGAGCATCTGCGTAACCACCGCGACCAGATCTATGCTCAGCGCTGATACTGATACCGCGTCCGGAACGAGCAGCATTAAGTTCCGCTTTCGAGCCTTTCTTTTGCGAGATGGCGATCTTAACAGCCGGATTCGTCGTCAAAGCTCTTTGTACGGCATCGTCTAAATCAAGCTCCAGGGTTTCAGCAAAAACGGACTGAGTGCATAATAAACTTAACGCAGCCGTAAGCACCAACACCTTTTGGCTCTTTTTATAATTGAACATTATTTTCGTACCTCCAATCAACTGACTGGCTAGTCAGTATAAGAAAATTATATTTTTTTATAACCCAAAAGTCAAACATTTTTTTAAAAATAACTGCGCAATCCAACATATGTGTTGTTTTTGTTGCCATTACGTACGTCAGTCTGTTCGCCTAACAATGAAAGATTATCTGTCAGCTTCAGCTCGCCGCCTACCTTAACCTTCGTGTCGTTAAAGTCATAGACCTGGCTGTACAGCTTAAAAGCATTGCCCAGCTTGTAATCGAAGCCGACGCCGAATTCACCCTGCATCGCTCCCATGCTTACAGCAGCAGGGCCAAAATTTTTACCTAACGAAAGATCGAGTTTATTCGCATCCCCGATATCGTACCCGCCAACATACACAAAAGTATCTTTTTTAGGAGTAAAGGTAACGCCCAGATTACTGCGCCAGTCGCTGCCCTTCACGCTGCGGGTCACATCAGCCTGTACCTTCGCCGTATCCAGAACGCCCAGCATCCGGTTAGCCTTATCACTGGCTTCTCTGGCATTATGCAGCGTAGCCTTGATATCAGACTCGGTCTGCGGATCAGTTGCCACCTTTTCCAAAAGCTCCGTAGCTTTTTCGATCCTGCCGCTGGCATTAGCAAGGTTTTCAATGATCCTCGCCATATTCTGGCCGGCGCCGCCCTTATTAGTCTCGACCATGATGTTTTCCATCTGGCTGGCCGCATTATTCATCCTTACGGCCATTGCGCTCATCTGCTGCACCATCAGGTTGATCTCCTGCTGGTTGGCTACTGCCACATCGGCCATGACCTTGCTAAAAGTGTTCATATTATTGCTGATATCACGGGCATTGACAAAACCATCACGCATTGACCGCTGCACCTCGGGATCACCGAAAACATTGTTCAGCGCCTCGGCGATACCTTCAACTTTTGCCAGCACCTTGGAAGAAGCCTGCATGAATTCATCCAGCCCGGCCCCCTGGTTGCCTTCCAGCTTATCGCCGGGATGAATATACTGTCCCGTTATTTTGGCAGGCGGCAGTACATCTACAAACCGCTCACCTAAAATACCATCGGACCCCAGGGAAAAAATAGCCCCCTTCGGGATCTTGATGTCTTTGTTGATATCAGCCACTACATCAACACTGTCACCCTGTACATTGACTTCTTTGACAGTGCCGACCTGTACACCGGCATACCTTACGACATGGCCCGGCATCAGGCCTCCGACCTGCGGATAAGAAATCTGCAGCTTATAGCCGCTGCCGGAGAAGCTGAAAGCTCCCAGAAAAGTAATGATGCCCGCTAAAAGACCTACGCCGCCTAAAGTTAATGCGCCAACTTTTACTTCGTTTGAACTCATTACTGCTCCGCCTCCTCTCTGATTTCTTTACCGCGAATAAACGCGTCTACGATTTGATTATGGCCACTCTTTATCTCTGCAACTGTCCCCAAAGCGACAATTTTGCCCTTATAAAGCATGGCTATTCTATCGGCCGCATAAAAAGCCGATTCCATATCATGTGTTACCAAAACCGAAGTCACCTGCAATTGCTGCTGAGTTTTTCTGATCAGCCGGCTGATATTATTTGACATGATCGGGTCAAGACCAGCCGTAGGTTCATCATATAAAACGATTTCCGGCCTGTTGGCGATCGCCCGGGCCAAGCCAACTCTTTTTTTCATACCGCCGGACAGTTCCGCCGGATACTGTTCTTTGGCCTGCGGTAAACCTACCAGTTCCAACATCTCCCTGACTATAGCCTGAATCTCTTCTTCGCTTTTATCAGTATGCTGACGCAGTCCGAAAGCGACATTTTCGCCAACTGTTAAAAAATCAAACAACGCCGAATACTGAAACACCATGCCCATTTTCTGCCGCAGCTTGTTCCAGCCGTCTTCGTCCAGCGTGCTTACCTGCTCGCCCTTAACAAAAATTTCTCCGGCACTGGGCTGCAGCAGCCCGATCATGGCACGTAAAATAGTGCTTTTACCGCTGCCAGAAGGGCCCAAAACGGCCAGGGTCTCCCCCTGCACGATATCCAGATCGATATCATTTATAACAACATTGTCGCCAAAAGCGATATTTAATTTTCGCAAACTGATAATCGGTTCTGCCACAGGCAGTACCTCCTTTAAACGTACAGTAAAATCGACAAAAAGTAGTTCGTGATAAAGATCAGCACAATGGATAAAACCACTGAACCAGTCGTAGCAATGCCAACGCCTTCAGCGCCCTGCTTGGCGCCCAGCCCTTTATGGCAAGCTACGATAGCAATGATGCCGCCAAAAACCGCGCTTTTAAGCATACCGCCCACCATATCAAATGGCTCAGCAAACATTTTGATAGAATTTACATAAGTAAAAGTGCTGATCCCCGCATAATAGTGTGAAACCAGCCAACCGCCAATATTGCCAATGGTATTGGCAAAAACGATCAGCACCGGCATCATAAAAACGATGGCCAGAAATCTGGGCACGACCAGATAAGTCGTAGGATTGGTAGCCATCACTTTTAAGGCATCTATCTGCTCTGTTACTTTCATCGTACCGATCTCAGCAGCAATAGCCGCGCCAATACGTCCGGCCACGACTACGCCTGTCAGCACCGGCACCAGCTCGCGTCCCATCGCGATGGCGACGATACCGCCAACAGAAGAAGAAGCGCCAAAACGTACAAACTCTTTCGCCGTCTGCACTGAAAATACCATACCCGTAAAAAGTATGGTCATCAGGACGATCGGCAGCGAATCAGCGCCCAGCTTTGCCATTTGCCGGACAGTTTCCTTCCAGTCGGCCTGACCGATCCGCTTCAGAGTATCCGTAAAGAGCAGCATCATCCGACCGGCATTAGCACAGCCGTCAAGCATGATCTTGCCTATGTCGTTGCATACAGTCTGCAGCATTACGAAAGCCCCCTTCTTCTACGTTATGGAACGATAGTTATCTATATTTCCATTTCAAACTTCACTTTACCTGCTTTTAAATATACTTTATTTTTATGACTTTTTTATGTCCATTTACCAAAATATTATTTTACTACGTCGACCACAATATCAGTAGTTCCGTCAACAATAAAATTCATCGTGGTTTTCTGTTTCATCGGGCTGCCCTCCAGCATGGACGCAAATCCGCCGGCCTGAGACTGCATTGCCGCATTGGGAGCTTCCTGACCGGCAGCAATATCCACGATCAGATCATTATTCTGGTCCGCATCGTTGATACTTTTGATAAAGTCATTCAACGTTTTGCGATTATCCTTCTGCTGTGCCGGCACACCCTCTTCCCGCTGTTTACGCAGCAGGTTCTGGATCCAAGCCAGCGAACTGCCGCCGCGGACAGTCAGGGGTAATTTGCCCTCCCGCTGATCTTTAGGCACTTTGAACAGTACGGTCTTCGTAATCTTTGCCGCCCTGTACGGCTGCAACTGCACGTCGATATGGATAGTATCACCGGGAGCCGCTTCTTTTTCTCTTGCCGAAGCGCTGATGATCTCTGCCACTTCAGCCTTATCATCAAGAACGATATTGATATTCACGCCGTAAATATCAACTTTTTCAAATTTATTCTGCGTCAGGATGGTTCCCGCTTCTACCAGCTCCTGATTGATCAGCTTGCCGATGCCTGCCGCTGCATAATACATATTTTCACGCTGCACATTGATCGGGCCACTGACAGCACCTCTGCCATCGATCCGGAAAGAAAATCTGGCCGTGCCGCCGCCTTCGCGGTCCATAGTTTTGGCAACAGTGTTATAGGCCACTGCGTCCAGCATGGCCGGCAGTAAAACTTCATCATCGATGATCTCTACACGGGAACTGTTGTTGACGCCCCTGGCGCCATCCGTGACAGAAACATATACCGGGACTACCGGCGGCCCCTGTCCGATCTTACCGGCAATACCGGCACTGCGGTCCTGAGTGATCGTACCGATGGGTTCACCGATATTACCAACTTTATAAGCTGATTCCAGATTTGGCAGCGAAGCCAGTATCCAGGCCTTGTTCATAAAATAGCAGGAATCGCCGCGCTGCATAAAAGGATGGCCAAAAGCGAGGATCTCGCCGTCGTCGCCGACCCAGGTGACAGTGCCCAAAGCACCTAACTGAATGTCACCACGCATCAAAGAAACGCCCACGGCGCTGCCGGGCTGCAGAGGCTGCGTGCTGGTAAAAGCACCGCTGCCGCCAACACCTGTTGCTTTTAGGCCAAAAGGTTCCAGTTTTTCACTTAAATACCGGATGCCGGACTCTGTAAAGCCGCCCGCCATCAACGGTGTGTTTTTGGGTAAAAATTCTGAAGGACGCGGCGCCGGCTCATTTAAAAGATCCAGCATCCTGCCTATCGGTGTCAAAAAGCAATACTGCGGGTCGGTAAAAGCCTTACCAAAAGCCACCGCGCCAGCCAGCCTGCCGTTGATGTAGACCGGACTGCCGCTCATGCCCTGCGCAATGCCGCCGCTGCGGTCGATAACGTCGCCGCTGGCTTTGATCAGGATATTATGGCCCATCGCATCATTGCCGATCACGCCTAAAACCTCTATATCAAATTCTTCGATAGTGTCACCCACGATGACGGTCTTAGCCACACCGCGCATACCCGGCACAATATCTTCTACCGGCATCAGCGGCACATTGGCCCATGCCAGCGCACTGCTGACACACCATATTATTAAGCTTAAAATAAATATCTGTTTTTTCATAACTCTCCATAATAGTGCAAAACCGGCGTGAGCAGAGCAGCACGCCGGTTTCAATTTTATTCTTAGTGAGCCGCTACACGCACTACAGTTTGTCCGTTGCTGATAGTATCGCCCGGTTTGACCAAAACGGCAGTTACTTTACCGGCAATATTAGCTCTGGCTGCTGGCGCAGGCCCGGCAATAGTTTTGACTTTGACCAACACCTGACCTTCACTGACCTGCATCCCTACAGTCGCCAGTCCGTCTGCCAAAACAACGCCATTCAAAGTAGTTTTCTGATCTACAGCAGTATCTGCGAATGCTAAAGTATACGCTCCGCCTAAAATACAGAGCACTGTCAGCAGCGCAATAATTTTCCAATTGACTTTTTTCATAGTTTTCACTCCTTCCAAGAGGAAGCATCGGGATTTCTGCATATCTCCCTATATTGTATTATACTATTCTAACCTGGCTTTGACAAGTCAGTTCTTCTTGGGGAATAAGCCTAAGCCTACACTTACAGCCCGTTCTCTTCCATCGGAAGGATTGTTTAATACTTTATTATTGAGCACCATCTCACTGGAGCCGCCGCCGTCAAAATTAAGCGCTGACACCGCCCCCAGTTTGAGCATATAACGAGCCGCTTCCTCTAACGTCATGCCGACAGAATCCGTACGGCGGCCATCTGCTACCAGCAGCACCACAGTGCCGTCTTTTTTGACACCTATGGCTGTGCGCGGAGCTCTGCCATAGGCAATATCTCCGGCGATCTGCTCGCTGCCGGAGCGGACATTGCGCTTACCGGCTTCTACCAGCAGCGGACCTGCTCCCAAAACAAGTTCGGCCTGATCTGCGACAGCATTGCCCAGGGTCTGCTGAACACTGGCCCTGTCGCCGATCCGCAGCTGTTCCAGTATTTTGGCGTTAGCTCCGTGTGCGGAAACTACCACGCTCTTTTTATCCAGGCGCATATTTCCGGCTTTGCTGATTTCCGCAACCTTGCCGTCTTTGATCCGAACCTCGCAGCCAAAATTATTAGTCCGCGTCGAGGGACCAAAGTAGTGTGTATAAACAACGACATCCTCGGCAATACGTTCCCGGTTGATGCCTTTGACAGACAGTTTTACGCCCAACGACGGCAGCATGACATTGCCGTCATAAGCCAGATCCTTCAATATCTGCGGTTTACCGCCGGCGATAACAAAAGCGCTGCGGGCCTTATCTTCCATACCCAGCCATTCGCCGTCGATTTTTAAATTACCGATGATCCAGCCGCTGGTATCGAAGTAGGAAGCATTGACAGCCGCCTTCGCGCCCAGGGCATTAGCCGCCTTCAGCAGCGTCCCGCGGCCATTCCTGTCGACAGCGCCCGAAAAAGGCAGTAATTTATAATCGCTGTCAGGAGCCACTTCTAAAATATGCATCTGTATCGGCAGACCTTCCATGTCATCCTGCCAGAAAGTATACTGCAGGCCTTTGCCCTGGTTCACCGTGTTTTTAGTCACTAAAATACGGTAAATATCCAAAACGATACGGTCCGGCTTCTGCAGAGCAAAGACCTTATACTGCTGCTCTTTGTTGAGCGTCACTACTAATTTGGACGCTTTGCGCCCATCCTTCTTTAAAACCACGCTTTTAATGATCGGGTCCTTGACCTTTTCACTCATCTCCCGGGCTACAGCGGCATCAATATTCAACACTATTGACGTCCCCTGTTTCTCGTCTTTATACTTGACCTTTTCATCAGTATCAAGTACGATCCTTACCCGTGTAGGGCTGCTGCTGTAACGCATTTTATTTACTGTCGCCGCCCAGGCCTGGACCGGCAGCAGAACCAAAAGCGCCGTCAAGATCATTTTAAAAAAATATTTCTTCTGCAACATTCCTGTACTCCTCCTAAAAAATAATACACAGCCACAAGGGCTGTGTATCAGCACTTACAAACTGCCATTTCCCACAATAGTCCCCGGGCGCAGTTTATTCAAATCGATCAAAGCCTTGCCTGTACCCAGCGCAACGCAATCCAGCGGCTGTTCCGCGATATAAGTATCAATACCGGTCTCATCCTTCAGTACTTGAGCAATACCATCCAGCAGCGCGCCGCCGCCAGTCAGGTAAATACCCTTGTCCACTATATCCGCCGATAATTCAGGCGGGCATTTTTCCAGCACCGATCTTACCGACGCCACTAAGGCTGCGACTGACTCTCTCAGTGCTTTGCGACCATCCTCAGAAGTAACTTTGATCGTAGTCGGCAGACCTGTCACCAGATCGCGTCCGCGAACCTCATGCTCTACCTGACGTCCTTCAGGATGCACCGTCGCTACGTTGATTTTTATTTCTTCTGCCGTGCGTTCACCGATCAGAACATTATGGATCCGTTTGACGTGCCTGATAATGGCTTCGTCAAAAGCATCGCCGCCAATACGCAAAGAGGCGTCCACAACAACTCCGCCCAGGCTCAATACAGCGATATCAGTAGTGCCGCCGCCAATATCGACGACCATGCTGCCTGCCGCTGCCGCAATATCCAAGCCTGCGCCCAGCGCCGCCGCCAACGGCTCCTCTATCAGATAAGTTTTGGAGGCACCGGCCTGCATCGTTGCTTCTAAAACAGCACGCTTTTCAACCGAAGTTACACCCGTAGGAATACATACCATAATCCGCGGTTTACTGAAAAAGCTTTTGCCGGCAACTTTATTAACGACATATTCCAGCATTTTCTGGGTGATCGTATAGTTGGCGATAACGCCCTCTTTCAAAGGACGGATCGCTATGATATTACCGGGAGTACGGCCGATCATCTGCCGGGCTTCCTCACCAACTGCCAAAATTTTATTCTTGTCCCGGTCGATCGCCACAACAGAAGGCTCATTCAAAACAATGCCCTTACCTTTGACGAAAACCAGAATATTGGCAGTTCCTAAATCAATACCTATATCAATACTGTTAAAAACCATTTTTTCACCCGCTTTTAATCATTCCCGCCAACACGTTTAATATCAGCGCCCAAGCCCTGTAATTTAGTTACGATCTCTTCATAACCACGGTCAATGTGATAAATATCACAGATCTCTGTCGTCCCTTCGGCTACCAACCCGGCTAAAATCATCGCCGCACCGGCCCGCAGATCAGTCGCCCGTACCTGACAGCCCGTCAGTTTCGCCGGCCCGTCAACGACCGCGCTGCGGCCCTCGGCAGTAATATTGGCGCCCATCCGGTTCAGCTCTACCACGTGCATGAACCTGTTTTCAAAGACCGTTTCCGTTACCTTGCTGCGGCCTTCAGCGATCGTCATCATCGCCATCAGCTGCGCCTGCATATCCGTAGGGAACCCGGGATAAGGCAAAGTCTTGACATCAATGGCCTTGAGCCTGCCCTCGCCTGTCACACGCACACTGTCAATATCTTCTTCTACTGTTACGCCTGCTTCCCGCAGTTTGGCAATCAGCGGTTTTTGATGCTCTGTCAAAACATTCTCTACAATTATGTCGCCGCCGGTCATGGCTGCAGCGATCATATAGGTCCCGGCCTCGATCCTGTCAGGGATCACCGTATGGTCGGCACCATGCAGCTCTTTCACGCCTTCGATCCTGATCACATTCGTACCCGCGCCACGGATCCTGGCTCCCATTTGGTTCAGATAGTTGGCCAGATCTACGATCTCCGGTTCCTCCGCAGGGTTTTCCAGAATAGTGGTCCCTTCGGCCAAAGCCGCCGCCATCATTACATTTTCAGTAGCGCCGACACTGGGGAAATCAAAATAGATCGTAGTTCCCACTAAACCATTCGGCGCGGTAGCTTCAATATAGCCATGTCCCTGTTCTATTTTTACCCCCAGGGCCTCGAAACCTTTTAAATGCAGATCGATCGGACGCGTGCCGATAGCGCAGCCGCCCGGCTGAGAAATACGGGCCTTGCCCTTACGTGCCAGCAACGGTCCCATGACCAGAAAGGAAGCTCTCATGCAGCGCACCAATTCATATGGCGCTTCGCAGGAAGTTATTTCCGTACTATCTATATTCAGTACATGGGGCTCACTGGCATCTACCTTGATGCCCAGGCAATTCAAAACAGCACAGATCGTACGCACATCGTCAAGAGCAGGGATCTCCTCTAAACGGCTGGGAGTATTCCCCAAGATCGACGCAGCAATGATCGGCAAGACAGCATTTTTTGCTCCACTAGTTTTCACAGAGCCTGTCAGACGGTTACCGCCTTTGACAACTAATTTCTCCACCCAGATAGCCCCCTAAGAAGTTCTATATTTATACAAAACGAATCAATTACATGAAGTAAAACTTACTGTAATATTTTATCATTTTTGAGGTACTTGTACAATGACTTTTACCTGTTTTGAAAAATTTCACATTTATCACAGTTTCTTCGCAAGTTTCCTGCGTCAAAGTGTTATAATACTGATTAAAGGAGATGAAAAACTATGATAAATGCAGAAATAGAAGCCCGCGAACTTCAGGATAAACTTACTCACATTTGTTCGGAAGCAAAGATCGACTTCAAAGTCCCTGCTGCCAATGAAGCAGTAATCACTATCCATAACCCTAACGGCGGTTTGCCTATCAATATTTTTTCCAATGATTTCGACCACGAATTCAAGGTAGTTTATTTCAAAACGCCGCGTTTTTTCCCCTCTAATCAGGATGGTATCGCAGCTTTGCTCAAAGCCATTTCCGATTATGTTACAGGCAAAATCGTTTATATGGATATCATCAGTACCAGCAACAATTCCTATCCGCGCGACCGCCTTGTACACGTGGAAGAATTGCCGGAAGCAGACCTTGATCAGCTGGCACGTCTTTGCATCAACAAAAATCTGCTCAGCGAAAGTGAGCTGCGCTTTGAACTGCAAGCCGGGTCCTCAGTTTGTATCAACTTCTGGGATCAGACTAAAAATTTCTGTTACAAGATGCAAAACGGCAAAATCACCAAAGAGTGAGTTTAACGTAAAAAAACTACCAATCAGCTGATTGGTAGTTTTTTATTTACTTAATCTTTGGCGGTCAGCCAGAATATTATAGTAAGTTTCTTTTTCCATAATCTCTCTGCGGATGCTTTGTTTGGCGCTTTCATCAGCACATTCTGCCAAACGCCGGCGCAGAAAAGCAAGATCTTGTTTCAGATGCAGCATTTTATTTCCTGAAATATCCATGATCGGATCTGACACTTCTGATCACCTTCCTTTATCAACAGGATACTATAGAAAGTTTCTTTTAGCAAGTAAAAAACCCACTGTTTTTACACAGTGGGTTTTTTGTTTAATTGTCGTATGCTATCAACGTCCTGATTTGTTGTATGCACCCAGGCGGGCGACAGCCCTTCTCAGCGCATGCTGAGCACGGTCGACATCCAGGTTTTCTGTCTTATTTTTTAAACGTTCTTCAGCACGTTCTTTAGCAGCTTCTGCTCTGGCTTTGTCAATATCAGCAGCCATTTCGGCAATAGTTGCCAGGATCGTACATTTATTAGCGTTCATTTCCATAAAACCACCACAAATAGCGATGTAACCTTCAGTGCCGTCAGCCAGACGATATTTCATCGGAGCAATGTCCAAGCTGGCAATAACGGGAATATGGTTAGCCTCGATGCCGATACCGCCGTCATTAGTGCGGAGGCCCAAGTATACAATTTCATCGGAGCTGAAAAGCAATTTATCCGGAGTGACAATTTCCAATTGCATACAATTAGCCATTATTCAGCCTTCATAGTCTCAGCTTTAGCTACAGCGTCATCAATGGTACCAACCATGTAGAAAGCACCTTCCGGCAAATCGTCATGTTTGCCTTCCAGGATTTCTTTGAAGCCGCGGATAGTTTCTTTCAGCGGAACATATTGGCCGGGAGTACCGGTGAACTGTTCAGCAACAAAGAATGCTTGGCTGAGGAATTTTTGGATTTTACGAGCGCGGGCAACAGTGATCTTATCCTCTTCGCTCAATTCTTCCATACCAAGAATTGCGATAATGTCCTGCAATTCTTTATAACGCTGCAAAATAGCCTGTACGCCACGAGCTACGTTATAGTGCTCTTCGCCGATAACCAGCGGATCAAGGATACGGCTGGTGGAGTCAAGCGGGTCAACTGCCGGATAAATACCAAGCTCTGCAATTTGACGGGAAAGTACGGTCGTAGCGTCCAAGTGAGCGAATGTTCCCGCAGGAGCAGGGTCAGTCAAGTCATCCGCAGGTACGTATACGGCCTGTACAGAGGTAATGGAACCAGTTTTGGTGGAAGTGATACGCTCTTGCAAGGCACCGATGTCGTTAGCCAGAGTAGGCTGATAACCTACTGCGGACGGCATACGGCCGAGCAAAGCGGATACTTCGGAACCAGCCTGAATGAAACGGAAAATGTTATCGATAAAGAGCAGTACGTCCTGTCCGCCGATATCACGGAAATATTCCGCCATGGTCAAACCAGTCAGGCCAACGCGCATACGTGCTCCAGGAGGTTCGTTCATCTGACCGTAAACAAGAGCGGTCTTATCGATAACGCCGGATTCTTTCATTTCGCACCACAAGTCGTTGCCTTCACGTGTACGTTCGCCAACACCTGCAAATACGGAATAACCACCATGCGCGGTAGCGATATTATGAATAAGCTCCATAATAATAACTGTTTTACCAACACCTGCGCCGCCGAACAGACCGATCTTACCGCCAAGAGCGTACGGAGCGATCAAGTCAACGACTTTGATGCCGGTTTCTAAAATTTTAGTTGTTGTAGCTTGTTGGTCGAAAGTCGGAGCCGGTCTATGGATAGGCCAGTAATCGGCAGCATCGACTTTTCTCTCGTCATGGTCAACAGTTTCACCCAATACGTTAAATATGCGGCCCAAAGTACCAGGACCAACCGGAACACTGATCGGTGCGCCGGTATCAACAGCTTCCATTCCGCGAACAAGACCGTCGGTAGAACTCATGGCAACTGCACGGACTACATTGTAGCCGATATGCTGCATAACTTCACAGGTAAGATGGATTTGCACCTTACCGTCATCAGTAGTACCATCGATTTTAATAGCGTTCAGGATTGCAGGCATACTTTTCGGAGGGAATTCAATGTCAACAACAGGGCCAACAACTTGTACTATTCTACCAGTATTCAAGGTTTTAGCCTCCCTACGAATTATTCTTATTGTTGTTTCAATGCTTCGGCGCCGCCGCAGATCTCGCTGAGCTCGCGGGTAATAAGTGCCTGACGCGCCTTGTTATAAGACAGCTCCAGATTCTTAACCAGCTTGCCGGCATTATCAGTAGCAGAAGACATCGCAGTCATTCTGGCGCCCAATTCACTGGCAGCAGATTGTACCAGCGCGGCATAAACAATAGTTTCAAGATAACGCGGTGCCAAAACCTTCAAAATTTCTTCAGCTTCGGGTAAGAAAAGGTACTCGACACTTTTCTTAGTTGCACCGGCTTCTTTTTCCGGTGGTTCTACCGGAAGGATGATATCGCTTGTCGGGATCTGCGACAAAGCGGATTTAAATAAAGTGAAAACAATATGCAATTCATCAAACTGCATATCACCGAAACGTTCAGCCGCATCGGTAGCGATAGCCACAGCATCGTTGTAACTTGGTTTATCAGAGAAGCCAAGATGCGAGGAAATAACATTATAACCACGGCGCGTAAAGAAATCTTTCGCTCTGCGGCCGCTGGTAATAATAACTACGTCGCCTTCAATTTCAGAAATCTCGGCAACTGCTCTTTTTAACGCATTACTGCTATAAGCACCGGCAAGACCTTTATCAGAACATACAACCAAATAGCCAACTTTTTTCACTTCGCGTTTTTGCAGCAAAGGATGCTTTTTGGCGTCTAATCCGGCCACCATGCCCTTATCACAAACAATATTGGCCAATACTTCTTTGATCTTCAAAGCATACGGACGGCTGGAGCCTGCTTTTTCCTGCGCTTTGCGCAAACGGGCAGCGGCAACCATTTTCATAGCTTTAGTGATCTGACCAATATTTTTGATGCCTTTCATGTGGCGATGAATCTCGCGTGCAGTAGCCATCAGTCAATCACCTACCTTCACTGACAATAAAGGTATCCTTGAACTCAACGATCGCTTTCTTCAAAGCTGCTTCATTTTCGTCGGTGATTTTCTTTTCGTCACGGATGGAAGCACCAATTTCAGGATGGTTGGCATCCATAAAATCAAGGAATTCACTTTCCATGCGAGTGATGTCTTTTACTGCAACATCATCTAAATAACCTTTAGTACCGAGGTAGATAGCCATAACCTGTTTTTCTACCGGCAGCGGCACATATTGGCCTTGTTTGAGGATCTCTGTCAAACGCTGACCGCGGTCCAGCTGAGCTTTGGTAGCTTTATCAAGATCGGAAGCAAACTGAGCGAATGCTGCCAGCTCACGATATTGTGCCAAGTCCAGACGCAGAGTACCTGCAACAGATTTCATTGCTTTGATTTGCGCCGCGCCGCCTACACGGGATACGGACAAACCGGAATTGATCGCCGGACGGATACCGGAATAGAATAACTCGGATTCCAGGAATATCTGTCCGTCAGTAATAGAAATTACGTTAGTAGGAATAAAGCCGCCAACGTCACCAGCCAGTGTTTCGATGATAGGCAATGCGGTGATAGAACCGTTACCGAGTTCTTTGTTCAGTTTAGCAGCACGTTCCAGCAAACGGGAATGCAAGTAGAATACATCGCCAGGATAAGCCTCGCGTCCTGGAGGACGGCGGAGCAGCAGGGACATGGCACGATACGCAACAGCGTGCTTGGACAAGTCGTCATATACGCAAAGTACGTCTTTGCCCTGATCCATAAAGTATTCTGCCATCGTTACACCGGCATAAGGAGCCAGATACTGCAGCGGGGCAGAATCAGCAGCGGTAGCTGCAACGATGATCGTATAATCCATAGCGCCGTGTTGTTCCAGAGTACGAACGATACGGGCTACGTTGGAAGCCTTTTGGCCGATAGCTACATAAATGCAGATCACGCCGAGGCCTTTCTGGTTAATGATAGTATCGATAGCAACGGCAGTTTTGCCGGTGCCGCGGTCACCGATGATAAGTTCGCGCTGGCCGCGTCCGATAGGAACGAGCGCATCGATACATTTGATACCGGTCTGCAGCGGAGTATCAACGGATTCACGATCTGCGATACCATGAGCAGCAGATTCTACAGGGCGTTTTTCAGCATAAGCGATCTCGCCTTTGCCGTCGATAGGAGCGCCGATAGCGCTGACAACGCGGCCCAGCAAAGCTTCGCCTACGGGAACGTCCATGATGTTGCCGGTACGGCGAACCAGATCGCCTTCTTTAATGAGCGTTTCGCCGCCCATCAAAACGATACCAACAGAGTCAGGGTTCAAGTTCAGAACCATGCCGGAAACATTGTTCGGCAATTCAACCAATTCGCCGGCCATAGCGTTTTTCATACCGATAACGGTAGCGATGCCGTCACCGATCTTTTCAACTATACCGACCTCTTCCAAGTTAACATCCACATTGTAATTCTCCAGCTTTTCGCTGAGAGCATCAGTCATTGCTTCCGGTTTTTCCAAAGCATAGTCATGAACGTCAATGCCGTTCATAACAACTTCCATTTTCTTCAGTTTACGAAGTGCGGAAGCATCATATACCTTGTCGCCGATTTGCACGATGATACCACCGAGAATAGAAGGATCAACATTTTTATTGAGGAAAATGTCGCGGCCTAATTTTTCGGTAAGAATTGCAGAAATGGATTGATACTCATCTACAGTTAATTTTTTAGCCGTAGTAACTTTTACATCTAAAAGTTCTTTAATAGAACCCAGATCAATTTTGAAGTCGGACAATTCTTGCTTAATCAAAGCAATATTTTCTTCACTCTTCATAATTGTACCAATCACCTCCGTATACCGGCTCTCGTCATTGCCGCCTTTCGCTAAAGGGCGGTCCTGATTTCGTCCGGCCTATTGAGCAACAAGCAAATTATTGTTTCAAAACAGCGTCAACAATATCGCCTGCTAATTTTTTGTCTTCTTCAGAACCTAATTTTTGTTCAACAATCTTGCTGGCAGCAACCAGGCTGAGATTGATAACATGGGCGCGGATTTCGCTGAGAGCCTGCTTTTTCTCAAGAGCAATAGCTTCTTTAGCAGTTTTGATGATTTGATCCTGCTCTTCTTTAGTTTCAGCAAGGATCTTATCGTGCGCAGTCTGCGCGGTTTTACGCGCATTGTCGATAATAGCTTGAGCTTCTTGACGTGCAGCGGCCAATTTAGCGGCATATTCAGCTTTGATGCCTTCGGCATCAGTTTTAGCGTTTTCTGCGGCTGCTAAATCGTTAGCAATTTTATTCTTGCGGTCATCCATGATTTTCATCAGGGGTTTGTAAGCAAATTTCGCAAGAACGAAAACGAGAATCAAAAAGTTCAGGACCTGCGCGATAAATGTAGCGTTAAAGTTAACCAATTATAGCACGCTCCTTTTCTAGTTTTCCTTTACGAAATTATTTAATGAAGGGGTTAGCAAATACGAGAACGATAGCGATAACATAGCAGAGGATAGGCATGGATTCAACCAAACCTACGCAGATCAGCATAGTAGTCATCAATTTACCGGATTCTTCCGGTTGGCGAGCCATAGATTCAATAGTTCTGCCGCAGAGGTGACCGTTACCGGTACCAGCGCCGTTTGCAGCGCCTAAACAAACAAGACCCGCGCCGATTAAAGATGCAGCGGTAATGATTGCATTTTCAGTCATTTCATTCATCCTTTCAAAATAAGAAAAATTTTAGAATCGATTGATGCTTAGTGCACATCATGGAATGCGATGGCAAAGCTGCTCAAAGCAAGCATCGTAAAGATAAAGGCCTGCAAGAAGCCGATAAACAAGCTGAACATTACCCAAAGTTCCGGGATGACCCACGGAGTCAGTTGATACAAAACGATCAACAGAATTTCGCCTGCCAGGATGTTACCAAATAGACGAAGGGCCATAGTCAGCGGTTTTGTGATAGCGTCAAGAAGGTGGATCGGTAAAAAGCCCGGTTTAGGACTGATAAAATGTTTAAAATGTCCTATACCCTGCTGATGCACACCAACTGCATAACCACCAATGGCTACCATCAAAGACAATGCAAAAACAGTGTTGATATCATTGGTCGGGGAAGTCCAATGTACACCGAACTGCGGCAGCATGCCAAGTTCATTGCCAATGAAAATAAACATGAACAAGGTGATCATAAACGGAGCCATATACTTACGCCCCTTCATCCCCAGGGTCTCTTCCATCAATCCGTTTAGGAAATCAATAAAAAACTCCATTCCATTCTGCAAGCCACTTGGAACCAGCTTCGGATTTCTAGAAGCAATAAAAAACAGTAAAAAGACGATCGCCATCGTGATCCAGGTCATATACATGGTCTGCATATGAATTACGACACCAGGTGCCCATTCCTGCGCAAAGTAATGGATGATCTCTTTTGCGTTTTCAGCCTCTTGAGCCATAGCAGCTGTTTCTGTTCCCATTCTCTCACACTCCTTTCTTCACGCCCTGCTTTTTATTGAGCTGGTACGCGATAAATATTAGATTAAATATTAAAAATATATGTATCAGCAGAAACCCCATGCATACACCAAAAACATGGTATTTCAACTTTAACATCACAATAACCAGGATGCCGGCCGCCAGCCTTCTGATCCAGCGAAAGCGCTTCATGATCTTCAGCGCCGCTTCCGGCTCGCCCTCAGGCAGAGATCTCTGGATGCCCAGAAACATGATCAGGGTATCAAGCAGTCCTACAGCGCCGCCTAAAGCAAGCCCGGAGGCAAGCTCCTGATAACCGGCCATTTTTACGGCAAAAGCTATGGCAAAAGACGCAACCGCCAGCCTTGCCAGAACTTTTTTATACCCCGTCGTTACCAAAGGGGTGAAGTCAATCATTTTCATCAGCGTTTTGCTACCTCATAAAACTGTCCTGCTTCCACTTAAAACAAAAACCAAATAGGCATTTTTGAAAAAATCAAGAATAAATCATAATAATTTTAATATTTTTCACAATTTTTGTCTATCTTAATTAGTACTGAATTCAGATAAAATTTGAATGTCGTAACCATTTTCATGTAAAATCTTTCTGATTATACGCGCGCAAGCCCTGCCGTCACCATACGGATTAGCCGCTTCAGCCATACTTTGATAATGCTGCGCATCATCCAGCAGTCTGCTTGTTTCCCGCAGCACATCATCGTAAGCAGTGCCTACGAGCTTGACTGTCCCTGCGTCTACAGCTTCAGGACGCTCGGTAGTATCACGCAGGACCAGGACCGGCTTACCCAGCGCCGGCGCTTCTTCCTGAATACCGCCGCTGTCAGTCAGCACAATATCTACTTTAGCCATCAGATTGGCAAAAGGCTCATAATCCAAAGGCTCGATCAAATGGACCTGCTGCAGATGACCAAGTTCTTCATTGACGATTTCTCTGACTTTAGGATTTTTATGGACCGGAAAAATCGCTTCGGTATCCGGATGGTTTTCCAAAACCTTACGCAGCGCCTGATAAACATGACGCATCGGTTCGCCTAAATTCTCACGGCGGTGCGTGGTCACTAAGATCAGCCGCTTCCCGCTGGCAAGGGACTGCTGCAGCCCCGCGTCAGTAAACCGGTAATCAGCCTTGACCGTAGTCTGCAAGGCATCGATCACCGTATTGCCCGTCACTACGATCGCCGCCGGATCGATATTTTCTTTCAATAAATTGCTTTTACTGGTCGCCGTCGGCGCAAAATGGATATCGGCAATAGCGCCAGTCAGTTTGCGGTTCATCTCTTCCGGGTAGGGTGAAAATTTATTGCCCGTCCGCAGGCCCGCTTCCACATGGCCTACAGGGATCTGGGCATAAAAAGACGCCAAAGCTCCGACAAAGGTCGTAGTGGTATCACCGTGCACCAGCACCATATCAGGCTGTGCCTCTGCCAATACGTCCTTTAATCCTGCCAAAGCCCGGCCGGTAACGTCATATAAAGTTTGTCCGGCAGTCATGATATTCAAATCATAATCCGGTTTGATAGCAAACAGCTGCAGCACCTGGTCCAACATTTCACGGTGCTGTGCCGTCACGGCTACGATAGGTTCAATAAAATCAGGGTATTTCTGCATTTCCAAAACTAACGGACACATTTTGATTGCTTCCGGACGCGTACCGAAAACTGTCATTAGCTTGATTTTTTTCACGACTTCGTCTCCCAACTGTATAACACGGTCTCATACGGTTTTTCAATCATTAATAACTGTCATTGCCAATCAACGATCGTTCAAAATACCTATCTTCTTAGCACCAAAGACCACGGCGGTAATAATGAGCGCGATGATCACTGCCGCATAATAGCCGCCGACCTCAGTCAGCAGTACCGCGGCGATGCCCAGCACGGCGCTGATGATATACATCAGCAGCACGGCCTGACGCTGCGTCATGCCCATCGCCAGCAGGCGGTGATGCAGATGCCCCTTGTCCGGCTGAAAAATAGGTCGGCCATTCGTATAGCGGCGCACGATCGCAAAAGCCGTATCCATGATCGGTAAGCCCAAAGCGATGGCAGGCACGATCAGCGCGATAGTAGCCGCGCTTTTAACCGCGCCGAAAATAGAGATCGCCGCCAGCATATAGCCGATAAACATACTGCCGGTATCACCCATAAAAATGGTGGCCGGATTGAAATTATAACGCATAAAGCCAACAATACCGCCAGCCAGAGCAGCCGTGATCACAGCCACAGGATAAAAGCCCTGCTGAATAGCTACCAGAATCACCGTTATCGACGCGATCCCGGCCACACCAGCCGCCAGTCCGTCCAGCCCATCCATCAGGTTGACGACATTAGTAAAGCTGATCACCCAGAAAATCGTGAACGGTATCGACAGATACTCAAGATAAAAATACCCGCCCCAGGGATTGTTGAGCCATTCGATACGGATATCAAACAGCACTAAAACCGCCGCGGCAGCGATCTGTCCCAGCAGCTTGACCTTGGCTGGCAGCTGATAGACATCATCGATGATACCGACGATCAGGATCACCGTGCCGCCGAGCAAAAGCGCCAGCACGTCCCTGGATAAATGCATGCTGCACAAAACAGCGGCTACAAAGCCAAGGTAAATGGCCAGCCCTCCCAGGCGCGGCATGATGCCCTTATGAACCTTTCTTCCGTCTGGCTTATCCAGCGCGCCTATACGGAAAGCCAGTTTTTTGACATACGGCGTCAAAAGCCAGCTGGTAAAAAGCGCTATCACAAAAGCTAAAATATACACTTGCAATTATTCACCTCATAGCGTTCAAAGCCGCTTATTTATACCCCAAAAATCACTGTATTTTCTTAAAAGGTCATTCTTGTGTATTAGTATATCAAAAAAATACCATTTTGAACATTTTTTCTTTGATTTTTTTGTTGCGAAAGCAACATTTTTCAGAAAAATAAATACAGCAACTGCCGATGCCCCTGAAAAGCACCGCAATGCTGTATTTATTTTAATCTTCCCCGTGCAGGATCGTCACCTGCATCCCGGCAGCCTGCAGCATCTCCTCTGCCAGCTTATCCGGATAAGGATTGGCATAAACGATCCGCTCGATACCGGCGTTAATCAATATTTTAGTGCAGACAACGCAGGGCTGATGCGTGCAGTACAGCGTACCGCCGTTGACGGATACGCCATGATAAGCCGCCTGTACTACTGCGTTCTGCTCGGCATGGATACCACGGCATAATTCGTGCATTTGTCCCGAGGGTACTTTCAATTGTTCACGCAGGCAGCCTGTCACCGAGCAATGCTCAAGCTTGGAAGGCGTGCCATTATAACCTGTGGCCACTATTTGCCTGTTTTTGACGATAACGGCGCCGACGCTGCGGCGTAGGCAAGTGGAGCGCTTGCTGACTACCTGGGCGATCTCCATAAAATAATTGTCCCATTCAGGCCTGTTATCAAACATCAGTCTGTACCAAAAATACGGTCGCCGGCATCGCCCAGACCCGGCACGATATAACCGTGTTCATTCAATTTTTCATCTAAAGCAGCTGTGTAAACAGGCACGTCAGGGTGCTCCTCGTTCATCACCTTCACGCCTTCAGGTGCCGCTACCAGACACATAAAACGAATATTTTTCAAACCGCGCTCCTTCAGCATCGAGATTGCGGCAGCGGCACTGCCGCCAGTCGCCAGCATTGGATCGACTACGATCGTCACGCCGTCTTTATTCTCAGGCAGCTTGCAGTAATATTCGATCGGTTTCAAGGTTTCTTCATCACGGTACAAACCGATAAAGCCCACCCTGGCATCCGGGATCATTTTCAGCACGCCAGTCAAAAGACCCAGACCGGCCCTTAAAATAGGCACGACAAAAATATCGCCGGCAACTTTATAACCGGTAGTCTTCGCTACCGGAGTAGTGACCTCGACCTCCTGCAGCGGCAGGTTCCTTGCCACCTCATACGTCATCAGCATCGCTATTTCATCAAGACACTCGCGAAAATCACGGGACGAGGTATGCTCCGCACGCATTTTCGTGATTTTTTGTTTGATCAGCGGGTGATCAACAACTGTAACTTGCATCTTCAAAATCTCCTTCCTGAATTCAGAAGCCGGGATACATGGGATATTTAGCGCATAAAGCCGCTACCCTTGCTGCCGCTTCCTTATGTTTGCCCTCATTTTCAGGATTATTCAAAACCAGGCCAATGATCGCTGCCACCTCGCGCATATCCTCCTGATCAAAGCCGCGCGTGGTAACGGCAGCCGTACCCAGACGGATACCGCTGGTCACAAAAGGACTTTCGGGATCAAAGGGGATCGTATTTTTATTGCAGGTCACGCCTACTTCATCTAATAAATGTTCAGCTACCTTGCCTGTCAGCTTCTGGCCGCGCACGTCGACAAGAATCAGATGGTTGTCAGTTCCGCCGGAAACGATACGGAACCCTTCTTGTTGTAAAGCTTCAGCAAATACTCTGCAGTTAGCGATGATATTCTGCTGATATACTTTAAATTCCGGCTGCAAAGCCTCACCAAAAGCCACCGCCTTGGCAGCAATGATATGCATCAAGGGGCCGCCCTGGATACCAGGGAACACAGCCTTGTCGATCGCCTTGGCATACTGCTCTTTGCACATGATCAGGCCGCCGCGCGGTCCACGCAAGGTTTTATGCGTAGTCGTAGTAACGATGTCGGCATAAGGCACCGGGCTGGGATGCAGCCCCGCAGCCACAAGACCGGCGATGTGGGCGATATCCACCATCAGCAGCGCCCCAACGCTGTGCGCGATCTCCGCCATCCGTTCAAAATCTATGATCCGGGAATAAGCGCTGGCGCCGGCAACGATGATTTTCGGCTTCGTTTCAGCGGCAGTTTGCGCCAAAGCATCATAATCGATAGTTTCCGTCTCGTGATCCACACCATAAGGGACCACGTTATAATAGCTGCCGGAAATATTTACCGGTGAACCGTGGGATAAATGGCCGCCCTGAGACAGATTCATGCCCATGATCGTATCGCCGGGCTTCAGGAAAGCAAAATAAACGGCAGTGTTGGCGTTAGCGCCGGAATGAGGCTGCACATTGACATGATCGGCGCCGAATAATTTTTTAGCGCGCTCGATCGCCAGTACTTCCACCTTATCGACATATTCACAGCCGCCATAATAACGGTGTCCCGGATACCCCTCGGCATATTTATTAGTCAGGACAGTACCCATGGCCTCCATCACAGCAGGAGACACAAAATTCTCGGACGCGATCAGTTCTATTTTATTTCTTTGTCTGCCAAGTTCTTCGCCAATAGCGGCATTCACTTCAGGATCAACAACGGCTAATTTCTCTAAATTCATGATTACTCCCTCCAAGTCAAATAATTTACACTGGGTATTTGGCACGCTCGCCGCCAATCAAGGGCGGACGTGTCCGTGCCGCGGTGAGTATAGCCTCGCCGATCTTGCTTTCTGCCAAACGCACCGGTACGGCAACTTTCTTTAAATGCATACCGATCAGCGTCTGACCTATATCCAGGCCCGCATGGGCCGAGATCGCTTCAACAACGACAGGCTGCTCAAAATTTTCGTAAGCCGCTGCTGCCATAGCACCGCCCGCATGGGGCACAGGCCGCACAGTTACTTCCTGCCAGCCGTATTTTTCTGCAGCCGCCCTAGTCGTGACCAGAGCCCGGTTCAAATGCTCGCAGCACTGGATCGCCAAAAAAACACCCTGCGCCTCGGTCACCCGCCGCAGGGCAGCAAACATCGCCCCGGCGGCTTCGGCAGAACCGCCAGTACCGATCTTATCGCCCAGCACCTCGCTGGTGCTGCAGCCCACTACTAAAACCTGCCCGGTCTGGACCGCCCCTGCCTGCAAAAGCTCCTGCGCCGCCGCAGCTACCTGCGCGGCTATTTCCGCAGTCTGCATCACCGCATCGCCTCCATGGCCGTAATCTTATCGATCCGGCGCAGATGGCGCCCACCGGCAAATTCACTCTTCAGCCAGGTATCAGTTATCATTTCCGCCAGGCTTAAGCCGATAACGCGCTCGCCCATACACAGTATATTGGCATTGTTATGCTCACGGCTCATCTGCGCAGAAAAAACATCGCCGCACAAAGCCGCTCTGATCCCGTTGATCTTATTGGCGGCAATAGAAACGCCGATGCCGGTCCCGCAGATCAAAATACCCCGTTCCGCTTCGCCGTCATTGACAGCCTGGCAGACCTTAGCTGCATAATCAGGATAATCGACGGATTCTTCCGTATAAGTACCGCAGTCAACAACCTCGATGCCCTTAGCCTTAAGATATTCCCTGATATGATTTTTTAAATGGATACCGCCGTGATCACTGCCGACCGCGATTTTCATAGAAGTCACCTCTGTTTTTATTTACATTTTTTTATTTTTACAACTCATAGTGTTATTTTAACATAAATTCCGGCAAAAGCGTACCGCTTTTTGCACAAAGCCGGCCATCGGAAACTGTCACGATCTGATAACCTGCCGCCTTACGCAGCCTGTTCATCACCGCCAGTCCCAAACCGTCTTCGCCCACTCCTTCGGCCACGATCAGCTCTGCCTGCTGTTTATCAAAACCACGCAGCAAGCTGTACAGTTTTTCAGCCAGGGCCTGCGTATCCTGTCCCCACGCGCTCACCAGCATATTTTCAGCCTGCGGAAGCTGAGCGGCGATCTTTTCACTGCACAAAACACCTGTCCTGATCCCCTGCGCAGCGGCCTTCGCTGCTACCGCCGGTATCTGCATTGCGGCCTCGCCCTCAAATAAATACATCGCTGCCTGCGGTGCATAATGACGGTATTTCATGCCCGGAGCCTTCGGCTTAAAATCGCCCTGGCCTCCCAGAGCCGGATCAACCTCGACCGCTCCCAAAACTGCTTCCAGCATTTCCCGGGTAATGCCGCCCGGACGCAAAATCATCGGCACAGCCGCAGTAGTATCGACAACGGTGGATTCAACACCAATGCCGCAGCTGCCGCCGTCGATAATGCCGGCGATCTTGCCCTGCATATCATCCCAGACAGCCTGCGCGTCCGTCGGGCTGGGCTTGCCGGAAATATTGGCCGACGGAGCAGCTATGGGCCGCCCCGTCGCCGCGATCAACCCGGCGGCTACCGGATGCGAAGGCATCCGTACGCCTACCGTCGCCAGGCCGGCGCTCACCTCGTCCGGGATCAGCTGCGACTTATCGACGATCAAAGTCAGCGGCCCCGGCCAGAAAGCCTCCATCAACGCCCTGGCATTGGCAGTAAGCCCGCTCGTCAGCGGCAGGATATCCTCTTTTCTGGCGATATGCAAAATCAAAGGATTATCAGCCGGCCGGCCCTTCGCCGCAAAAATTTTCGCCACCGCCGCGCCATTCAGCCCATCCGCACCCAGACCGTAAACAGTCTCCGTCGGGAAAGCTACTACTTCTCCCTGGCGCAGCAGCCTGCCTGCCGCCTGTAAAACCTCCGCTTTATTATCACTATCAGCATCAGCGTGTAAATTCCAATAAATGGTCTGCATAATAAGTACCTTCTCTCGTCGCAAACACCATGCGCTCAATCTCAGCATAATCCTTCCGCAGCGCCGTCACGGTCAGCCCGGCCTGCCGGCACAATCCGGCCACCTGCTGCGCCTGACCGATACCGACCTCAAAAGCCAGCAACCCGTCCGGCTTCAGCCATGTGCCGCACCCGGCGGCAATACGCCTGTAAAAATCCAGTCCGTCACTACCGCCGTCCAGAGCACCCCGCGGTTCCCGCTGCACATCGGCAGCCAGCCCGGCAATATCCGCTGCCGGGATATAAGGCGGATTGGAGACGATAATATCAAAAGCCTGCCCCGCCGGCAGCCCGGCAAACAGATCCGACTCCACCAGCGTCAGCCTGGAGCTGACGCCGATCGCCTCCGCATTTTCGCCGGCAACGGCCAAAGCGGCAGCCGAAATATCCACCGCCGTGCCCACAGCCTCCGGCAAAAGCTCCAGCAACGACACGATGATCGCCCCGCTGCCTGTGCCAAGATCAAGCAAACTGGCCGCGCCAACTCCGGCGGCAGCCTTCGCCACACTCTCCACCAGCAGCTCCGTTTCCGGACGCGGCACCAGCACCGCAGGATTTACCTTGAAGCTGTGCTTCATAAAAGCCTTCTCCCCCAGGATATACGCCAGCGGCTCCTGCTGAGCACGCCGCGCCACATAACCTCGGTATTCAGTCAGCTCCTCCTCCGACAAAGGCTGGTCAAAATGTACATATAAAGTTATTCTTTCGCATTTCAGAACAGCACAAAGCAGTATTTCAGCATCTAAACGCGGATTTTCGATCCCTTTATTTGCGAAATACTGCTTTGTCCATTCCAAAACCCCTGTAATCGTCCATAAGGGTTTATTTTCCATATTATTTCACCTGCTGCAGCTGCTCGCTCTGTTTGGCCGTAAGGAGCGCGTCCAGTAATTCGTCCATCTCGCCGTTGAGCACGATATCAAGTTTATGCAAAGTCAGCCCGATCCGATGATCGGTAACGCGGCCCTGCGGATAATTATAGGTACGGATACGCTCACTGCGGTCGCCTGTGCCCACCTGACTTTTACGGTCCTGAGCCGTAACCGCCCGCTGCTCCTCCTGCGCCTGCTCCAAGATCCTGGCCCGCAGGACGCGCATACACTTCTCGCGGTTTTTCAGCTGCGATTTTTCGTCCTGACACTGCGCCACGATCCCCGTCGGCAAATGCGTGATGCGTACCGCCGACTCGGTCTTATTGACATACTGCCCGCCGGCGCCGCCGGCACGGTAAGTATCCACCCGCAGATCGGCAGGATTGATCTCCACGTCCACCTCTTCCGCTTCAGGCAGCACTGCCACCGTAACAGTAGAAGTATGCACGCGCCCCTGAGACTCGGTTTCCGGCACCCGCTGCACCCGATGGACGCCGCTTTCAAATTTCATGCGGCCATAAACGCCGTCGCCGCGGATCTGAAAAACGACCTCTTTAAAGCCGCCCAGCTCCGTCGGATTGGCATCCAATATCTCCGTACGCCAGCCTCTGGCCTCGGCATAACGGGTATACATCCGAAACAGCACGCCGGCAAACAGAGCAGCCTCATCACCGCCAGCGCCGCCGCGGATCTCCACGATCACGTCCTTATCGTCGTTTGGATCGGAAGGCAGCAGTAAAATCGTCAGCCGCTCCTCATAAACAGCCAGCTGCGGCTTCAGCTCCTTCAGCTCCTCGTAAGCCATTTCCGTCAGCTCTTTATCATCACTGGCGTCAATGATCTCCTCCGCATCGGCTTTCGCCCGCATCAGATCGCGGTATTCGCGAAAGACCGTTACGATATCCGTCAGCTTGGCATGGGCTTTAGTACACTTCTGCCACTCTTTTTGATCAGCAATGACATCAGGATCGCTGATCTTCGCCTCCAGATCAAGATATTTATCTTCAAGTGCCTGTAATTTATCCAGCATTATTTTCTCCTGTAATTTGCTTTTCTGCCAATTCCTCAGGCGGCAGCACAGCCTTCAGCGAGGCTATCGCCACTTCGATCTGGTCATCGTCAGGCTCGCGGGTCGTCAGCTTCTGCAGGCAAAGACCGGGAAAAATAGCCGTTCTCACCCAGGCTGAATCGATATGCGAACCGGCATAACGAATGATCTCATAGCTCACACCGGCGATCACCGGCATCAGAATGATCCGCGACACGATCCGTTCAAACAGATTCGGCCAGCCCAAAAAAGTAAATACAAACATACTTATCAGCATCACGATCATCAGAAAATTAGTGCCGCAGCGCGGATGCAGCGTACTGAACTGACGCACGTTGGCCACTTCCAGCGGCAGCCCCGCCTCATAAGTATAGATCGTCTTATGCTCGGCCCCGTGATACTGAAATACTCTCTGAATATCCTTCATTGAAGAAATAGCAGTTATATATCCGAGGAAAATCAGCATTCTCAGCACGCCCTCGGCTAAATTCAAAATCATATGGTCACTGGTCCAGGCATTTAAAAACCGCATCGACCAGGTAGGAATGATAATAAACAAAACTACGGCCAGAACAACCGAAAAAGCGATCGTCAGAGCCATTTCCTTACCATCCAGCTGTTCGTCGTCTTCACCGGAAACCTGTGCCGAATAAGCCAGTGCCTTCATGCCGTGATATAACGATTCACAAAGAGCGACTACGCCGCGCAGCAATGGTTTTTTCAAAAAAGGATATTTATCGGTAATACTGTTAGCCGGGCCCACATCAATGGCGATTTCCCCGTCCGGCTGCCTGACGGCAACAGCGATCTTATCCTTGCCCCTCATCATCACGCCTTCAATAACAGCTTGTCCGCCAACATTAGGTTTCTTTTCCATAGTAGTATCTCCCTAAAAGTTTCGGATATAAACACAGCAGAGCTTTCGCTCTGCTGTGGTGTGATTATTTTTCTTCTACATTGTAGCGTTTATTGAATTTTTCAATACGGCCACGAGCAGCTAAATTACGCTGTTGGCCGGTGAAGAACGGATGACATTTAGAGCAAACGTCAACACGCAATTCCGGATTCACGCTGCCGCTCATAAAAGAATTGCCGCATGCGCAGGTTACTTTAGCTTCACCATATTTCGGATGGATGTTTTGTTTCATGCTGGTTGCACCTCACTTTACTCTCTAACTATTATATGACTATACATCATAATTCTAGATTAACGCTTATAAAGTATACCACAGACCCCACAGCTATGCAAGAACTATTTTCAGAAACTTTACTTTTGCCTGCTTGCACCCCAGCCGCGGAAAGGTTATAATAAGCGCAGCAAATATCTGCACCCCAAGCCGCACTTCAAGTGCGCCTGCAGACATATACATCCCGCGCCTCCGGCTCAGGCCCGGCGCGCCCAGAAAGGCAGGTCCTAACCTTGAAAAAAACATCCTCTGAAAGCAGGCTCGTCATCAGTGAAGTCATGATGCCCCACCAGGCCAATGTCGCCGGCAATATCCACGGCGGCGAGATCATCAAACTGATGGACTCTACCGCCTATGCCACGGCGCGCCGCTATGCCCGTACCAACGTGGTCACCGCCAGAGTCGACGAAGTAGAATTCCATCTGCCCATTTTTATCGGTGATCTTGTCATCTGTACGGCTCAGGTCGTCTATGTCGGTCACAGCTCCATGGAGATCGTCGTCGTAGTCGAAGTCGAAGACCTGGAAACGGAAGGCAAAAAACGCGCCTTGACAGCTTTCTTCACCATGATCGCCCTTGATAAAAAAGGCCGTCCCACCAAAGTGCCGGAGCTGACGCTGGAAACAGAAGAAGAAAAACGCGCCTTTGAAGAAGGACGCCTGCGCTACGAACGTCACAAGAAAAAATAATACATCAGTAAAATCAAGTGCCTGATATGAAGCTTGTTCATATCAGGCACTTTTGTTTTACTTACAGCCTTAATAAATCAATTAATGCTCCCTTAGAATGTAAACCGCAGCCCTGCATTGACGCTCCACTTTTTGTTGATGTCGCCGCCGAAGCCCCGTTCCACTTCACCGTAGAAGCTGCTGTCTTTACTCAGTTTGATATTAGCGCCCAAGCCCAGCTCAAACCAGGTATCGCCATAGTCATTATGCTTGCTCAAAATATCGTTAGTACCACCGGCGTCCGAGGTCAGCTGCAAATCACGCTTGCCGGCAAACTCATGCAGCAGGTCGGCTTTCAGATAGATATCGCTGCCGTTTTTGACCTTCTGCCCCATAATGAAGCCGATACGCCCGATAGCGCTGTTCAGCCCTTCGATATAGCCATTAGCACCCCTGTCGGTGGTGTAACTGATACCACTCAAATGCCCCAGCGTAAACTGTGCCTGGGGCTCGAAGAACAGTCCCTGCTGATAATCAAAGCGCTGGCCGTATTCTACGCTGATGCTGTAGGCGTGTTCCTTATAGCTGGCTTTATCTGGGAAGTCGCCGTAAGATTTTAAGTCCGTATCAAACATACCTGCCCGCGCCGTGACATTGGTATAAGCGCCGCGTTTGCCCTGCCAGACGCCATACAGGCTGAACGCTGTCAGTTTGTCCTTGCTGCTGCCGTTAGTATAGCTGCCTGTACCGTCGCCGTAGTCCACAGCCAGGCCATAAACACTTTGATCGGCCAGTGTTTTATCATAGCCCAGCTGGTACAGATTGTAACGTCCTTCGTAGCCGAAACCTCTGAACCTGCCCGCCTGCGTCCTGGCCCAGACGCCATTGTCATGCTCCGCATTGCCATGCAATTCGCCCAGACGGCTGCGCAGGCTGTCGTTGGTGTTACGCCACAGGGCGTAGCTGTTATCGGCATCAAACAGCAATACTTTAGTATCGTTATTCGCTGTTTTAGCTATTTTCGTCAAATACCAGTCCTTACTCGAAAGCCCCAGTTCCCCGCCGTTGGTCAAGGTAGGGTCAAGGTCGAACAGGCCGCCCAGATTCAGTTCCTGCCCCGCAAAGGTCAAACTGTTGCTTTCATCTGTGATCAAAAGTAGCTTGTGCGCCCCGGTCACTTCGATACTGTTCAGCTTACTCAGATCACGGATCTGTACATAATGGCTGCCCGCAGCGGCGCTGGTGATCGTCACCTTATCGCCCTTACCGCCTGACAGGTCCGTATCCATAATAAAGGTATTGCCGCTGCCTTTTAAATTCGCTATGGTCAGCGATTCATAAGCAGGTGCGGCAGACCTTCCTTGCGTCACACCGCCATCCAGCATATTTATAGTAGCGCTGTTTGCCGTCATCTCATCATAGATATCAAAGCTGCCGCCGCTGACATTTTCCAGCTCCAAAATACCGCCGCTCATAGTAAGGCCGCTTACCAAACCGCCGCTGGCCAAATACACAGTGCCGCCACTGACCTTTGTAGCTAAAGCCGAGCCGCCTTCCAACACCAGCTGCATCCCGCCGCTGTTTAAAACAGTGCTGCTCATCTGCCCGCCGCTGATGACGCCCATCGTCACATTAGTACCGCCGGCACCCAAAGTCCTGTTGTCGTAGCCATCAACGATACCGTCAATGATGTGGACGCCGCCGTTGTAGGTAACACTGGTTACAACGCCGCCGCTGTTTTGGTAAATAGTACCGCCGCTGTTTAAAACAGTATTCAGCGAGATGCCGCTTCTTTCGATAACCTGCGTACCACCGTTCATAGCGCTTACCGTACCGCTGCCGACGATGATCCTCTGAGTACCGCCGTTCATAACACTTACCGTACCGCTGCCGCCACTGTAGATCATCTGTGAGCCGCTGTTCATAGTGCTTACCATACCTATGTCACCGACAGTCTGCCCACCGCTGTTCATAGTGATTATCGTGCCACTGCAACCGCGGCGGATATACTGCGTGCCACTTTCCAGCGTGTTTACCGTGCCGCTGCCGCCGCTGGAAATATACTGCGCGCCATTACTTATAATATTTGCCGTACCTATCCCGCCGCGGATACTCTGAGTACCGCCGCTATTTATAACGCCTGCCGAACCTGTACCGCCGCTGTAGATGACCTGTGAACCGCCGTTCATAACACCTACCGTGCCGCTTTGCCCGGAACTTATGTTTTGAATGTCACCTGAGCCCATAGAACTGAAATTTCCACTGCCGGCAAGCTCTTCCGCTTCTGCCGTGGCAAAAACAGCCCGGTCCAGATAGTCTAAAACCTGCGGCAGCACCGCATAGTCCAGGGGCCGGGCTTCGCCGGCTGCTGGTCGGGGCAGCTGCGGCAGCGGCTCGGCCTGTGCCGCTGCCGCCATGGGGGCAACGGTGTTGACCAGACTCATGCCCATCACTACTGTAGCCAGCAACTTCTGTGTTTGTTCTTTCCTTGCTTTTCCCTCTGCCATCTGCTCAAATCCCTCTTTCTTTTTTACTTTCAGCTTTCTTTGCTGCTATCTTGCCACTGTACAATCACCACTATTTTGCCAGCGGCTCCAGCTTATGATCTGCCATCAGCCGGTCGATGACTTTGTTCACCGCTTCCGGCGTAATGTAGCGGCTGCATTCAAACTGCCTGTCAGTTCCTTTCAGCCGCGGGCACCATTCAAAATCCTTATGGTCGAAGGTGATGCGGGTATCGTTCCAGCAGCCGTTGCACACATGGAAGTTCTGCACCCTGTAAGGATTGGGAAATTCCGTCAGTGCCAGGCTCATGCCGCTGATCATGACTACTGGTTTACCCACGCCATAAGCCAGCCAGCTGAGTCCGCTGGGCAGGCCCACGAAAAAGTCGGCGTGATACAATAGGTCTATCCGCTCCTGCAAGGGCAGCTTGCCTGTAAAATCTTCCGCACCATAAGGGATGATGTTAAAACGGCTGTTCATACCATAGACATTTTCCCGGTCGATGCACAGTACCCGATAGCCACGCTCTTGCAGGTGCTTGACCACGTTCAGCCAGCCGTTGCCATTGTTCCAGTATTTGGCTTGGCTGCTAGCCTGGGCTGCGATGCAGACGTAGGGTTCTTTGATCTTACGTTTTTTATTTTTGGGCAACAGCCTGATGCGCTGCTCACCCGGATCAACACCCAAAATCATAGCCGCATTCTGGTGCAGGCCGATCAGCCGCCAGTCTACCGGCTGGTGCACCCTGTCGTCACAGGGAAAGAAGATGCCCATGTAGTAGCTGGCATACAAGCCTTCCAGCCGTTCTTCCGCCTTGATAAAGCTGATCTCGGGATAGCCCGGTTTGATGATCTCGATCATGTCCTCTGCCATGACGCAGTAAAGTTCGCATTGATGCTTCTGACGGAAAACTTCCGCATAGGGGAACCAGGCCAGTACGTCGCCCAATATCCCGACTGGGAATTTAAGCAGCACTTTTTTGCCCTGTAGATCCAGGTCGTGGGCAAAGATCAGCTTGTCCTTTTCGTAAACTTCGATGCGGAAGTCGATAAAATACTTTTTGCTGCTGGTCACCAGCACGCCGCTGGCGGGTGCGTCGTATACCGTCAGGCAGGCTTCCCTGTCGATAAATTTGACCCGGTATTCGCCCTGCGGCACAGTGACCCTAGCCCCGTAGTTAAAGTCGAACTTGATGCCTTCGATGCCGCTTTCCTGCCGCACTTCGCCGGCGTCAAAAAGCATGTAGGGTTTAGCGGCGGGCGCTGCTGATTTTATTTCAGGCATTCTTTTGCTCCTTTCACTGTGTTGCTCATCAGCTATATCCTCCGCAGCTGCGATTACAACGTTTTACTTGTTTGAGAGCCTTACAAGTTGCAAAAGCTGCCGCACTTCCTCTAAGGTATAGGTTTCTGTAGGAACTTCCTGCTCAGGCACAACCTTTTCAGCCTGCTCTTTGCCCCAGTCCAGCGCCGCATTGGTATCTAAAAATACTTCCAGCGGGCACTCCAATACATTAGCGATACGCAGCAGCAGCCTCAGGCTGATCTTCACCCGGCCACATTCCAGATTGCTCATGTGGGTCTGGCTGATGCCGATACGCTTCGCCATTTCCTGCTGACCGATCTGGCAGGCCATCCGCACAAAGCGGATATTGCCGCCGATATTTTGCAGGCATTTTTCATCGTACAACCTTACACCTCCACTCCTGCATTACCTAAAATATTGTTCTGTCTTTGTCTTACTTTGTTAAAACTGATTTTATTTGCTGAATTTTAAATACATTTGTTAAAATAATATTCATGCTCATTATAGCACGTTTGTACCCCCCCACAAGACATACTAACGGATATTTTCGACGCAGTTTGGCTGTCTTTTGCCCTTACGGTTTGCCAACCGCCAGGAGAGAATGGGAGCCGTACGGTGTCACGGCTTGCCGGACACTGGTTTTCAATTTTTTCTTTAAATTTTCTTTTTCCTTGAATTTCCACTTTTGCTTTTAAATTTAGGTTTTTCTTTTTTATTATGCCGCTTTCTTGAAAGCAAGCGGCGCAAAGAACTTTCAGCGCTGTTAAGATTTGGATTGCGCTTCACTCGCTGCCCGAGCTCCGGGCAACTCGGCATCACAGGGAAAGAATTTAATGCTATGCTGCGCATAGCCTGCCGACGCCTCAGACATACCCTGCGCCTGCTTGCAGCTGCGTTTCGCTCATCTGCCAAATCTTCCCAATGCGCTGTAAAACCCCCTGTATCATACGTTTTACTTCTTTAGTTAATATTCACTAATCCCACCAGTTTTCGCCTTATTCGCATCGCACATAACAAAATCTGCTCAATGTGCCATAACACCCTACGATCTACTTCTTTAGTTACTAATCATTGATGACATTATACTGTCGATACCGTTATTATGAAATTTAGCAATGATTTGTACGATGCAGGGTTTTGAGCGCACATTGTGGTCAAGTCCGTCGTGTGCGCAGCAAGCTGTAAGCGCTGAAGGGACTGTTTGAGGCATTGCTTCTTGCTTGCTAAAGATTTTATCTGTTCGACAATGCCGAGTTGCCCGGAAGCCGGACAGCGAGCAAAGCTAAACAGGACTTGCCACAGTGCGCTAAGTTCTTTGTTGACTTTCTTTCAAGAAAGTCTAAAGTAATAATTCAAATTCTTAATCTTAACAGCGCTGAAAGTCACTGTGCCCCATAAATAAATAACTATCAACCGGACTTGCCACAAGGTACAGATCAAAAAGAAAACCTAAATTCAAAATATCTAAAGAAAAATATAAAAAAACAGACATTCAAAAATTGAATGTCTGTTTGGGACTGCTTTTAAATTATTCCGTTGGCGCCGCTGTTTCTTCCTTAACTTTGGGCGGCTTTTTGTTATATTCCTGCATCACGGCCTCCATGTCGCCTTTCAGCCACAGCTCCAGCGCGTCGGCCATTTTGCCGATGGCTGCTGTCACCAGCTCCTGCTCTTCGCTGCTGAAGCGCTGCAGTACGTGTTTGATAACGGCTTTATTGTTATGGGACGGATGCCCGATACCGATCTTGAAACGGGGGAATTCGCCCGTGCCCAAATGTTCCTGAATGGATTTGATGCCGTTATGGCCACCGGCGCTGCCCTTGCGGCGCACCCGCACCTGCCCCACCGGCAGATCAAGATCGTCCTGGATCACGGCAATATCTTCCGGGTCGACGTTAAAAAAATTGGCATAAGCGCCGACTGCGACACCGCTGAGATTCATATAGGTCGTCGGTTTCAGCAGCAGCACTTTTTCCGGATTGCGGTATTCGCCGCACATGGCGTTGCGGTCAGTTTTCCAGCTGTTGACGCCACAGCGGCGCGCCAGCTCATCGATCACCATAAAGCCGATATTATGACGGGTAGCCTCGTATTCTTTCCCGATATTTCCCAAACCAACGATAAGTTTCATGTCATTCTCCTTTGTGCATCAGTTCACTTACAGTAACAAAATTATACCCTGCCGCGCGCAGTTTGTCGATAATAACAGGCACTGCCTGCACGGTCTGCTCACGGGAGGCCGCATATTTAGGACTGTCGCCGTCATGCAGCAGGATGATCGCCCCCGGCTGCACCTGCTCCATGACCCGCTGCACGATCACCCCGCTGCCGGGATTAGTCCAGTCGCGCGGGATCACCGACCAGTTGACGGCCGTCAAGCCGTTTTGCCGCAGCGTTGCCAGCACCGACCAGTCGCGAAAGCCGTGCGGCGGGCGCATCAGGGTGATCTGCTGCCCGCTCAGTTTTTCCAATAGCTCCTTGCCTGCTGCCACATCACTTTGCTGCTGGGCAGGCGTCAGCTTTAAAAAATCACGGTGCTGCAAAGCGTGCAGGGCAACCTCGTGTCCCTGCGCCGCTATTTGCGCCACCAGCTCAGGGTGCTGCCGGGCATTTGCTGCCACCATAAAAAATGTCGCTTTGACCTGCCGCTGCTGCAAGACTGCCAGCAGTTCGTCAGTATAAGGAGGATAGGGGCCGTCGTCAAAGGTCAGGGCCACATTTTTGCCGGCGGCGGGATTAGCCGTTACCGTCGTCCCATAAAAGCTGTTGCCCGGCAAAACCGCCAGCAGCAGCAGGACGCCGCCACCAAGGATGCAGGCTGCCGCCAGCGCTGCCGCCAGTTTGCGCCGGCACAGGCCATACCAGCCACCCCACAGGGCAGCCATGCCGATAAACGTCAAAATCGCCAGTATATAGATCAGTCGCACAGTCTTCTCCTCACTTACGTCAAAGAGGCTTGCCCCCTGGGACAAGCCTCTCTTAATACTTGAATAAGCTTTTTATTTCTCAAACAGCTGGCTGACAGACCAGTCGTTGAAAATACGCAGTACAGTTTCCGCCAGGATTGGCGCTACCGAAAGGACTTTGATCTTCGGATGCTTTTTGGCAGGAGGCAGAGGGATGGTATTGGTAACTACCAGCTCTGTGATGTCGGATTGAGCGATGCGGCTCAAGGCCGGATCAGTCAGCACCGGATGGGTGCAGCAGGCATAGATCTCTTTCGCGCCGAATTTCTTGAGCGCGCGGGCGCCTTCGGTCAAAGAGCCTGCCGTATCGACCATATCGTCAACTAAAATCGCAGTTTTGCCTTCTACTGAACCGATCAGGTTCATTACTTCCGCTACGCCGGGTTCGGGGCGGCGTTTATCGATGATTGCCAGGCCGCAGTTCAAACGCTCCGCCATATTTCTGGCACGGCTGACGCCGCCCAGGTCAGGAGAAACGACGATCATGTCGTCAAGATTCTTTTCTTTGATATATTCTGCCAGGATCGGGCCGCCGGGCATATGGTCGAAAGGGATGTTGAAAAAGCCCTGGATCTGGGCGGCATGCAGGTCGATGGTAACGACGCGGGTAATGCCGGCGCTTTCCAGAAGGTCTGCCATCAATTTGGCAGTGATCGGCTCGCGGCCGCGTGCTTTACGGTCCTGACGCGCATAACCATAGTAAGGGATGATTGCTGTAATGTGACTGGCCGAAGCGCGTTTAAAGGCGTCAGCCATGATCAGCAGTTCCATGACGTTATCGTTGACTGCCGGGCCACAGGTAGGTTGCACGATGAAAATATCTTTGCCGCGCACGCTTTCATTGATCATTACCTGTACTTCGCCATTATTAAAACGGTTAATAACGGCATCGCCAACAGTAGTTCCTAAATAAGCGGCGATCTCTCGTGCCAAATCAGGATTGGCATTACCGGAAAAAATTCTGAGTTTATTCTCATCTGACAACATTGTCCCATCCCTCCAAGAATGTTTAAGGTTTAATTAATCATTAATAGTATACAACTATTAGCCACAAATCCACAAGTACTAAAAACCGTTTTTTCTCTAAAATCAGCTGTTGCGGTATTTGGCAGCCCAGCCTTCAATATTCTTCTGTTTCGCACGGCCGATGCCCAGATCGTCTGCCGGTACGTCTTTGGTGATCGTTGACCCGGCGCCGATATAGGCCCCGGCGCCAATGGTAACAGGCGCGACCATATTGCTGTTGCAGCCGATAAAGGCGTCGTCTTCGATGGTAGTGCGGTGTTTTTTCTTGCCGTCATAATTAACGGTGATGCAGCCGCAGCCGATATTGACGCCGCTGCCGATGTCGCTGTCGCCGATATAGCTGAGATGCGGCAGTTTGCTGCCCGTACCGACATAAGAATTTTTTACTTCTACAAAATTACCGATCTTGACTTTATCGCCGATGACGGTATCCGGGCGCAGATGCACGTAAGGTCCGATCACGACGTTATCCTGGACCCGACAGTCGTGTCCGTAAACGAACTGCATTTGGGCAGCGTTGCCGACGCTGACATTGGTCAGGCGCACATTAGGCCCGATCTGGCAATCTTCGCCGATCTTCGTTGCGCCTTCCAGCCAGGTATAGGGATAGATGATGGTATCCGGGCCGATCTCGACACCTTTCTCGATAAAGGTACTGGCCGGGTCCATAATAGTAACGCCGCTGTCCATCAGCTTATCTAAAATGCGGCGGCGCATGATCCCTTCGGCTTCGGCCAGCTGCCGGCGCGAATTGATGCCCATGATCATATCGCTGTCGGCGGTAGCGACGCCGCCGACTTTTTTACCCATGGCGTTCAGCTTCGCCAGAACGTCAGTCAGATAATATTCACCCTGCGCGTTATCGCAGGTCAAAGTGGCCAGCACCTCAAAAAGCAGCGGTGCTTCCACGCAGTAAATACCGGTATTGATTTCTTTGACGGCTTTCTGCTCTGCCGTAGCGTCTTTTTCTTCGACGATACCCAAAACATTCCCGGCCGCGTCACGAATGATCCGGCCATAGCCGGCAGGCTCGTCCATGAACGCCGTCAGCACCGTTGCCGCAGCCTGCGAGGCTACGTGGCCTTCATAGAATTTCCGCAGTTCGGCCGCTTCCAACAGCGGCGTATCGCCGCAGATGATCATCACTGTGCCGCAAAAATCTTTTAAAACAGCTTCCGTCTGCATCACTGCATGTCCGGTGCCCAGCTGCTCGGCCTGCAACGCCATTTGCGCCTGAGTACCGACCATTGCTTCCACCAGCTCTGCTTCGTGGCCCACGATCACGACCTTGCGGGCCGCGCCGGCTGCGTCAGCCGCATCAAGTACGTGCTGCAGCATCGGCTGGCCGCCCACCTTATGTAAAACCTTCGGCAGCTTGGATTTCATTCTTGTGCCTTTGCCTGCCGCTAAAATAACCGCTACTAACTCTGACATGGATAAGCCTCCGCTTCTATGACTTATAAATGATAACAATTATATTTTTACAGTAATTCCACCCGGTACCCGGCACGACGCAAAGCCGCCACCAGGATCTCAGCATGGGCATGGTCGCGGGTCTCCAGGTCCATTTCCACCTGGGTCTGCCCGATGGGCAGGTTGCGCCCCGCATGCTCGTGATAGATATACACGATATTGGCCCTGTATTCTTCGATGTAGGAAACGAAACGCCGCAGCTCGCCGGGCCTGTCGGTCAAATGGGTCAGCAGCTTGATACGGCGGCCTGATTTCACCAGGCCGTTTTCGATGATGCGCGAGATCATGTTGACGTCAATATTGCCGCCGCTGATAACAGCCGCAGTCTTATCGGCATGAGGGATATTGCCGTGCAGCATGGCGGCCAGACCGATAGCGCCCGCGCCCTCGCTGATCATTTTGGCACGTTCCATCATCAACAGGATCGTCGCCGCGATATCGTCGTCTTTGACGACAAAAATATCATCGACATATTTTTGGATCAGGTCGAAAGTAGTTTTGCCGGGAGATTTTACGGCGATACCGTCGGCAATAGTATGTGCTTCCGGGGTCTCTACCCATTTGCCGGCATGCTTGGATAAATACATGGCCGGCGCGCCGCTGGCCTGTACGCCATAAACCTTGACATGCGGCGCTACAGATTTGACCGCCGTAGCGATGCCTGCCAGCAGGCCGCCGCCGCCGATCGGCACTACCAGCGAACGGATATCAGGGCATTGCTCTAAGATCTCCAAGCCGATAGTTCCCTGGCCGGCGATAACTGCCGGATCGTCAAAGGCGTGCACAAAGGTCGCGCCGGTTTCTTTCTGCAGCCGCACCGACTCGGCATAAGCCTCGTCATAAACGCCGCCTTTTAAAACCACCTCGGCGCCATAGCCCTTCGTCGCCTCGACCTTAGCCAGCGGTGCGCCCTCAGGCATGACGATAGTTGCCTTGATACCTGCCGCCTGCGCGCCCAAAGCTACGCCCTGGGCATGGTTGCCTGCCGACGCGGCAATAACGCCGTGGGCCTGCTGCTCTTTAGTTAAAGTCTGGATACAGTTGGAAGCGCCGCGCACCTTGAATGAGCCTGTACGCTGCATATTTTCCAGCTTCAGCAGTACCTCGTAACCGGCTATTTCACTGAAAATATGACTGCTTTCCAAAGGCGTTTTATGCACTACGCCAGCCAAGCGTTTGGCTGCCGCTTCCACATCCTGTAAAGTTACCTGATCTTTTGCCATTTTTTTACATCCCCTCATAATGGACTGATATCGATTTTTCTGTTTTCCGTATCGATATCCTTTAACACGAATAAAGCCGTATAATCATCGATCATTTTCTTTTCGGGAGCCTGCGTAGCAATGAAAAAGGCCTTGCCTACAACTTTTGCCCCCACTTCTTCCGCCAGTTCGATCATGCCGCGGGCCGTACCGCCGGCTTTCAGGAAATCGTCGATGATCAGCACCCGGGCTGACGCAGGCAGCGCCCGCTTGGGCAGCGCCATCGTCTGGATCTGCCTGGACGAACCGCTCACATAATTGATACTAACCGTCGAGCCTTCGGTGATCTGACCCACACGCCGGGCCATGACTACGGGAATATTGAAGGCCCGTGCTACAAAAACTGCCAGCGGGATACCGCGCGTTTCAACAGTCATGATATATTCCGGTTCCAAATGCCGCAGCCGCTGCGCAATGATCTCGCCCAGGCGCATGACAAGCTGCGGTTTGAACAGCAGATCAGTCATATAGATCATGCCGCCCGATAAGATCCGTTCAGGCTCTGCCAGCTGCAAAGCCAGCTCCGTCAAAAATTCCTCGTTGGCTTTTTCAGAGTGGCAGGGAATAAAGCGCACGCCGCCGGCCGCACCGGCCAAAGTCTCGACTCTGCCCAGGTCATAAGCTTCCAGCCCGGCACGTACAGCCAGAACGTCTTCACTCAAGGTCGACTTGGCGACCTCAAATTTTTTGCAGAAATATGTAAATGAAAATAATTGATACGGATGGTCCACCAGCTGCTTCGTCAAAGCAACTACGCGTTCCATACGTTTGACTCGAGCCATAGCGCCCCTCTTTTCTACTTTCTATTCTTAAAATAGCTTTGCAGCAATTGCCAGTCTTCTTCTTTATCAATGTCCATGCCGATCTCAGGGTAATGCGAAACTATGGCTTTACCCTTAAATTCCAGCAGCTCCGACGCCCGCCGCTCCACATCTGTCAGCGTCAGCCGGTGCAGCAGGAATTTCAGCACGAAGCCAAAACCCAGCCAGCCGCACAGCTCCCAAGGCTTTTTGCGGCGGGCAAAAATATCCCTGGCCTTATCCAGACTGCGGGCTACAACAGCGGCCTTGATCAGCATCAGATTACCGCCGGTAAATCTGCCGTCCGGCAAAGTGACATAGGTACGCTCCGCGCCGGGAAACGCTCTGGCGCAGTCCGCTTCGGGAATCACGGGATAATAAGCGTCCGCTGCCACAGTTTCCGTCTGCCGCAGAAAATCCTGCACTGCCGCAGCAGTCAGCAGGGGAATATCATCGCACACAAATAAAATTTTGCCGTCCGCCGGCAGAACCGCCACTGCGGCGGCTGCCGTTTCCGGCATGGATGCGGTTTTTACAGCCACCAGCTCCGCACGCTGCGGCAGGACTGCCGCTTCCCACTCACTGCTGTCTGCCGCTACGATGATCCGGTCGATCATACCGCTTCGATCCAGGGCGTCGATGATATATTCTACCAGCCGCCGCCCTCCCAGGGGAGCTAACGCCCTGATATTGGTCCCAACGGCCTTTTGCAGCCACGGCGTTTTTCCACCGGCCAAAATAACCGCATTATACATACAGCCTAACCTCTTTCGGTCTTACTCTTTATTTTTCTTTTCGTTATGACTTTCCACCATATCCTTGAGCAAAGTATGCTCGGCGTTTTCCAAATGGATGCGCGCCGCATTCTGGGCCCTTTCCACATCGCGGGCAGCAATGCTGTCTACCAGCGCGCGGTGTTCTTCCATCGTATCGGCAAGACGCCCCGGATACATCATAGAGCGGCCGCGAATGACTGTGATCTGCTCGCGCAGGTTATTGATGATATTGCGCAGCCTTTCATTACGGCTGGCCTGATATAAAACATCGTGGAAGGCAATATCCACTTCGACGATCTTCTCCATATTGTTTTCTTCGATATGCTGGCCGATCTCGACCAACAGTCGCTGCAGTGTTTCCAGCTCGTCGTCGTTGATGCGTTCAGCGGCAAGTCCGGCCGCCAAAACGTCCAGCGAAGTACGGATCTCATAAACCTCATTGATGTCTTTGATCGAAATATCCGCTACATAAGTGCCGCGCCGGGGGATCATCACGACAAAGCCTTCCAATTCCAGCTTGCGGATCGCTTCGCGTACGGGAGTGCGGCTGACGCCCATTTCATCGGCCAGCTGGATTTCCATCAAACGCTCGCCGGGACTGAAAGTACCGTCAATGATCGCCTGGCGGATATTTTCGCATACCAGTTCCCGCAGAGGTTTGTAACTGTCTAGTTTAATCGGTCTAAGGTGCCCACTCATCTTCAGATCCTCTCCTTTTGCACAGTAGTAGTAACAGCAGTTTCCAGATCAAGCTCTGTCAGTGCCGTCAAAATGCTTGCAGTTATCTCTTTGCTTTCGGCCACGGCAAAAACCGTTGGCCCGCTGCCCGACATCAAAGCATATTTTGCTCCTGCCGCCAGCATTTTCTGTTTGATTTCGGCAATGACAGGATGAGCAGGAATAGTCACGCTTTCCAAAACATTGCCGCAGCTTGCCAGCAGCTCTGCTGCCGCTCCCTGCTCCAGCGCTTTTATAATACCGTCGATATCGGGCCTTGACCCGACTTTATCCTGACGGAAATTACCATAGACCCAGCCTGTCGCCACTTCCAGCTTCGGCTTTGCCAGTACCAGCAGCAGCTTTGGCACTTCCGGCAGGGCAGTCAGTCTTTCCCCGCGACCCTCAGCCAGGGCTGTTCCCCCTGTAACGCAAAAGGGTATGTCCGAGCCCAATTCCGCAGCCAGCTTTTCCAGGTCTGCCGCAGTCATGTTCAACCGCCAGAGCCGGTTCAAACCCCGCAAAACGGCAGCGGCGTCACTGCTGCCGCCGGCCAGTCCTGCTGCCAGAAAAATTTTTTTGTTCAGTCTGATGTGAACGTTCGGTGTTTTCCCGCAGCTGCGCGCTAAAAGCGCCGCCGCTTTCCAGGCCAGGTTATCCGGCCCGCCGGCCAGCCCGCCATGATCGGTTTCGACCGTCAGCCCTTCGCCTTCCTCGATCGTCACGGTGTCGCTCAGTCCGATGCTCTGCATCACCATGCGCACCTCATGGTAGCCGTCGGGGCGCTTGCCCAGTACGTCCAGTCCTAAATTTATTTTTGCATGAGCTGTTTCATATATTTTTTCCATAAGTTAGCCTCGATTGTTTTCCTGTATACAATATATTTTATCTTGCTTCGGTCGCAGCCGCAAGATAAATCGAACAATTTTGTGAATTTTTTCTATTTTATTTGTCTTTTTCAGCTATTTTCGAAAAATTTACACATTTTTATTGTTGGCAACATTGCTTTTTTTCTGAAAAGTGCTACTATGTATACAATATTCGTAAATTTTACAAGAAGGAGCTTTTTTATGCGTCAGCATTGTTACCGTTATCTTATGGTCACCCTGGGCTGCGTGCTTATGGGTGTGGCGATCAACGCTTTTTATATGCCCAACAAGCTTATCAGCGGCGGTATCGGCGGTGTTTCCGTCATTTTATATTATCTGATCGGCCTGCCGATGGGTATTACCAGTCTGCTTTTGAATATCCCTCTGTTTATCGCGGCCTATAAATTTATGGACCGTTCCTATATCGTCGGCGCGCTCTACGGCATGCTTGTTTTTTCCGTTTCCCTCGATGCCTTTCACTTTTTGGCTGAACAGGCGCCTTATGTGCACGACCCCATGCTGGCCTGCATCGCCGGCGGCGTCATCTACGGTATCGGCGCAGCGATGATGTACCGTGTCGGCGGCAGCAGCGGCGGCACCGATATCATCGGCGCGATCATCAACAAACATTACAGTATCAGTATTGGCACTACCGGTTTCATGTTCAACATCATTTTAATGTTTATCGGCGTTTTTTACTTTGGCCTGGAAGCTGTGCTTTACACCCTGCTGGCTTTCTTCGTCATGTTCAAGACCTGCAACGCCTTTACCGACGGCTTTGATTACAAAAAAAATATCATTATCATCAGCGAGCATTATGAAGAGATCGGCAATGGTATAATAGAAGTCATCGGACGCGGCGTCACCTATCTTTATGCTGAAGGCGCCTACACGCATCAGCAGCGCAAAGTGCTTTTAGTCGTTGCCAAGCTGACACAGGTGGCAAAAATCAAACAGATCGTCCGTGACATCGATCCCGGCTGTTTTATGATCATTCAGGATGCCAACGATGTTTTTGGCAAAGGTTTTACTTCAAAACCCTCTGCCCATAAAAAGAACAAAAAAATCTTCTGTACTGTTGACTCTTCTAAACATAAATCCTGCTAAACTTTAAATATTTTGAGCAAAAGAGGGGCCAGCATGATACAAAGCGCCTACTTATCCATCATCTCCGGAGCCTGCCTTTGGGGTCTCATCGCTCTTTTTTTCAAATTTTTATCAGCCTGCGGCTTCTCGCCCCTGCAGGTGGTCACCCTGCGGGTATTAGTGGCCGCCCTGCTGATGACTGCCATTATTTTGAAGATCGATCCCAGCCTGTTAAAGATCCGCTGGCGCGACAGCTGGCTTTTTATCGGCACCGGTCTTTTAAGTCTGGTCTTTTTCAATTACTGTTATTTTCGCGCTATTGACGGCAGTTCCATCTCTATCGCCGTCCTGCTCTTATATACGGCGCCGGTTTTTGTGATGCTGCTTTCCCTGATCCTGTTTGGCGAAAAATTTACCGGCCGTAAAATGCTGGCACTTCTGGCAACTTTCTGCGGCTGCGGCCTGATCACCGGCATTTTTGCAAGCAAACTGGCACTGACCGCTGAAGCCTTTGCTTTTGGCCTGGCCTCAGGCTTTGGCTACGCGCTGTACAGTATTTTTGGCAAACTGGCACTGCGGCGTTACAGCACGCTGACGATCACTGCTTATACCTTTTATTTTGCGACCCTGGGGGCTTTGCCGCTGGCTGACCCGCAGCAGCTTTTCACACTGCTGGCCGACTGGCGTGCCGCTGCCGGAGCCCTGGCTATCGCCCTGATCTGTACCGTGGCGCCTTATCTGCTTTATACCCGCGGCCTGCAGGACGTTGATGCGGGCCAGGCCTCTATCCTGGCTACTTTGGAACCGCTGGTCGCAGCAGCTGTCGGCATTTTTGTCTTTGGCGAGGAAGTGACAGCTGCTAAGATCCTTGGTATGGCTTTGATCTTAGCTTCCATTTTTATCCTGAATACGTCCAAAAGCGCTCAGCAATAAAAACCTCTGCATAAATAGCAAAAACAGTCAGCTTGCAAGCTGACTGTTTTTTATTACAGCGCCCGGGCAGCGATAGTCCCAAGCCAGGCAAACACGATCCCCACCACGACGCTGCCAGCAACATTCAGCCCTGCACCCGCCAGGTTGCCTTCTGCCAGCAGGGTCAGCGATTCATAACTAAACGAAGAAAACGTGGTCAATCCTCCTAAAAAACCGACACACAGCAGCAAACGCCAATAGGGCGTCAGCAGTCCTTTCTCTGTGATCAAAACCATTAAGAACCCCATGGCCAGACACCCTGCGGCATTAACAATAAAAGTCGCCCAAGGCCAATGGCAATGCCAGCGGATAAAAATATAATTTGTGACCAGATAACGGCTGACAGCACCAAGGCTGCCGCCTAAAGCCACTGCTAATAATTCATGCATTCTGTTTCCACCTTTGCAAAAAAATAAAAAAAGCCGACACTTCGCCTACACGGCAGAAGTCATCAGCTTATCTAAACTAAGCGGTTCAAATGACTACAGTCATTTAGGGAGTACCCCATTCCCTTTTATTACCTTACCAGTTTTAGCGGCCGCTGTCAATTCAGGTTGCCAAAAATTCACACTTACGTTAAGATGGAAGCAGAAAAGGAGTGTGCAGCATGCTACTAGTCAGCGCCTGTTTATTGGGAGCAAATGTAAAATACAGCGGCGGCAGCAATTACTGCGAGCTGCTGGCACAATATCAGGGGCGCGGCCTGTTCCTGCCGGTCTGCCCTGAATGCCTGGGCCAGCTTGCCGTGCCCCGTCCCCCGGCCGAGATCAGGGGCGGCGACGGCAGCGATGTTCTTAACGGCAAGGCTAAAGTCTATGCCAGCAGCGGCCGTGATGTCACGGCAAACTTTATCCAGGGAGCAGAGGCAGTGCTTGCACTGGCCCGCAAAGAGCATATCAGTACCGCTATCCTCAAAGCGCGCAGCCCTTCCTGCGGTGCCGGTAAAATTTATAACGGCAATTTTGATGGCACCTTGACGAGCGGCGACGGTGTGACCAGCGCCTTATTGAAGCAAAACGGCATCACTGTTTATACCGAGCTGGACCTGACCGAGGAACTATTGCAGACTTTACTTGCTAAATAGCAAGTGAGACAGCTATGCTGAAAATACTAGAACCAACAAACGAAAAAAGCCAGTATCCTTAAAGGATACTGGCTTTCAGCATTTATTTTTTCAAAGTATGCAAATACTGCGCGCATTCAACAGCCGCATTACGTCCCTCGGCAAAAGCCCATTCTACAACGCCCTGCCCGCGGCGCGCATCGCCTGCGGCAAACACGCCCGGCCGCGAAGTATCAAAATAACCGCTGCCTTTGGCAATCGTGCCAATAGGGGTCTTGTTGAAAGCAAAGGTACTGAACACCGCCGGCTCAGGCCCTGTAAAACCGGTAGCCAGCAGCAGAAGCTGCGCCGGCAGTTCTGTTTCCGACCCAGCCAGTACCTGCGCTTTAGGCAGGCTGCCGGCAGCAGGAGCTACCCATTCCACTTTGGCCAGCCGCACGCCCTGTACCGCTCCCTGTTCGTCAAAAACAACATCCTGCAGCTGCGTACAGTATTCCAAAGTATGATCGCCGCTGACCAGCTCACAGAAATTATCCTGCGTCTTACCGGTCATCTCGCATTCCCGCAGTTCGATCTGGCGGATACTGCGGGCACCCTGGGCAAAAGCCACAGCGGCGCAGTCGATGCCTGTATCACCGCCGCCGACGATCACTACGTCTTTGCCGGCCGCATCGACAGACACGGCAGCATCAGGCTGCAGCATCTCTCTGGTTACATAAGTCAGAAAATCTTTGGCATAATAAACGCCTCTGGCATCGTCATTGATCATTTTCAAGCGCCGCGGCGCAGTACTGCCAACACAGACGATGATCGCGGCAAATTCCTTCTGCAGCTCGGCGAAAGTCACGTCCCTGCCGATCTCAGTCTGCAGCCGGAATTCCACACCGGCAGCCTGCAGCGCCTCAATCTTCTGCAGGACGATTGCTTTCGGCAGCTTGATGTTAGGCACGCCATACATCAAAAGTCCGCCGGGCCGATCGTCACGCTCAAATACGGTCACTTTGAACCCCAAACGGGTCAATTCGTCAGCACTGCCCAAACCGGCAGGACCACTACCGACGACGGCGATCTTCACTTCACCGTCAGCACGCGGCACAGAACCGGGCAGCGGCTTGATCGCAAACGCTTTTTGCGTCAAAAAGTCTTCCAATTCACGGTCTTCACCCCAAAGCTTTAAACGGGGCGGTAGATCAGGCAGGGCTAAAAAAGCATCCCTGTCAAATACTGCTTGCTTCCTCAGCATCAGCTTCACCTTCTTTTACAGCCGTCGCGGAAGTTTCGATAACATCGGCCTCACTGTTCAAAAGCCGCATAAATTCCTCGCCGGTAATAGTTTCACGTTCCAGCAGAAAAGCTGCCAGCTCATGTAATTTTGCTTTATTTGCTTCCAGAATATCACGCGCCTGCTGATGCGCTGCTTTGATAATTTCCAAAACCTTGGCATCGATCTTGCTGGCGGTTTCATTGGAACAATTAAGCGCCGGGTCGCCGCCCAGATAAATATTGCTCATGGTCTCCGTCGCCATCATGTCGAATTCTTCGGTCATGCCCAGACGCGTCACCATGGCACGGGCCAGCTTGGTAGCCTGCTCGATATCGTTGGAAGCACCGGAAGTGATAGAATTGAAAATAACCTCTTCCGCCGAACGTCCGCCGGTAATAGTAACGATCTTGTTAAACAGTTCCTCTTTACTCATCAGCACGTTATCTGTTTCAGAAACCTGCATCGTATATCCCAGCGCCCCGGAGGTGCGGGGAATGATCGTAATCTTATGGACGGGCGCCGATTTTTTCTGCAAAGCAGCTACCAGCGCATGCCCGATCTCGTGATAGGCAACGATCTTCTTTTCTTCCGGAGGGATCACCGCACCTTTGCGCTGATAACCGGCGATAACGACCTCCACCGATTCCTCCAGATCACTTTGGCTCACGCAGGTACGGTTCATTTTAACAGCACGCAGGGCAGCCTCATTGACGATATTGGCCAGCTCGGCGCCGGAAGCGCCGGCGGTAGCTCTTGCCACAGTCAGATAATCGATATCATCACAGGTCTTGATCGCTTTGGCGTGTACTCTTAAGATCGCTTCACGCCCCTGCAGATCAGGCAGTTCTACAGGGATGCGGCGGTCAAAACGTCCGGGACGCAGCAGCGCTTTGTCCAACGATTCAGGGCGGTTAGTCGCCGCTAAGATCACAACGCCCTTGCTGCCGTCAAAGCCGTCCATTTCCGAAAGCAGCTGGTTCAAAGTCTGCTCACGTTCGTCGTTGCCGCCAAACTGGCCACTGTCACGGCGCTTGCCGATAGCGTCGATCTCATCAATAAAAACGATACAGGGAGCCTTTTCCTGTGCCTGCTTGAACAGGTCACGTACACGGGCCGCACCCATACCGACAAACATTTCAATAAATTCACTGCCGGAAATACTGAAAAACGGCACTTTGGCCTCGCCGGCCACAGCTTTGGCCAGCAGGGTCTTGCCTGTACCGGGAGGGCCTACCAGCAAAGCGCCTTTAGGCATATTGGCGCCGATGGCCTGATATTTGGCAGGATTATGCAGAAAATCTACCAGTTCCATCAGGGCTTCTTTGGCTTCGTCCTGTCCGGCTACGTCGGCAAAGCTTTTACCTGTCTGGGCCTCAACATATACCTTGGCATTGCTTTTGCCAAAGCTCATGGCGTTGCCGCCGCCCAGCTTATTGCCCATATAGCGCATAAACAGCTGGCCCAGGGCAAAAAAGACCATGATCGGCAGGACCCAGTTCATAAAGAAATTAGCGAGCGGGGAATTTTCCTTGGGAATGACCTGCGAAAATTCGACCTTGCTCTTCATTAAACGATTGACCAGATCAGGGTCTTCCACCCTGCCGGTCACATAGATCACTTTGTTATCGCTGTCTTTGGCCAGCACGGCAATCTTATTGTTCGTGATCTCAACTTTCGCGACCTTACCGTCATCTACCATCTGTAAAAAGTTACCGTAGGAGATCTCTTTGACCTGCGGACTGAAAAACGTCGGTACGATAACAGTATTGATCAGCAAAATTATTGCTAAAGCCAAAATATAATAGTAATAAAGCGGCTTTTTAGGGGGAGCTTTTTTCTCTGGCATATCCGAACCTCCAAATAAGTACATATATTGTACTTACATTATTATTCTCTATTAAATGATAACCGTTCTTCGATAATTAAACAAGTAAAAATTCTGTGAAAGCCGGCAATAATACTTTCTTTTTCATTAAATAAAGTATCGAAATACTTTCTAAAAATCTAATAGCTCCGTTACAGTGATTTTTATACCGGCAACCTGCACTGTAAATTTTAGGCACAGGCCGAAAATTTTACACTAAAAAACCACAATCAGTAAGTGGCCTTAAAAATGTATACAAAGTGCAGTGCAAGAATTATGTATACATGAACTTTTGCTGTTGCCAGAAGTACTTTTTTCTTATACAATGGATACGGTCTCAACCAAAGGAGGGTTTACCATGAAAAAAATCAAAACAGTTCTAGTTGCTAACCGCGGCGAGATCGCGATCCGCGTTTTTCGAGCTTGTAACGAATTAGGCATCCGTACTGTAGCAATATATTCTAAGGAAGATACTTTGTCACTGCACCGCAACCGTGCCGACGAAGCTTATCTTGTCGGCGAGGGCAAGGGCCCTATCGACGCTTATCTTGATATCGAAGACATTATGCGCATCGCCCGCGAGCACGATGTCGATGCTATCCATCCCGGCTACGGCTTTTTATCTGAAAACAGCCAGCTGGCCAAACGCTGCGCTGAAGAAGGCTTCATCTTTATCGGGCCGCGGCTGGAACACCTGATCATGTTCGGTGATAAGATCAATGCCCGCACGCAGGCCGAACTGGCCGGTATCCCGATGATCCCCGGTTCTGACGGCATCGTCAGCAGCGTAGAAGAGGTGCGTGCTTTTGCTGAAAAACACGGCTTCCCGATCATCATCAAAGCCGTCAACGGCGGCGGCGGACGCGGTATGCGTATGGTAGCCTCCATGGACGAGCTGGACCAGGCTTACAGCCTCGCCAAATCCGAGGCTCTGAAAGCCTTTGGCAGCGACGAGATCTACCTCGAAAAATATCTGCAAAACCCAAAACATATCGAAGTCCAGATCATCGGCGATACGCACGGCAACATTGTGCATCTGCACGAACGCGACTGTTCCGTACAGCGCCGGCACCAAAAGCTGGTCGAAGTGGCTCCGGCTTTCTCGCTGCCGCAGCAGCTGCGCAGCCGGATCTGCGAAGCCGCTGTCAAGCTGATGAAAAACGTTGATTATATCAGCGCCGGCACAGTTGAATTTCTGGCTACCCCGGATAATAACTTCTATTTTATTGAAGTCAATCCGCGTATCCAGGTGGAGCATACCGTTACCGAAGAGATCACCGGTATTGATATTGTCCAGACACAAATCAAGATCGCGGAAGGCTACGCCCTGCACGACCCTGAAATAGCGATCCCCGAGCAAAAAGACATCATCACTCACGGTCATGCGATCCAGTGCCGTATCACTACGGAAGATCCGGCCAACAATTTTATGCCCGACACCGGGAAACTGATCGCTTACCGCAGCGGCGGCGGCTTCGGCGTCCGTCTGGACGGCGGCAACGCCTTTACCGGTTCCGTCATCACGCCTTATTATGATTCCCTGCTGGTCAAAGCGACTACCTGGGGCCTGACCCATCAGATCGCTATCAGCAAAATGCTGCGCTGTTTAAAAGAATTCCGTATCCGCGGCGTTAAGACCAACATCCTCTTTTTAGAAAACGTACTGCAGCACCCGCAGTTCACTGACGGCAGCTACAGTACTAAATTTGTTGATGACAATACCGAGCTGTTTATTTTTCCCAAAACATATGACCGCGGCACCAAGCTGCTCAACTATATTGCCGATATCTCCATCAACGGCTATTCTAACGTAGGCGTGCAGCCCAAACCGGAATTTGCGCCCCTGAACATGCCCAAACCGTTCGTCGGCAAGATTCCCGACGGCAGCAAGCAGATCCTTGACGCTCACGGCCCGGCTGGACTTGCCAAATGGGTGCAGGCGCAAAGTGAAGTACTGCTTACGGATACTACTTTCCGTGACGCGCATCAGTCCCTGTTTGCGACCCGTCTGCGCACTAATGATATGATGAAGGTAGCAGCGGCCACAGCCGGCAAGCTGCCTAATCTGTTCTCTTTTGAATGCTGGGGCGGCGCTACATTTGACGTTGCTTACCGCTTCCTGGATGAAAGCCCCTGGGATCGCCTGCAGCAGTTCCGCCAAAAAGCGCCTAATATCCTGCTGCAGATGCTGCTGCGCGGCGCTAATGCCGTAGGCTATACCAGCTATCCCGATAACGTCGTCAAGGAATTTATTCGTCTGGCCGCTAAAAACGGCGTCGATGTTTTCCGCATCTTCGACAGCCTGAACGGTCTTGACAATATGCGTCTTTCCATCGATACCGTCCGTGAATGCAATAAAGTAGCCGAAGCGGCGCTGTGCTATACCGGCGATATCCTGGACCCGCGCCGTGATAAATATGACCTGAACTACTATGTCGAGATGGCTAAAGAGCTGGCAGCAGCCGGCGCCAATATCGTTGCGATCAAAGACATGGCCGGCCTTTTAAAACCGGAAGCTGCTTACCGTTTGGTCAGCGCGCTCAAAGATGCTGTTGACCTGCCGATCCACCTGCACACGCATGAGGGCAGCGGCAACGCTATCTATACTTATGCCCGTGCCGTCGATGCCGGCGTCGATATTGTAGATACTGCCATGTCCGCCATGAGCTGCGGCACGTCCCAGCCCAGCGGCAGCAGCCTCTATTACGCGCTCAGCGGTCATCCGCGCCAGCCGCGCGTCGACGTAGATGCGATGAACGAGCTGTCCCGTTACTGGGAAACCGTACGTCCGTACTATAAAGCAGCCGACCAGACCGAACTGTTCCCCAATCCGGAAGTCTATGTACACGAAATGCCCGGCGGCCAGTACACCAATCTCAAGCAGCAGGCCACCGCGCTCGGTCTTATCGAACGCTGGGAAGAAGTCAAAGATATGTACCACCGCGTTTCCATGATGTTCGGCGATCTGATCAAGGTCACGCCTTCTTCCAAAATCGTCGGCGATATGGCGCTCTTTATGGTACAGAACGACCTCAGTGAAGAAGATATCTATGCCAAAGGCGACGTGCTCGACTTCCCTGCTTCCGTAGTTGAATTCTTTGAAGGCCGCATCGGCGTTCCCTATCAGGGCTTCCCGCAGAAACTACAGCAGATCGTCCTCAAAGGACGTAAGCCTTTAGAAGGCCGCCCCGGCGATACTCTGCCGCCTGTTGATTTTGATGAGGTCAAAGCCAAACTGGCAGAACTGGAAGCACCTGTCTCGGAAGAAGCCGTCAGCTCTTACTGTCTCTATCCCAAAGTCTTTACCGACTGGGTCAAACGCGTACAGGATTTCGGCGATGTTTCCGTACTTGATACGCCCACCTTCTTCTTCGGCATGAAAATCGGTGAAGAAATCAAAGTCGAGATCGAACAGGGCAAGATGCTGGTCATTAAACTGGTACATATCGGCGAAGCCAATGCCGACGGCATCCGTACAGTCTCCTTTGAATTCAACGGCCTGCCCCGTGAAATCGACATCAAAGACAGAAATGTCAAGGCCACCAATATTAGCCGCCAAAAAGCAGATAAAGCCAATCAGGGCGAAATCGGCGCCACTTTATCCGGCTCCGTGGTCAAAGTAATGGTCGAAAAAGGCCAGGCTGTAACCAAGGGCACCCCGCTCGTCGTTACCGAAGCCATGAAAATGGAAACAACGATCGCAGCACCTATCAGCGGTATCGTAGCCCAGATCCATGTAGCGGCAGGTAACCGTATCGAAAGCGGCGACTGCCTGCTGGAGATCGAATTAAAAGCTTAAATTGCAGCAATGCTTTAACCCAAAAATCCTCCCCCGGAAATCCGGGAGAGGATTTTTTACATTTAAGCCCTATTAAAAAGTGTAATTAAACCCTGCCTGTACACGCCAGGGGATGTCAAAATCTCCGCCAGCAACACGCTCTACCTGAGCATAAACATTGCATACCGGCGACAGTTTAAAGTCAGCGCCAAGCCCCAATTCATACCAGGTTCCCTTACTGCCCAAATCAATAGTCGCTGTATCACCCATACTATCGGCCATACTCAATCTGCCGCTGCCAGAAAATTCATGGTGCATAGCGGCTTTCGCATATAAGCGGTTCCCCCCCTCCAGCTTTTTGTTATAACGCAGTCCCAAACTGCCTACCAGGCTGTCCCTGCCGTCCATTTTATTGCTGATACCATTACTGCTCGTAAAGCTGCCAGCCCATAAATGGCCATACGTCAGCCGGGCATAAGGTTCGATACTGATACTTTGAGCCACTTGCAGGTTCTGTCCTGCCTCCAGGCTGAAATTAGCGCCCCAGCCGCTTAGTTTGCCATGGTCGGCAGTGCTGCCATTAGTATCATACTCACTGCTCAGATGCGTACCTTTAACGATAAGATCAAAGTATTGCCCACTATCCTTCTGCCAGCTGCCATAGGCCGCCAGGCTGATATTTTTATTTTTGCCTTTGGCAAAAATCGAGCTGTCCGAACTGTCCGCATAATTTACAGCAGCACCTGTATAACGCCGGGTACTCCCCTTAGCAGCAGCTTTATCTACGCCTATGATAGTCTCGGTGCTGTGTCCGTTTACAGCGTCAGTCTCGTACTTGCTGCGGCTGACGCTGCCCCACAGTCCCTCTTGCGCCCCCAGGCGCAGGTCGTGCAGACGGTCGAACAGCATATCGCCGGTATTGCTGCTGCGCCAGCTTTGAACAGCGGCGCCCAGATGCCTGATTGGTGCCAGAGCGTTGACGGTGCTGATTTGAGTGCCCGCTTTTTTGTAGCCGCCGGAAAGCACGTAATCATTGCCCTGCTTGACCAGCTCGGCCTTGTAATGGTACAGCTGGCCGCCGTCATCGACTAACGCCGTATCCACTTTAAAATCAGGGTCGGCATCGGCAACGTTAATGACCTTAACGTCGTTGAACTTGGCCTGCTGCCACTGGCCTTTGGCGTCGGTGTTCAGGACCAGGGTCACACTGCCGCCGGCTTTATTGATCTTGAGCTGGTCGGCCTTGGTGCCGTCGGTATTTACTTTAACAGCGCCGCTGCCTTCTAAAGTATCCACAGTCAGACTGGTGGGCGTAAAGGCCCTGGTCTCGGCTTCCTTATAGGTCAGGTCGATGAGGCCGTTGTTTTTCAGCGTCGTCAGGCTGGAATCTCCCGTCACATTCCATACTGCTCCCGCCCCCAGTTCCAGATCGATTTTACCGTCAGTGACCGTAAAATTGTCGCTGACCTTACCGCTGTCCATCGTCCGCCCGGTAAAGCTGCCGTTATTCAAGATCGCCAGCTGCACCTGTCCGCCCTTGTCGGCCCAGATGAAGCCTGCGTCGTTGTTTGTGCTGTTAGTATCGTCGCCAGCATCATAGCCTGCGCCGGTCATATGCAGATTGCCGGCAGTTATTTTAGTCACACCGCCGTCCGTAGAATAAACCGACGTGGCTACCTGCATATTATTGGCTTTGACGTCGGTAGTGCCAGCTTTATCGGCATACGCAAAGCCCCAGATATTGCTTTTTTCAGTTCCCAGCTGATAGGCTGTCAAGGTATCGGCAACAAGCTGGGCCTGTCCGCCATTGGTAAAGGAACCCTCCAGCTTCAGCAGCCTGTTGCCTGTCAGCTTCACAATACTGCCACAGGTGCTGTTAACGCTGCTGTAGCCCTCCATCTTACTGCTATGTCCTATTACCAGCTCGTTGGCCCCCAAAGTAACTTTCTGCGAAAATTTATATTTCATATCATTATAATCAGCATTATCTAAATCAATATTTTTAGCCACCGTCAGTTTATCAACCCCAGTGATGCTGGTAACATAATTGCCACTATTCTGTTCAATTTTAGTAATATTCAGATCACCTTTGCCGCCGGCCTGCAATTCCATAGTTCCTTCTTTATTTTTACCAGCCTCGTCAAAAAAATAGATCTCGCCCAAAGACCCGCCGATCTCCCGGGCCTGCATTTTGATGGCGCCGTTCTTGCTGATAGAGATCTTTTTACTGTCAAAAACTATCTTTTCCGCATTGACGTTTAAAAGGCCGTTTTCTAATTTTACATCCCCGTTCAGGTTAAAGCTTTGGCTGACACTGTTGATGGTGCCGTCATTTCCCGAAGCCTCTGTAGCGCCATTGGCGGTGCAGAACCCGCCTAAAGTAATATTACCCTCAGAAAAAATATTGGCTACAGCTGCATCACCGAATCTTTCACTGCTGGAACCGATCATACCCACAGCGCCGATAGTGACCTGCTGAGTCCGGATGTCGCCGATGTCAATCTGAACTCCGCCGTTGACGCTTCCTACGGAACCGATAGTGACATTTTTGCCGGTCACCTTGCCGGTAGCGTCATGATGCACCAGCAGCGTTTTGATATCCAGATCATTCTGGGCCACGATCGTAATGGCAGCGTCCGTAGTAGACTTGACATTATTCAAACTCACATTATTGGCCTTGATATTGATCTCGGCCTGACGCCTAGCAATAACGTCGCCCGTATAGTATTTATAGCCTACGCCGCCAAGCTGACGCAGAAAATCCTCCTGATACGTGCCCAAAACCACCTTGCTGTCGCCGCCGATCAGATCGCCGGTCAAGTTCACATTGATCACCGAAACGGGATTATTGGCGTCATCACTGCCGTTGCGGGCGTACAGCAGGTCAAGGTTCATGGAGCCGCCGGTAATATTGACTACACCGCCATTCATAGCCGTTACCAAAGCCAGGTCTTTGATTTTCAAATCACCTTCATAATGGGCCGGTTGATGATCTTTGTCAGGATAATCCATCTTGCCGTACATAAGGTCGTCGTCTTTGCCGTTTTCCTTGCCAATGGTAGTAGTGGCGTTGCCGTTGATATTGAGCACGCTGCCCGCCCCGGCCGCGCCCATGGCGCCGATAATGTTCTCATTCTTCCCGTTAAAGTTCAGGTCAACATTTTGCTTGCCGCCTACCAGATGGATCTTTTCGTCAAGAGCTTCCTGAGTGGCAGTGATCTTGATGACACCGTAATCCTTTTCAACTTTTTCCGGCTGCTCCTGTCCGTAAGCCGCTAATGGATAAGCAGCGCTGATGGCCAAAGCCAGCATGACCGCCTGTCCCAATTTCTTTTGTTTCTGTTTCTGCATTTTTGTCCCCCTTAAAATATTTTCCTCACCAGATATCTTTGATTCTCTATTCCAAAGCGCAAGCTCATGGAAACAAAAAGAAAACGCTCTTCTGCACACAGATACAGAAAAGCGTCAAATAAATTGCGCCATCCCGTCTATCGCAGGAATTTTACAGCGTCAAAATCGGGCAGTTCTTCTGGCTCTGCTTCATCGCTTATCTTGCCTTCCCGGTTTCCCAGTGACATTTTAAGACTCGCTCTGCATTACAGCTGCGGGACAGCACAGGTTTTACACCTGTTTCTCTATTAAGCATTACTGCACCCGATTTTTCGTATTTATATTTTTAAATATTATTACCATTTAATTAGTGATAATTTATATTTTTAAGAATAAATTATAATTTCATTCTCAATTCTATCATTAAGTCCCCCCCTGTCAAGCGTTCGTCCGCATCGAACGGACGACGCCTGACGCTGCGCCCATTAACTAAGCATAGTATAAAGACCTTGATTTTATTAAGCTATAACGACAAAACACCGCCTGCATACGCAGACGGTGTTTTGTTATCAACTCTTAATATTCATTAAACATTCTTTGGATTTCCTGCGGCGCCTTAGTCGTCAGCAGCGCCAGCTGTAAAAGGATTCTCGCTTTCTGCGGATTAAGACTGTCAGCAACAATGAATTTATTTTCATCGTCTGTCGCAATACGGCTGACGATACCGTTGCCAACCCTGGTGCTGCGTACTACGGGGATGCCGCTTTGGGCGATCTTGATCAGGGCAGGCTTCATATCGATATGCAGGTTCCCGTGACCAAAAGCCGCAACGACTAACCCCTGTGCCCCAGCCGCAACTGCTGCCTGCGCTAAAACAGCATCACAGTTTACGTGCAGATAAATAATATCGACCCGCGGCAAAGCAGTCACCTTGCTGACATCGAATTCTGCTGCCGCCGTATGCCGGCGCAAACTTGTTTTATAAAAGACAGGCCGGCCATTTTGAAAATACCCTAAATAACCCAGTTCCCAGGATTTAAAAGTTTCTATATGCGTCGTATTAGTCTTAGTCGCATCACGGGCACCATTGATCTGATCGTTCATCGCAATCAAAACGCCCTTACCTGCCGCCTCCTGCGAGCCGGCTAAAGTAACTGCATTCAGCAGATTCACCGGGCCGTCCGCACTCATTGCCGTAGCTGGGCGCATAGCGCCGACTAAAACCACCGGTTTACTGCTTTTGACAGTCAGGTTCAGAAAATATGCAGTTTCTTCCAGCGTATCCGTACCATGTGTGATCACAACGCCGTCGACATCCTGCTGCTGCAGAAGTTCGTTGACGCGGCGGCTCAGGCTCAGCCAGATATCACTGGTCATATCAAAGCTGCCGATATTGCAGAACTGCTCGCCAGTAACGTCCGCCGCTTCCAGCATTTCCGGCACAGCGTCGATCAGGGTCTGGATACCCAGTTCACCTGCCTGATAGCCTGTCATTTCCGTGTTGGAACCAGCTTTGCCGGCGATCGTGCCGCCGGTACCAAGAATTACTACTTTTGGTTTTCTCATCATTTACACCTGCCTTAATACCATTTTTCTAAAAGGATATATGAAACTATAAGCGTCAAAACACAGCCTATAGCCCAAACTGTTAACATCGGACTTGCCCACAACATTTACATCACATCCTTTGCTTCAAATCATTTTTCTGCCAGCTGCGGCTGTTTTTTATTGTTGGTCGACAGCAGCCACATAACGGCGAAGCTGACGATCAGCCCCCAGGCGCCGGCTGCCATAACGCTTTTTTCGATATTGGTAAACAGATAGACGATCATATAAGTTGCCTCACCGGCAATAGCCCCCCAGATAGCCGCAGTAGCATTGATCCGTTCGGGCCAGATAATAGCGATCAGCATCGGCGCCAAAGTAGCAGAGGCAACGCCGGAAATACCTATCCAGACCATAACGCCCATGAATTGCGGCGGATGCAGCGTCATCAAGACACAGATGATCCCGAAAACTGCCGGCAGGATCTTCGTCATCATAAACGCGATCCGCTGGGCCTTTTCCTGCGGTATATCTATGATTTTCCGTTTGACCAGTGTTTTGATAAAAAGGTCATTAGCGATGCAGGTAGTCATAACCAGCAGTAACCCGCAGGCTGTCGACATCAATGCCGCTACGATCGAAACTGCCAGCATCGTGCTGATGATCGGATGGAAATAAGCTTTGACATATTCAACTACAGCATAGTCGGGCTGCTGTAAATTGGGGTTCAGCGCCAGCATATACAGCCCGCCGAAAATTACCAGCATACAGCAGAACGAAGCTACGATCCAAGTCCAGATCATTTTCTTCATATCTTTAGGATCTTTTAAGGCCAATATTTTCGTCAGCAGCTGCGGCTGCCCCGAAAAAGCAAATTCAATCAGGATCACGCCGAAAACAGTAGCATAGCTGTACATATGCAGGGAATTGGGATTTATGACAGCAGTAAGAAACGGGTCACGCGCGGCAATGATCGTACTGACTTCAGTGATGCCGCCTTTGAAGAAAAAGAAACCTGATAAAAACACGAGCACACCGGCAAACATCATCAGGCAGGTTTGGCCGATACTGGTATAAACATCGGCAAACAAACCTCCTAATGTAACATAAACAATAGTAACTACAGTCACAGCAATAACGGCAGTGCTGTAATCTATATCCAGCAGGCCTGATAAAAGCGTGCCGCCGGCTGATAACTGACCGGCTACATAAAACATCTGGATCAGTACGATGATCGATACCAAAGCTCTCAGGGCATCGCTTTTATACATTTCCCCCAGCCAGTCCGGCAGGGATAAAGCTTTGATTTTTGTATTACTGTCGCGCACACCTTTGGCAATGACAATAAAGCCCAACGTAGAGCCGCCAAAAATAGCTAAAAAGATCCATAATGCCGAGGCTCCCCAGGCATAGGCATAACCGACATAGCCAAGAAAAGTGGCTGCGCTGAAGAAGGAGGCCGCAAAAGCCAGCCCTAAGGATATTGGCCCCATACTTTCGCTGGCAACCGCAAAATCACTCAGTCCTTTGATCTTTTTTGAACCAACGAAGCCCACATAAATAACAAATACCGTATACAGAGCAAAACCTACGTACAGACACGTTTTCAAATCCATAATAAATTTCTCCTTTCATGCTTATTACCAACTGCCCTCCCTCCATAATGGAATAAAGATGTTTCTTGTATGTATAACAAAACTTTTATATAATAAAATCAATCTGACAAACACAGTCAGTTTCCTACATTAAAAATAACATAAAATACTGCTTTACCGAACAAAAATGGAACAAGATGACAAAATCGGCATTAAGATGCCTGATTCTGCCCTTATAAGGAGTGACATTATGCTGACCTTCCTTTATCAGACAATGAGCCATTTATGGTTCGGACTGGCCGTTTTTTTGATAATTTTCTTTATCTGCAGCCGAACCGCTTTTTTTCACGCTACTTTATTCCAACAGCACTATTCCTGGAAAAACAGGCTCCATATCATTGCGTTTTTTTCATTGCTGGGCATCCTCAATACTTACTGGTCTTTGTGGGGCGAAAGCTGGCTCATCAATACCAGTTCTATCTTTATCATCGTTGCCGGTCTGGTCAGCGGGCCCTTGATCGGTTTTGCTGTCGCACTGCTGATCGCCGGCCACTATGTTCTCTTGATCCATACCAAAGCGGCGCTTGTCAGCGGCTGCTTTTTCCTCCTCGAAGGCCTGCTGTCCGGATTTTTATCAGGCTGGCTCAAGGGCAAAAAAGAAATGCTGCCCCACGCCATCGGGATCAGTTTTATTTTCGCTGCCAGCCATATCATTTTGCTGGCCCTGTTTTGCTATCCTTATAAATTTACACCTGCGATCGAAGACTGCGCTCTGCAGGTAATGATCACAACAGCGCTGGGAACCGGCTGTTTTATCGGGCTTATCAAAGACAGCTACAAACAGAAGGATATCCTTGAAGGCCTGGCTGCCAAGATAGCGCTGAACATCACTAACAGCTCGATTTCTGTTTTGCAGAATGGCTTTGACCAAAAGGCCGCTCAAAAAATCACTGAAAGTATCCTGCACAACGTCAAATCCTTTGACGTCGTCTGTATTACCTCCAATTCGCAGTTGCTTGGCTGCACGGCCTGCGAACAGGAACAGCCGTTTCTGACCTATCTGCAGGAAGATATAGAAGCATTACTGGCAGAAAAATTTTGCCCGGACAACGAAAAGCTGACAGTACTGACATCTTATCTGGCCCTGCCGGTCACAAACGGCACTGCCACGATCGGCTATCTCTTTGTAGGGCACATCGTTGCCGAAGCAATGTCGGCTTTTGAAACAAGGCTTGCCGAAGGCATTGCAGCCATGCTTTCTACCCATATTGAGATCAATCAGATCAAGGAACGCACCAAGCTGCTGGCCGATGCGGAAATCAAAGCTCTGCAGGCGCAGATCAACCCGCATTTCCTGTTCAACGCCCTGAATACGATCAGCTATTACTGCGGAGTCCAGCCTCAGACCGCAAAAAAACTCATCAACTATCTGGCTGATTATTACCGTCAAAATCTCGCCGATCCCAATACATTGATTTCCCTGCGTCAGGAACTGCAGCATATCAATGCTTATATCAATATCGAAATGGCCCGTTTTGGTGACAGGCTGAAAATAAATTACGATATCGACGACACAGCCTTTTTCAAGGTCCCTGCCCTGATCCTGCAGCCTATTATTGAAAATTCCGTCAAGCATGGCCTGCATCCCAAATTAGACGGCGGAACCATCACTATAACTGTCAAAAACTGCAGCGATTATTTTTTTATTGCTGTCCACGACGATGGTATCGGTATCCCGGCGGCAAAACTGGATTCTCTGCTGCAGGACGCTCCTGACCGTAAATCGATCGGTCTCGTCAATATCAACAAACGCCTGCTGGCAATCTATGGTCCTGACAACGGCCTGCGGATAACCAGCACCTATGGTACAGGTACCACTGTCAGTTTTACAATACCCAAACAGGAGGAGGATTAAAATGCTGAAAATAGTTATCGCCGATGATGAATTTCCGGCTCGCCAGGAATTACGCAGCTTACTGGAAGCCGGCGGCAAGGTAAAAATTACCGCCGAATGTGAACACGGGCAGGCAGTACTCGATTATTTTTCAGCGAATACTGCCGACGCAGTTTTTCTGGATATCGAAATGCCCGTTCTGGATGGTTTGACCGTTGCCGAAAAACTTCGTTCTTTGCCGCAGCCTCCCAAAATAATCTTTTCCACCGGTTTTGACCAATTTGCTGTACGCGCCTTTGAACTGGAAGCTTTCGACTATATCCTGAAGCCTTATACGCAAACAAGGCTGCAGGCTGCAGTTCTAAAATTACAAAAAGCTTTGCAGGATCAGCAGCAGCAAGCACCGGCCCGCGGTGATTTTCCTATTAGGCTCTCTCTTTGGGCTGATAATAAACTGCTGGTCTTTGACCCCAAAGAAGAAATTTATCTCATTAAAACTGATGCCGGCAAAAAAATCCAGATCTATACCAGCAAAGGCATTCTGGAATCAAACCTGCCCTTAAAAGTTTTAGAAGAAAAGCTGAATCCCTGCGGTTTTCTGCGCACCCACAAAAGCTATATCGTCAATATGAACAAAGTGCGGGAAATCATTCCCTGGTTTAATGACACTTATATCCTAACTGTTGAAAATTGCCCGGAAAAAGAAATTCCCGTGTCGCGCCACTTCATTCACAGCTTCAAAAATTTCCTTAATTTGTAAACTGCTTTTACTGTAAATGATACCTCCAGCAAGTTTGCTATAGTTTACAATTATTTAACTTTTTATCTTTCTACAGTACGTTGTATATTGTATTCAAAATGTTATAATAAAGGTATCAAGGCAAATTATTTTAGGAGGTGTCAAGCTATGGCACGATTTACTTTACCGCGCGATATTTATTATGGCGCAGGCGCAATCGAAGAATTAAAAAATCTGGAAGGGTACAAAAAGGCAATGATCCTGACCGGCGGCAGTTCCATGAAACGTGGCGGCTTTTTAGAAAAAGTCGAAAACATTCTGCATAGTATCGGTATGGAAACCCAGCTTTTTGAAGGCATCGAACCGGATCCATCCATTGAAACCGTTTTCAAAGGCGCGGCGGCAATGCGCAAATTCCTGCCTGACGTTATCGTCGCCATTGGCGGCGGTTCACCTATAGATGCGGCGAAAGCCATGTGGGTCTTTTACGAGCACCCGGAAGCAACCTTTGAAGAAATCAAAAAACCTTTCAACATTCCCAAACTCAGAAATAAAGCGATCTTCGTAGCGATCCCTTCTACCAGCGGTACGGCGACCGAAGTAACAGCTTTCTCAGTTATCACTGATTATGCTACCAACATCAAATATCCGCTGGCTGATTTTGAGATCACTCCGGATATTGCTATTTTAGATACCGATATTCCCCTGACCATGCCGAAAACCCTGACCGCCCACACCGGCATGGATGCTTTGACCCATGCGATCGAAGCTTATGTCGCTTCTGCACGCAGTGATTTTTCCGATCCGCTGGCGTTAAAAGCTATCAGCGATATTTATGACAGTTTGATAGACAGCTATTACGGAGATAAAGATGCCCGCGGCAAGATGCATATCGCCCAATGCCTGGCTGGTATGGCCTTCTCGAATGCGCTTCTGGGTATTGCCCACAGCCTGGCCCATAAAACCGGGGCTATGTTCGATATTCCGCACGGCTGCTGCAATGCTATCCTGCTGCCCTCGGTTATCCAGTATAACGCGAAGGTTTGTGCCGACAGGTATGCAACTATCGCACGGATACTGGGACTTCCCGGCAGTACTGATAAACAGCTGACCGACGCTTTGATCGACTCTATCAAAGAATTAAATCAAAAACTGGGTATCGCCCAGACCTACAAAGAAAACGGCGTCAGCGAGGAACTGTTCAAACAGCATACAGATGAGATCGCTGCCAATGCGGCCCTCGACCCCTGCACTGCCTCCAATCCGCGGCCTATTGATGCCGAAGGCTTAAAGAAAGTTCTGACCTGTGCTTATTACGGCGAACCTGTAACCTTCTAAACTCAAAAAGTACAATGCCCTGCTTTTGCAGGGCATTTTTTTCTGCCAATAATAAACGTATGTGGTATAATAGGCATAATTTCAGAAAACCGGGGAAGTATTTTTATGACTAAAAATGAACTGAGTATTTTTGCTTATATAATCGAACACATAGATGAAAACGGCATTTATCAGGGCGGAGCACTGATCGACGACCCAACGCCATCCTTACCGCGTCCCTTAGGCAGCGACGACGCCTATGTCTATACTGCCGAAATGCCGCCTGACCTGCCCGGTGCCGAAGCCGTCTGCAGTATGCTGCTGGCCTATGCCGATGAACCTTCTGCTGCAGCAAAGGCCGTTTTGGGAGAAGCCCTGACCAAAATCTTATGCATCAGTATCTGCGACCCGTTAGTAGAACTGCTGTCAGAAAATGAAGTGCCTGAAGCACTGCTGGCACTAGCAGAAGACTGGCTGTATACTGCGCACAAACGCGAGCTGGTCAAATATGCCATCGTGCTGCTGGCTGTCTTTGGCCTGGAAACACTGCGCCGTGAACATTCCGAAAATCTCTGGGACGATCTGGTAGATCTGTGCCGCTGCGAAGAATTTACCTTTTTCCTGACCTTTGCCTACCGCATCAACAACATCGCTCCACAGGAAGAATTGTGGGAACTGGCGCGTTCTACCAAAGGCTGGGGCCGGATCTTCACTCTGTATGACCTCGAATGTACAGCAGAAGAACAGGAAGTCTGGCTGCTGCACCACGGCTGCGAAATCGAAATAGATTATGCGCCGGTCTGCCTGGTCGTAATGCGGAAAGGCCGGCTGCTGCACCATTTGCGCCAACAGCAGCTGGACTACGCAACCTACCGTGGCTGCCTCTTGATCATCAATAATTTTGTCATGATGCTCGACCGTTACTACATTGGTAAAGGAGACCCTACTTACATCGACATCAGCGGCATCGATACCGAAACGCTGATCCGTGAGCTGCTGCGCCATGCAGAACGCTACGCCGGCAGTCCTGCCGATTTGATTGGTATCATCAATCTTTCCCTTGGCCTGCAAAAACTGATCACTGACAATAACTGGGCAGCACTACCGTCCAACACCTGCCACGAACTGGTGAGCCGCTGTGAAAAGCTGATCTACAGCCGTGACTGGCAGCAGGAAGTGCAGGAACAGCTGTTCAAAAAAGACGGCAGCATCGACTATACTATTGCCGAATTTGCTTTCGAACTTGATCTTGATATCTGGGAACGTCTTTTCGATTATCTTAAACAGCATCCCCTGGAAAGCGGTCTGTTCCCTTATCTTTTAGGCTTTGAAAATGACGACCGACCGCAAAAGGTACTGACTTTCATCGAAAAAAATCTCAGTATCTACACCCAGTCGGAGACAGCGCTTTTGATACCGCTAAAATATCTGGAAACCCATCCCGGAACGGGAATCCCCATCGTCACGGCAGCCTTGACTTCTATTTATGACTGGCCCCGCGGCGCCGCTTCCATTATTCTCGAAGAATGGGGCCACGAACAACTGACACCGGCTCTGCGCGCAGCGCTTATTACGGCACGCAGACTCAGCCAGCACCCGCTGATCACCATGCGTATCGATGCTTTACTGGAAAACAAGCCCTTCAGCGTCGCCACTATGCTGGAACAGCTGGGCAATAAAAACTGATCTATTAATAACAAAAGAGTTCCCGCTAAGCGGGAACTCTTTTGTTTCTCAGGCAGCAAATTTATTGCAGGCTGACATATAAAAGATACAGATTAAGCGCCGTAACAATAATACCTACCGCATACAACAAACCTTTGGTAAAGGGTTTATTAGCATATTCACCCATGACTTTTTTCGAAGAAGTGAGCCAGATCTGCATGAAAACAGTCAGCGGCAGCTGTACGCTGAGCAGCATCTGGCTGACAATCAACCCCCAGAAAGGATCATTGATAAAGTAAAGCACAATGACGGCGGGGACAAAAGTCAGCAGCAGCCCGACTCGTGAATGAATATCTTTCATATCGTAAGGTTCGCCGAACATCCCGGAAAAAATAGTAACGCCTGCCATGCCTGCCGTAGTCGTAGAAGCAATACCGGCAAAAAGCAACGCTATCGCAAAAATATGCGCGGCATTCGCACCTAAAAGCGGCACCAGCAGCTCCTGTGCCTGCTGCAATTCACTGACGCTGACACCGCGAACGAAAAAGGTCGCTGCCGCCAGTAAAATCATGGCACTATTGATCGCCCAGCCGATACTCATAGAAAAAAGCGTATCGACAAATTCAAAACGCAGCTGTTTCTCCATCATTTTTTTATCTTCCAGATTCCAGTGCCGGCTTTGGATAATTTCAGAATGCAGAAATAAATTATGCGGCATGATAACTGCGCCTAAAATACTCATGACCACCAGCATCGAGCCTGCCGGGATATTCGGTACCGTCCAGTTGATAACAGCCTGAGGCCAGTCAATATGTACCATTGAGATTTCAAACAAATAAGACATGGCGATCACAGAAACAAAACCTGCGATCCATGTTTCCAAACGGCTGTAAGAATTAGTCCACAGCATCACAGTGCAAACAACAGCTGTAATTATAGCGCCAACCATGATCGGGATACCAAACAGCATATTAAGAGCAATCGCCGCGCCTAAGATTTCAGCCAGCGCAGTTGCCTGCGCCGCCATGATCGCTGTCACCAGGATCGGACGTGAAACTCGTTTCGGCAGAAATTTAGTCGCCGCCTCTGACAGACATTCACCAGTAACAATACCCAAATGCGCCACATTATGCTGCAATAAAATCAGCATCAACGTTGATAAAGTCACAACCCACAGCAGGGCATACCCATGATCCGCGCCGGCCGCCAAATTAGCCGCCCAGTTACCCGGATCAATAAAACCGACTGTCACCAGAATGCCGGGCCCGATAAAGCGCAGCAGTTCTTTTGCCTCTTTGCTTTGTTTATGGATCTGTAAAAGTTTGTTTTTGAACATACTTAGCATAGGCTTCACTCCGCATCAAAACTAAAACTATTATTTATTAATAATATTATAGAACTATTCTGCCAAAGAAACAAGCTAAGCAAATTAGATATTTTTATTATTTAGTTACGATATTAGAAAATAACAAAGAACCCACAAAACTTTTGTTTTATGAGTTCTTTGTTTATATTTACTCTGAGCAAGAAGCTTACATCCTGATGCCTGTCCCCTGAATTCTCACTCTGCCTGCTTCATCTTCAGCACGCTTTTCTGATTCCAGTTTTTGGCGCACTGCCTTTAATTCGTCATCCGTATGCTGCACATTGATCAGCGCAGTCTTATAGGACGCACTATCAATAACGGACGGGTCAACCGGCAGTCTTCCAGGTTTTTCAGTCTTAATTGTGACCGTTAACTTACCGCCATCGCCAACAGTGATCTTATAGCCGTCCTGCGTAGAATATAACAGCGCACTTAAATCATAGGTACCCGCTTCCTTCACCTCTAAGGCTTTGATTTTACTCGGGTCAAAATCTACTCCCATAGCGGTCAGTTTATCAATAACTGCCTGCGCTAAATCAGTATAAGCAGTACCGGCAGTTATCTCGATCTCAATATCGCCGACGCTGATGTCCAGCGGTGACAGGAACCCCTGTAACAACGGCGTACTTTGCCCGGCACTATACCCCAGCCAGGCGTCCTGCTCGCCGTTGGCTGCTGCTCCCGTCATAAAAGCCGTGTTAAAATCTTCTGTTGTTACATATGTGTTTCCACTATAGTCATAATAAAGCTGCGTGGCAGGATCAAAGTAAAAAGCATTGCTAATAACTCCATTACCGGCTGCAACGATACCGTTACCAATGGCTCCGTTTTCAACCTTCACTGAACCCGTATTATAAGTATTTTTAATCTGGCCCTTATTACCAGCAACAATACCACCTGCAAAGCAGGTTTTCGTCGAAGTACCTTTATCTGCGCTGACAGCACCAGTATTATAGACATTAGTAATATTGCCAGAATTGTTATTACCAACGATACCTCCAACTAACAACTGTAGCGCACCCGCTCCTGTTCCTGCGACAACGCCTGTATTATAGCTGTTTTTTATTGCACCTCCATTATTATAGCCAATAATACCACCAATCCACCCATTGCCTTTAATTGTACCGCTATTATTGAACTTCTCAAATTCTAATGCGGCATCATTTTCCCCAAAAATACCGCCAGCATATCCTGATATACCCACTGTGATTGTCACAGCACCACTGTTGCTGAGATTAGTAAAACTCCCTGAAGAATTCGTAGAGGAATTATGACCAATAATGCCGCCAGCATATCCTGTATTGGTCGCATTTACTATAACAGCACCACTATTACTGATATCCTCAAATTTTCCCTGATACACTTGACCCACAATGCCTCCTGCATATGAGAAAGCTTCCACTCCTGTCACTGTGCCAGAGTTATGCAGCTCGCTGTTTACCACATTAGTATTATCGGAATTGTTACTATAACCTAAAATTCCGCCTACGTGCCAGGTTCCTGTTACCGCACCCGTATTTTCTGCCTTGCTGACCTGACCACCGTTATTTGTGCCGACGATACCGCCGGTGTTCCCCTGACTGCTGTTGGTAACAGTGATAGTACCTGCATTCTTCACGTTCTTGATCACGCCTGTTTCATTGTATGGCTTAGAATAACTGTTGTAACCTGCTATCCCGCCGACATAGAGATTGGTAGCACCATCGGCCGTAATATCTACATTGCTCACAGCATTTTGGATAATACAAACAGCATTTGTCGGGGTAGGAGTACCGCTTACCCCTTGAACGGTATTGCCATTAACTCCCACAATGCCACCAATATAGTTAAACATTGATGTCAAATTATTGGCCACAATCTTACCGTCAGTCTGCACATTTCTGACGCTGCCTGTTACTATATTGCTGACACCTACATTATAGCCAACCAGGCCGCCAGCACCAATAACACTCCCAGTAAAAGTATAGTCGATTCCAGTAAGCTGCACATTAGCGATCTTTCCGGCAGATACCCCAAACAGACCGCCATATTGGCTGGTACTGTTATTTATATACAGATCACTGATCGTATAGCCAAGGCCATCAAACACGCCTAAAAATTTCCAACTTGTGCTTGCATGTAAAGGTGTAAAACCAGCACCGTTATTCCAGGTTTTCGTTACAGCACCGGCAATATTATTTGTCAGCATATATCGACCAGTTCTATCATCCTGAATATTCTGCAGCTCATAAATATCGCTGATCAGCATACAGTCGTTGATGGTATTAGCATCGCTGCCATTAATTTTGCTGCCGGTAAATAAAGTGCTACCTTTGTCTGCCGCGCCTGTATTATAATCCCTTATCGTATGATCTGTACTGGTACCATTTTCTATTACAGAAAATGTCTTCGTCCCCGTCGTTTCGTAGCCGACATTAATAGTGCCGTCTGCTTTGAGGACATAGTTCGCCTTATCGGCAGCCGTTACGGCATCCCCGTTTTGTTTTTGGATATCGGCAGCATTGCCCAGGCTGATATTGACCCCTTCTATCGTCACTTTATCGGCGCGGATCACGCCCAGATTGAGTACATCGGCAGTAACATTACTCAGGTCGACCGTCGGCGTACCGTTAAAGCCATTGATATTCTCGTCGGTCATTTTACCTGTAGAAGCATGCAGACTGCCTACGTTGACCGCCGCACCTTTGCCAAACAGAATACCGTTAGGATTGAACAGAAAGACATTGACGCCCTGTCCGTTCAATGCGCCGTAGATCTCACTTTTAGTATTGCCGGTGACATAGTTCAGCACACTGGCCATATTTTTAAAATTGACGGTTTCCCCGTTGGCGATATTGAACTGCTCCCATCTTATCGCCACGTTATTATTGCCTTTCCCGGTGATATCCATGATATTGCCGCTGCCGCCGATAGTACCGCTGTTGCTGCCGCCTACGACTGAGCCGCCCTGTGGCAGCGCATAGGCAGCGCTGCTGACAAACATGCCGCCGATGATCAGTGATAATACCAGGCGTCTGGCTAAATAAGTTTTGTTATATTTCATCGTTCCCACTCCTCGCATTAGTTTTTCTCTGCCAGCTTCGGCTAGAACAGTTTATAAGCCTGGAACCACAGGCGGCCGTTCTTGTCTTTATCCTCGCTTTGGAACTCTTCGCCGTTAAGCTTACGTGCATAGTCCAGCCGCAGGTAATAATCCCCTGCTTTGGCATACTGTACGCCCACGCCCCAGCCTGCCAGATTACGGTGCCGGTCGTCATAGCCCCTTTGCAGCACTTCGCCGAAATCGACAAAGGTCGCCAGGCTGAGATGCGGCAGAGACGTATTATAGCGCAGCTCGGCTGTAGCCTGATAACCGCTGTCGCCGCTGGCCTCGCCCTGCGGATAGGCGCGTACACCGTTGGCGCCGCCCAGGCTGAACTGCTCACTGCCGTCCAGCTGCTTATTAGCCAGCTGGCTGTGGAAGTTCAGCAGCAGGTATACTGTGTTGCCCAAGCGGCGGCTGTGGTTGACGTCACCGGTCAGTTTCTGGAAGCTGCCTTCTGTCACGCTGTCAAAATCTTCGTTGGTGAGCTGCCCCCAATAGTACAGGGCGCTGTAGCCTGTATAGCTGCCCCGGCCGCGGCTGCTGCCGCTGATACCGGTATGCAGGGCATTGCTGCTTTTTTTGGCGTTGTAGCCAAACAGGTGCATTTCGTCCTGCAGCTGGCGGTTGTCGTAGCCGTAGACCAGTTCCAGTTTACTGCTGCTGGTATTGGTCAGGGGCGTACTGCCATAAATGCTGAAGGTTTTGGCTTTGCCAACTGCGTCCAGCAGGCTGAAGTAGTCGCCCAGGGTATAATCCATCTGGCTGTAGGCAATACCCAGACGGCTGCCGTCACCGCTGACGGGCAGTTCGTAGCCAATGTTATAGTTGCGCATATCTTCATTGCTTAATGTGCCGCCTACGGTAAATTTGTCACCGATGCGGCCGGGGTCGTTGATAGTCGTCTGCAAGCCGTAACGGTAGCGGCCGCTGTATTTACCGCCGTGATTATCGGCATACAAAATCGTTTCCACGGCTTTTTTATTGGCAACGATGATCTCAAGATCACTGCTGCCAACTGTTTGTCCTGCCTTGAGCAGACCTGCGGCACTGACGCCGGGCAGGTCGTTGAGGTTGTTGAGCACCGTTTCCAGTTCGTTTGTTTTAATATCCGTACCGCTGTGCAGTCTGCTGATGAAGCTGCTGATAACGGTGTCTGCCAGTCCGGATTTGTTGTTGACTGTTACCTGCCCCAGCTGCCCCAGCAGGATACGCATTTCGACGACACCGTCCTTGATCTGCTGCGGGGGTATAAAGGCTGTAGCAACGGTATAGCCCTGACTGCGCAGGTAAGCTGTTACCTTATCGGCAGCCTGCTGCAGCTGGCTCAGGGTCAGCTCCTGCCCGACATAGTCCGCTACGAGCGGGGCATAAGCTGCCGCATCGATACTGTCGGGACTGGTAAAGCTGATAGCATTGACGGCAAAGCTTTGCTTCCCGGTCAGTTTCTCCCCTTCTGTCTGCGTGCTGGTCAGTTCCGCCTGCTGCGGTGTCTGCGCCTTGTTTTGTTCCAGCGCGCGCAGATCGCTGTTGGTACTGGGCAGCGCCGGTGCGGCAGCTGCTGTGGCGCAGCTTAAAAGCAGCGCCACTGTCAAACCCTTCTTTTTCATAACATCCCTCTCCCTTTGCGTTAAAAATAAGTTTTGGTTGTTTTAATATAAAAGCCTGTCTGGCTAATCCTCGCAGCTACTGCTGCGGTACTGGCTCTTTATTGTTTTGATAAGCGCAGCAGCTTTAGCAGCTGCTGTACCTCTTCCGGCGAATAAAACTCCTGTCGTGTTTCGTCAGACTCACATCTGCTACTGACCCAATCGGAAGCTTTTCTGGCATCTAAAAGTGTTTCCAGGCTGCAGCCTAAAAGATTGGCGATGCGCAGCAGCAGCTTCAGGCTGATCTGCACGTGATTATGCTCTAAATTACTCAGATGGGTCTGACTGACACCGATACGTTCGGCCATTTCCTGCTGGCTGATCTGACAGGCAGCGCGCAGGAAGCGGATATTGCCGCCGATACGCGTCAGGCATTTTTCGTCGTACATCTTTTCACCTCATTTTGAAGGCACTGAGATATTGCTTGGAAACTCTGCAATGCGCACTTTTAGATTTTTAATATTTTTAGCTTTTTACGTCAAAAATATTTGTTATTATTTATACAAAGTCATTATAGCACGTTTGCACCCCCCCACAAGACATACAAACAGATATTTTCGACGCAGTTTGGCTGCGTTATTGCCCTTACGGTTTGATAGCCGCCGAAGTTACAGGAAATATTCACTTTACCAGCTGATAACCGGTCCAATAAATCAAAAAAATACCACCGCTCTGCCTGAGCGGTGGTATTGAAACTATTAACTGCTGTTTAAAAATAAAAAAAGACTGAATGAATTCAAAATTCATTCAGTCTCATAACTATAGAGATTATCCTAAAATCACTTCAGCCTTTGCGGGCAAATAAGATCCAGGCGATGGCCAGCGGCACGATACCCAGCCCTACACCAATACCAAGGCAATAAACCATCTGACCTGCCATATACAAAGCCGGTAGGATAACCGGCATCGTACCAAAAACAGGTGAGAAAAATGAGGAGGCGATCCCTTGCGCATCCGGCGCAGACGATTTACCATCAGGATCGACCGCACGTACCAGAGCCAACCCTGTTGGTACAGCTCCTGAAGCCATACCGAATAAACAACAGGCTTTTTCAAACCATTCATGTTTACAGCAATGCTTACAGAAAAAGATACCGATAGCCATTGTCATTCCCAATACTAAAATAGTATAGATCAATATTGGTACGATAAAAGTAGTTACCAGACTTAGTTTGATAGTTGCTACCGCCGAAATAATGATAATATCCAATGTCATACCGGAAATATTATTCACAGCAGCTTTGTCCAGATAACCATCCGTTTTCGTTTTCCACATAAAATATCTGACGATAGCCGCGCCCAGCATACCGTAAACCATACTATTGATGTGTCCGATCGGAGCATAGACAAGCGCGAGCCCTTTAATAATGATACCGCCGAACCACATACAAAACATAATCATGGCAAACTGAAAGATTAAGGCATTAATGCCGCTAGTAGACACTCTGGTAACACCTATCGGTTTCTGCTTATCCTTGGGCAGAACTCCACCTAAAGTAGGGTCATAGCCACTGGCAGGGACTTTTGTATAAGCGGCATAACCTTTACGGATACCCCAGTTGACCATGACCATACCGACTGTAACCGCCGCCATCAGACCCAGTGTCGATAAGATCATGCCCATACCCAGCGCGCCTTCGGAGCCCAGCTTTTCCAAAGCCGTTCCAGCCGCACCTGCAGTACCATGTCCGCCCCAGAAAGAAAATACACCCAGCAGCCCCCATCCTTCAGGAAGTCCCGGCCATATCTTCGCCAGAAAATCGCCTAACGGCAGGCCAACCAGTAGCTGCATACCCCAAATAGCGATACAGATACAAGTATAATCAACATAATTGCGCAATCTTTCCTTATCAAAAGTAATGCCAAATACGATACAGGTCAATACCACACCGATCAGCGCCCCGGCATAACTGCCAAAGGATTTGGGGATTTCCAGCACTCCCAGTACCTGCTGACCTAAAAGCAAGGCAATAAACCCAGCCAGCATTGAAGTAGGTATGTACAGCTTTTGAATAGGTTTACAAAACTCGCGGACAATAAAGCCCAGTATCATCAAAGCACCCAAAAGCTGCATATCAGTCAGTAGCGAAGCAAATGTCATCTTACACCCTCCCTTACATCAGACTTATCTTTCTGGTCATTTCTCTAGCTGCTCATCGTAATATTCCCCGAAGAGCTCCTGCAGAGACGGCATATCTTCGGGGATAGGCCGTGCGACCCAGGTTGTATTCATATAATGCTTCAGACAAATATTTTCGGAAACGATATTGCCCCCCCAGGTACCACAGCCCATTGAAGAAGTTGCCGGCATACCGTTAGTAGCAGCACCGGCGTTCGCCTTATTCTGCGGCTGCCTTACCATAATGCGGGAAACAGGCGCCGCCATTGCCAACCGGTGAATATGTTCGTCGTTGAACGAATAGATACCGCAGGAATGACCTTTACCGCCGACTTCGTAAATAGCACGCATCATCGTCAAAGCGTTCTCAAATTCGCCGTCATATTTGAATACTGTCAACAGCGTCGTCAGCTTTTCGCTGGAGAAGAAATGTTCCTTACCGATTTTATCTCCAATCACCATAATAAATTTATATTTGCTGTCAATATTAAAACCGGCTGCTGCCGCAAGCTGCTGCGGTGAAATCGCTACTGTATCCGGCAGCCTATGCCCCTGTTCATCCCAAAGGACTTTTTTGAGAGCTTCGGCCTCTGCCAGAGTTGCTTCATAAGCCCCTTCATCCTTTAATGCCTGCAGCATTTCATCATAAACCGCTGCGTGCACCACTAAATTACCGTCGCAGGAACAGCCTGAACCATAGTCCGAGCATTTACTGATACGAGTATTCAGTGCCGCTTCTTTAACATCGGCCGTTTCGTCAATAATCATCGTCGAATTGCCAGCACCTGAACCATAGGCGGGAGTCCCGGAACTGTAAGCCGCTTTGACCATTGCCTTACCGCCAGTAGCAATAACCAGATCGCATCTTTGCATCAATTCCTGCGTCAGGTCGATACTTGGATTAGTAATAACCTGCAAAAGATCGGCCGGAGCACCTTCTTTTTCCAGAGCTAGCCGCATGATCTCTACAGTTTTAGCCGTTACTTTTTTGGCCCGCGGATGCGGCGAGAAAATCATTGCATCTCTGGCTTTCACAGCAAAAACTGCCTGTCCGGCCGGCGTAAGACACGGATTAGTCGTTGGTACCAGACAGCCGATAACTCCAACTGGTTTACCATACTTAACCAGACCTTTAGCCGGGTCTTCTTCAATGACGCCGACGCTTTTTTGTCTCAGACAATCACGCAGGATGAGCCGCACCTTATTGCGTTTATTGACCTTTGACGCATATTCACCTAAACCTGTTTCTGTAACGGCTTCCTGTGCCAATACCTTCCATGTCTGCAAATTAGAAACCGCCCAGGCAACAGCCTGGCATAAACGATCGATTTTTGCCTGATCATAGTTCTCAATGGTTGCAGCGGCTTTTTTCGCTTTGGCAATCATCAACTCTAATTCTTTAATTTGCTCTGCTGTAACTTTACTCATCAAATCATCTCCCTTACGGATAATAGAGTACCTTTGGTTAATTTTATTGTAATTTTCAGACAGTTTTCTGTCTAATACTTGTTTTTAATCAAACCTATAGAGAATATCTATAATTGCTAGATCACTTATAATTTCATAAATTATATATCCCATTCAGTAAGCGTTTTAATGTTATTTACCTGTATCTGCCATTATGATAATATTATAGATATATTCTATGATTTTCAGAAGAGGTGAATACGATGACTCTGCTGCAATTAAAATATTTTCAAACGCTGGCCTTTGTTCTGCACTATACCAAAGCTTCTGAGGTCCTGCATATTTCACAGCCCAGCCTTAGCTATGCTATTGCGGAACTGGAAAAAGAACTGGGAATTGAACTGTTTGAAAAAAAGGGACGTAAAATAATGCTTACACAGTATGGCAAACAATTTTTGCCATACGTTGAAAAAGCTTTGGCCCTGCTTTCTGAAGGCTGCGACAAAATAAAGCATGCTTCCAATCAGGAAGCTAAAATCGTCAGACTAGGTTATTTTTACAGTATTTCTTCAACCTTTATTCCAGAAATCATCAATAAAATCTATCAGAATGCCAAAGACCTTGACCTGTCCTTTCACTTTTCTCAGGAATTATCGGAAAATATCAAAAATATGCTGGAAAATGATCAGATAGACCTTGGGTTTACCATGCACAGCTCTGATAAACTGGAATATTATCCAGTGCTTATCCAACAGCTGTATCTGGTAGTTCCGCAGCATCACTTTTTATCCGTTTATGACGATATCGATATCAATACGTTTCTCAGTGAGCCTCTGATCGCGCTGGACCAGGCCAGCAATCTTCGTTCAATCATAGATAAACTCTATCATGAGCATAACACCGTTCCCAACGTAGCTTTTGAAGTTAAGGAGTGTAACGCGGCACTGCAGTTTATTATCCAGGGACTTGGCATTTCCATATTGCCCCGTGTACCTGCTATTGACGCGCTGCCGGTAAAATATATCAGGATCAACGATGCCAAATTTAAGCGTACAATCTATCTGGCCTGGCCCAAAAACAAACTCCTGTCAGAAACTGCTGCTGCTGTTAAAAAATTCATTATTAGCAACTATCATATTTAGACAGTTATAGGCAATTTCTATAAAATCAATCTAATTTTCGTATTAGACTTACGATAAACGCCGCAGTACAATAAACTTGTAGAAATATGTTACAGGAGGCGGGCTTATGATTACTAAAGCACAACAACTGCGCCAGCTGCTGGCCGGCAACGAGGTGCTTGTAGCACCATGCGCTTACGATGCTCTTTCGGCTAAAGCCATTGAAGCAGCAGGCTTTAAACTGGCAGGAACTACAGGCTATGGTATGCACGGGTCTATTTTGGGAACACCGGATAACGGCCTTTTAGCTTTTAACGAAATGGCCGCTGCCCTGGGTAAAATGGCAGACGCTGTCGATATCCCCATTATGGCAGATGCCGAAGGCGGCTATGGCAACGCTATCAACACTATCCGCACCGTCAGAGAATTTGAAAAAGCCGGTATTGCAGGACTCTTTATCGAAGACCAGAAGCTACCACCAAACTGCCCTTTCATCAAAGCGACAGAAAATATCAGTATCGAAGAAATGGTTGGTAAGATCAAAGCAGCAGCGGATACGCGCCGTGACGAAAATTTTGTTATTGTCGCCCGCACGAATGCACCTTTTGCCGAAGCAGTGGAACGAGCCAACATTTATCTGGAAGCCGGAGCTGATATGGTCAAGGTCATCCCCAAAACCAAAGAAGAACTGCTGGCCTATCCCAGCCAGATCAACGGTCCCATCCATCTGGGGCTTTATGCTAACAAAGGTATCAACGATGGGCTGACCGCTACAGATGCCGTCAAACTGGGCTATAAAATCATCACCTATCCTATGAGTTGTCTGTTTGCAGCTACGGCAGCCCTTATGTCAGTAATGAATTATATCAAAGAACACGATACGGACGAAGGCTACCTCGGAATGACTTTATCCTTTGACGAATATCTGCAGTTCATCGGTGCAGAAAAATACAAAGAACTCGACCAAAAATATCTTAAAGGTTAATAACAATAAAAAATCCTTTCCGCTGAAAAGCGGAAAGGATTTTTACTTTAATTTGATTTTACTGCCTGTCAGTTACCAAAGCCTGGCAAGTACCGGCACGCAACAACGCACTGGATCGCTGTCCGCCTAAATACCTTTCTACCAAATAACCCAACTCCAGATACTGCTCAAGGTCCACACCTGTATCAATCTGCATTTCCCGGCACATATTCAACAGATCTTCCGTTGCAATATTGCCCGAAGCCCCCGGGGCGAACGGACAACCGCCGATGCCGGCAAAACAGGCGTCAAATCTACTGATCCCGGCCTGCATTCCTGCAAGTACATTCGCCAGTCCCAGACCCCGGGTATTATGAAAATGCAGAGTCCATGAAACATCAGGCAGTTCCTGCTGCACGGCTACACAATATTCATAGACCTGTCTGGGATTAGCCATACCCGTAGTATCAGACAGAGAAATTTCTGTAATCCCCAGCCTGCGCAGACATTTCGCCACCGAAACTACCTGTGCAAAAGGTACTGTACCTTCCAATGAACAGCCAAAGCTGGTCGAAATGGCCCCCGATAGCACTATTCCATGCTCGGAAGCATAAGCAGAACATTCCTCGAAACTCTGAACGGCAGCTTCAGGCGTTTTATTCATATTGCGCAGACAATGTGTACGGCTGGCAGAAACCGTCAGCTTGGCTTTTGTCAGTCCGCAGTCTTCCACACGCTGTAAGCCCTTTAAATTAAAAATCAGCGCTCTGTATTCCACATCAGGAACTTTCTTCAACATTCGTACCACTTGGTCGGTATCGGCCATTTGCGGTACTGCTTTAGGATTAACAAAAGAACCCACTTCAATTATTTTGATTCCGGCAGTTACTGCCCTTTCGATCAATTCAACTTTTTGTTCTACTGTCAGATCGATCTTTTCATTTTGCAGACCATCACGCGGTCCAACCTCACAAATCACTATCTTTGACGGTAAATTTGTCAAGCACATAGCTACACCTTCTTTTCTGTAATTTCAATAATCACACCAAAGTACTCTATTGATTATTTTCTAATTACAGCTTGATTATAGTATATACTCAATTTTTGCTATTAGTCAAAATTTATCTTTAATAGACAGCAAAGCTGTTCCTACACGCAAAAACGATCCCCTGCCCCTTTCGGAACAAAGGATCGTTCAAAGTAATTTTTAGAAATACAGCAGCAATTTAAAATAAACCAGGATCGCGCCGACAACAGTGCTGCCAATGGCAAACTGCAGAAAATACAGGAACATTTTCTGTTTATCAACATTATTGCCCAAAGCACCCAGAGCCAGTCCGCCTACGGTACTGAACGGAGAAACGCAGGAGAAATGCGCACCCAAAACGATACCATAGATCAGCGGCTTCGGATCTAATCCCAAATTACTGCCCAGCTGGATAGCAACGGGGATCAGCGTCGGCATAACGACGCCGCTGGCCGAAGCCACAGCGGACATCAAAGCGCCGCTCAAAAGCATAATCGGTGCCGCTGTCGTTTCGTTGATGTAAGGAGTCAGCGCATCAGTCAGATATTTGATGCCGCCGGCATATCCAACGATATTGACCAGCACGCCCATACCGCAGACCATTAAGATCGTACCCCAGGGAATCTGCCCCAGCGCTTCTTTTTCCGTAGCCGCTCCAAAAAGCATCAGCAGTACCGCTCCTGTCAAAGCGCACAGACCGATATTGTAATTGCCAAAAATTACCGCCATGATCACCAGTGCGATAACTCCCAACGTAAACCAGTTCACAGCATTCATTTTTTCTACGGTCTGCTGCGGTTTCACTTCACAGCCTTCGTCTGCTTTCCAGCCCTTCATCAAAATATAAGTTACAATAAAGGTCAGCGTAAAAGCGATAAACATATTCAACAGCAAATTATACCCCAAATCGACGCCGCCCTTTTGTGCATAGCTGGAAGCTACAAAGCCGGAAGGCGTGATAGGCGCCAGACCGCCCGCCAGATTACCCGCATAAGAAGCGATCATCATAAAGAACGGGTTTAAACCTTCGCTGTCTGCAATCTGTGCCGCTATCGGCGCAACTATCGCCATGCCGTTGACCGGGCCGGGCCCGATTGCCGAAACTACAAAAGCGATCAGAAAAACTACGATCGGCAGCAGGCTTTTTTTACCGTTGACCAGAAAAACTATTTTTTTAGTTAAAATCTCCAGTGTCCGATTGACTTTGGCAATACCGAACAAAAACGTTACGCCCAGCAGGGTCAGGAACATACTTGAACTCCAGCCGGAAATAATCAGCTTGGCTTTGCCCGCAACAGAAGAGATCGGCACCATCAGCCCTGTCTTCCCTGCCGGCACCAGAATGAAAAACCCCAGCACAAATGCGGCAACAATACCCAGCAAACCAGTGTTGATATTACGCTTATAAGCTATAAAAATGACCAGACACAATACCAATAATACTGTTAACTCCATTGATCATCACACCCTTCTTATTGTCTGCTCTGCCTGCGTTCACCAGTTTCTGTATTTAGCCGGCGGATTATACAGGCCGCCGGACCATTCGACCAGCTCGCGGATACTTTTGGCGGCCAGCAATGATTTATTGGCTCTGGCAGTATCTATCTGCAAATCAGCCGGCGTTTTGATAATGCCCAGTTCACGCAGTCGCTGAGTTACCTGCGGATCGGCTTTGGCGCCGACCTCTGTTTTTCCGGCAATACCGCGAATAGCAGCTGTACGTTCAGCCATATTTCTGCATTTATGCAGATAGGCGATACCGACTTCGGAAATAATATGAGTCAGATCGTCACCATAAATCATGATCGGCTCGATCGACAGCCCGGCATGCTGCGCTAAAGTCACCGCGTCCAGTTCTTCGACAAAACCGGGCTGTAATTTTTTACTGAGAGTATCTACCAGCTGCACAACCAGCTTTTTACCACGCTGCGCCGTACCTATGCACTCTTCCCTGACACCCAGCTCTGCACCGCATTGCAGCCAGGGTGCTGTAGTATGCCGTCTGCCTTTGGCATCACAGCCCAGATTAGGCGCACCGCCAAAGCCCGCTACTCTGGTTTTGGTAGCGGTACTGCTGTTGCCATACGGATCGATCTGTAAGGTACTGCCGATGAACATATCAATGGCATAATGACCGCCGACCTGAGTAAAGACCCTGTTGGAGCGCATATTGCCATCCGGCCCGATAAAGAAAATATCCGGGCGGGCCTTAACATATTCTTCCATACCGATCTCGCCGCCGGGAGAATGGATAGACTGTACCCAACCGGTTTCAATGGCAGGGATAATCGTCGGATGCGGATTCAAAATAAAATTGGTACAGACTTTACCTTTCAGCCCCAGTTCTTCGCCATAAGTCGGTAAAATCAGCTCGATCGCCGCCGTATCGAAGCCTACCCCATGATTGAGCGTCTTGATCTCGTATTCCTGATAAATACCTTTTAACGCCAGCATCGCTTTCAAAATCTTTCCGTCGGAAATCAACGCCGGGTCTTTGGTAAACAACGGGTCCAATTTAAAGGGTTCCGGCGATTCGATGACAAAATCCACCCAGTCTCCGGGAATATCCACCCGTGGCAGCTTAGCAACGATTTCGTTGACCTGTACTATCACGATGCCTTTTCTAAATTTAGTAGCTTCAATGATCGCCGGGGTATCTTCCGTGCTGAAACCTGTATAAAGATTACCTTCATGATCGGCCTTTTCGGCAACCAGCAAAGCGACCCTGGGCGTCAAATCCACAAAATACCTGCCATACAGCTCCAGATAAGTGTGGATCGCACCGATTTCTATTTTCCCATCACGCATGAGCCCGGCTAAACGTTCGCCCTGCCCACCGGAATAAGAAAAATCGAGTTTTTTAGCAATACCCTTTTCAAAAACATCCAAATGTTCAGGGATACTCAGCGTTGACTGGATCATATGCAGATCGTGGATTTTAGCAGGATCGACCTGGCACAGACACTTAGCCAGAAAATCTGCCTGTTTCTGATTATCTCCTTCGATATTTACTTTATCGCCCGGTCTGAGAACTGCTTCCAGCAATGCTACTGCGGCCTCAGCCGGCACTGCCTTGCCCTGCGTCAGATATTGCCTGGCTCCGGCTAATCTGGACGCCGTATCCTTACCATTACTGTCCCAATCTCTTATAATTCGTTGCAGCATTATGTTCACGCTCCTTTTCATTTGTTATCCTTAAATTTCTCAAACCCGTTTATTAAAAACATTGCCTATCCTTACTCATATTCTACTACTTTAGTACCCCCCCACAAGACATACAGGAACTTTTTTTCGACGCAGTTTGGCTGTCTTTTGCCCTTACGGTTTGCCAGCCGCCGAAGTTACAGGAAATATCCACTTTTCCAGCTCATGACCGGTAAAATGCACAAAAAAATAACACCGCTTTCAATTAAGCAGTGTTATTGGCACTATTAATAGTTTTACCAAAAATTAAGAAAAGACGGCTGAATTTTAAAATTCAGCCGTCTTGTTATTTTATACTAATATGCTTCTTCCCACAGTGCCAGTTCATCGCCGTGCAAAGATTTCTTAACGTCGATAACACGCTGGTTTTCGCTGCCGCGAAAACGCAGGTTAGGATTTTTTAAATCGATCTTAAATTCCCCGTCTACTAAAACATCGATATAAGCAAGCATTTCCTGAGTAACAGCCCAGTCTCCCAGACGTTCCGTCAAAATATCCTGCTCAAAATCATAACCGGTATAGCACCAGATAGTTTTGTCCGGATAAGCCTGCCGCACTTTGCGCAGCAGGGGCAGCAGCGCCGCCTGATTGGCCGGTTCAAAAGGTTCGCCGCCCAGCAGTGACAATCCGCGGATGAACCACGGCTCCAGCGCTTTGATAACTGCGTCTTCTTCAGCCTCCGTAAAAGGCGCGCCGTAATTAAAATCCCAGGACTCCGGGTTAAAGCAGCCCTTGCAGTGATGAGTACAGCCGCTGACGAACAGCGATACGCGTACTCCCGGCCCGTTGGCGGTATCATGAGTCTTGATCGTAGCGTAATTCATTGCTGACGCCTCCCGCTTACAGATGCAGTACGCGGGCTTTGATCTCTTTAGTCTTGCCCACGTTCCAGAAATTTTCACCCAGATAACCGCAGGTACGACGGGTAACATTCATCAAAGTTTGGTTTTTATTACCGCAGTTCGGGCATTCCCATTCCAGGTCGTCGTTAATAATGATCTCGCCGTCAAAACCACAGACCTGGCAATAATCAGACTTGGTATTGAATTCGGCATACTGAATATTATCGTAAATAAAACGTACGACATCTTCCATCGCTTCCAGGTTATGACGCATATTCGGGATCTCGACATAAGAAATAGCGCCGCCGGAAGAAATCCGCTGGAACTGGCTTTCAAAATCAAATTTGCTGAACGCATCAATATCTTCACGTACATCGACATGATAGGAATTAGTATAGTAGCCTTTATCTGTCACATCGGGGATCGTGCCAAAGCGTTCCTTATCGATGCGGGCAAAACGGTAGCAGAGAGATTCAGCCGGCGTACCGTACAGAGCAAAACCAAGTCCTGTCTGCTGTTTCCATTTATCGCAGGCCGCACGCAGATAAGTCATCACGCGCAGAGCAAATTCTTTACCCTCAGGCGTAGTATGGCTCACGCCTTTCATCAGCTTAGTCATTTCATACAGGCCGATATAACCCAGAGAAATAGTGGAATATCCCTTTTCCAGATATTTATCTATAACTTCGCCCTTTTCCAGACGGGCGATCGCGCCGTACTGCCAATGCACCGGGCTGACATCGCTGCGAATACCTCTCAAAGCGTTATGACGGCACATCAAGGCTTCATAGCACAGCTGCAGCCGTTCATCCAGCAGCGGCCAGAATTTTTCTTCATCACCCTGCGCCAAAATGCCGATCTGCGGTAAATTCAAGGAGACTACGCCCTGATTAAAACGGCCTTCAAATTTATACTCGCCGTTTGCATCTTTCCAGGCCGCCAAAAAGCTGCGGCAGCCCATGGGTGCAAAAACATTGCCTTCATAATTTTCACGCATTTTTTTAGCCGAGATGTAATCAGGATACAAGCGTTTAGCACTGCATTTTACGGCCAGTTTCGTGATATAGTCGTACTTGCCGCCCTTCAGGCAGTTATGCTCGTCCAGCACATACACCAGTTTCGGGAAAGCCGGTGTTACAAAAACGCCTTTATCGTTTTTGATGCCTTCCAGACGCTGACGCAAAATCTCTTCTACGATCATGGCATTTTCCGGCAGATATTCATCATCAGCCTGCAGATTGAGGAAAATAGTAACAAAAGGCGATTGCCCGTTAGTAGTCATCAAGGTGTTGATCTGATACTGGATCGTCTGCACACCGCTGCGCAGCTCGTCCTGTAAACGGCGTTTGGTCAGGCGCTCGATCACTTCTTCTGATACGCTGTCGCCAACCTCGTCCTGGATCGTACGTTTAAATTTATCATAGCTGCGGCGCAGATATTTGCCCAAATGACGGATGTCTACCGACTGGCCGCCGTACTGGCTGCTGGCTACGGAAGCGATGATCTGGGTCACAACAGTGCAGGCTACCTGAAAGCTTTTGGGACTTTCGATCAGTTTCCCGTTCATAACTGTACCGTTATCCAGCATATCGCCTACATTGATCAGGCAGCAGTTAAAAATCGGCTGCACAAAATAATCGGCATCATGGAAATGAAGTACGCCTTCATCATGTGCTTTGGAAATTTTCTCAGGCAAAATCAGACGGCGGGTCAAATCCTTTGATACCTCGCCTGCGATCAGATCGCGCTGGGTAGATGCCATGACAGCGTTTTTATTGGAATTTTCTTCCATAACATCTTTATTACTATTGCGGATCAGCGACAGAATAGATTCGTCAGTCGTGTTGGCTTTACGCACTAAAGCGCGGGTATAACGGTAAATGATATACGCTTTGGCAAGATTGAATTTACCTTCGTCCATCAGCTGATGCTCTACAAGATCCTGTATATCTTCAACCAAAAGGCGCATACGGTTTTTGCTCTCCACATAACGCGCTATTGCTTCAATTCGTTCCTGCTCGATACGGTCTTCCGGTTCAACTACCTGATTGGCTTTCTGGATAGCAACGATAATCTTGCTGCTGTCAAAATCCGCAGTGCTGCCATCACGTTTGATTACTTTCATAACTGACGCCTTCTTTCCTGATTTCTTATACTAGCGCATAAATAACAATTATTATTTATGCGTAAAATTTACATTATCATCATAGCACAGAGCATTGTTGTTGTAAAGCAAAAATCACTAGATATTGTGCTTTATTTTTTTCATGCAACCATATTTGGTAGAAAGCTTTCCTGTACAAGATTTCCAGAAGCTCACACCGATGCTACTTTCAGTAGCAAAACAAACACAAAAAAGACGGCTGACGCCGTCTTTTTTGTGAAAATCATGGCAAATTGTACACTCTCACAAATTTATTATTTTTTGCAGCCGTTGCAGCATTTTTTCTGCTTTGCCGGCAATAGCGGCCTGCAGTTTTTGGCGCAGTCCTACCATTTTTCAGGAATCCCCGGAAAGGTATCAATCACGATCATTGCCGCCGCAGCCTTAGCCACCAGGGTGTCGTTGTCCAGATCGCGCACCTCGATATTGATAGTTACCAGCTTGTCGTCAGCGTGAGTGATCTGCGAAGTAGCGCTGATCGTCGTCCCTACCGGCGCGCCCTTGATAAAGTCAGTAGCTAAAGTCGACGTTACCACCCGCTTGCCGATCGTTGCGCCGGCAATGCCCGTGGCATTATCAGCAAGCGTCGCTACCAGCCCGCCATGAGCATTACCGTTAAGGTTGGCATGCTTGACCGGGTCGACCTTCACTGCTACCGTCGCGCTGCCGCAGGACATATCGACGATGTAAATACCGCACTCCTGCATAAAATTATTATGTGAATAAATCTCGCTGACCATTGCTTTGATCTTTTCAGCCTCAATCACAGGGTTTCCTCCTTAATACCGCCTTATGCCAGGCACTTGGCCAGATCTGCCGCAAAATCCGTACTTGCTTCCAGCTTATCGATCAGCGCGCACAATCCGGCCGCTTTGGCTTCACCATAAACAGGCGTTGCCAGCGACATAAATTTTGCTGCGCTTTCTTCCCAGCTCATCGGATTGGGCGGATCGCCTTTCGGGAAATCTACCTGCATTTCCAGTACACGGCCGTCTTTGCAGCGTACGATAAGCTTCGAAGCCAGTTTTGCAGCATCGGCAGCATGGACCGCCTCAATAGCTGCATCGCGCACGACTTTGGTTTTCGCCATCACGCCGCGCACCTCGGCATCGCCAATAACTTCCGGCAGGAAGCGGTCGACGCCCATATCGCCATATTTCAGCATCCCTGCCACGCAGTATTGGATACTGAATTTGCAGCCGTAAGGATTTTCAGGCTGGGGATTATTGATCAGGAAATCAGTGATCTCATTGACCAGAAGCTCGATCTCCTCAATATCATCCGGTTTCAGTCCGTGCTCGGCACGCAGCACCTGCATCGCGTACAGCGCAGCATGTGAATGTTTGCAGCAGGCATAAGGTTTAAACGAATTATTGTCAATCTTATATATACCATCATTCAGACCATCCGTCAATTTTTCCAGATGCGGCTCCGCAACCATTGCCCGGCAGAAGCCTTTTTCGCCTTCCAATATCTTTGTCGCGCCGGTAAAACCGGCCTGCGCCAGATAAGCGGAAAGTACGCCGGCGTATGAGCTTTTACCGGCATGCAGCGTTTTACTCATCGCGCCTTCTTTCAAAAATTCCCACAAGCCTGCCGCCTGCGTACCAGCGCTGCCAAGACATTGCAGCGTTGCCTCGGCGTCAAGCCCTAAAACCTTCGCCGCTGAAGCGGCAGCTCCTAAAGTTCCCGCCGTACCGGTGGTATGCCAGAAGAAATAAGATTCCGGGATCACGGATTCGCCTACGCGTCCGCCTACCTCATAGCCGGCTACTACGGCCGCCAGCATGTCCTTGCCGCTTTTATGCTCAGCATCGGCAATGGCAAATACCGGCGGCACAACTACCGTAGCCAGATGGATGATAGAGGGATTATGAAGATCGTCAAAATCAAGGGAATGGGAAGCGCTGCCATTACAGAAAGCAGCGTTCAAGGTAGTGGTTTTCTCGGTCCCACCAGCCAGGACCGTAGCCTGCTGCTTACCGCCGCCGTCAAGCAGCAGCTTGCGGATGATCTTGATCGGTTTTTCCTGAGAACCGCGAATGCAGACTCCCAGCCAGTCTAAAATACATTGTTTTGTCATACGTACTGTCGCAGGGCTCAATTTGTCATACTGCAAGCCTGTTACAAAGTCGGCTAAAGCTTTTGTTGTCATCGTGCTCAACTCCGTTCTTACACTCAGGACCATCTAATAATCAGAACATCGCATCCTGCTGATATTCGCCGAAGACTTCCTTCATTACGCCGCAGATCTCGCCCAGGGTAGCATAGGTCTTGACTGCGTCGATCAGGTACGGCATCAGGTTTTCTTCGCCGGTGCAGGCCTGCTTCAAGGCTGCCAGAGCAGCATCGACAGCTTTCTGGTCGCGTCCTGCTTTCATTTTATCTACTTTGGCGATCTGGCGTTCAGCTACGCTCATATCTGCCGTCAGAACATCCTGCTCGGCAAGCTTTTTGTTATCGGCAAATTTATTGACGCCAACAACAATGGAATTGCCGGTTTCGATGTCACGCTGATATTCGTAAGCGTGGGCCGCCATCTCGCCCTGCATATAACCCTGCTCGATCGCAGCGACTGCGCCACCCATAGCGTCTATCTTCCTGATATATTCGTAAGCTTCCGCTTCCATCTTATCTGTCAGCGACTCTACATAATAAGAACCGGCGATAGGATCGATAGTATCGGTGATACCGCTTTCATAAGCAAGCATCTGCTGAGTACGCAGCGCCAGAGTTGCCGATTCTTCCGTCGGCAGGGCGATCGCCTCATCATAAGCGCAGCAGGCCATTGATTGAATGCCGCCCAAAACTGCGGACAACGCCTGCCAGGTAATACGGACAACATTATTCAGCGGCTGCTGAGCTGTCAGTACGCTGCCTGCCGTATGCACATGCACGCGCAGCATCTGTGCCTTGGGTACCGTCGCGCCGTAGCGTTCCTTCATAATGCGGGCCCACAGGCGGCGGGCTGCGCGGAACTTGGCGACTTCTTCAAACATATTCAAACCGGCGGTAAAGATCCACGAAATACCGGGAGCAAAATCATCTACTTTCTGGCCGGCTTTGATTGCCGCGTCGATATAAGCCATTGCATTGGAGAAAGCAAAAGCGATCTCCTGCACGCAGGAAGCACCGGCTTCACGGATATGATAAGCACCGACGCTGATGGTATTCCATTTCGGAATACTCTTGGAGCAATACTCAAAGGTATCAGTGATCAGGCGCATGGAAGGACGCGGCGGGAAAATATAAGTACCGCGGGCAATATATTCTTTCAAAATATCGTTTTGGATCGTGCCCTTCAACTGTTCCGGTTTGACTCCCTGCTGTTCGGCAACCGCTACATACATCGCCAGCAGTACCGCTGCCGGACCGTTGATAGTCATCGAAGTGCTGACCTTATCCAGCGGGATACCTTCAAAAAGCTTTTCCATATCCGCCAGTGAATCGATAGCAACGCCAACTTTGCCAACCTCACCGTGTGAAAGCTCAGCATCGGAATCAAGGCCGATCTGCGTCGGCAGGTCCATAGCTACTGAAAGACCGGTCTGACCGGCTTCCAGCAAATATTTATAACGGGCATTAGTTTCTTCGGCCGTGGCAAAACCGGCATAGGCACGCATCGTCCACAAACGGCCGCGATACATAGTCGGCTGTACGCCGCGGGTAAACGGGTACTGCCCCGGAAAACCGCTTTTAGAACAATAGTCAAAACCTTCCACATCCAGAGGTGTGTAAACGTGTTTTTCTTTAAATTCTTTACGTTCGGGAAATTTGGCATTGGCTTTGGCAACCTTTGCTTCATAATCTGCCAGGCCTTGTTTGATTTCTTCATAATTAGTCATGTCATTGACCCCTTTCTCATTCCTCTGTGTTACTTACAGCATACTGCCGGTCTCATAAAATTTTTTCTGCATATCGAAACAATGTGCCAAATCAATTGGCATATGGGCGTTTTTTCGTTGTGCGAACCTCAAATATTCTAAAAGCTGCGGCCTGAAATCAGGATGCGCGCAGTTGTTGATGATCGCTTTGGCCCGTTTGACCGGACTCAAACCGCGAATATCGGCTACACCCTGCTCGGTAATAAAAACCATCGTGTCATGCTCGGTATGGTCGGCATGAGTGACCATCGGCACCACGCTGGAAATCGAGCCGCATTTTGCAGTAGACGGCGTTGAGAAGATCGTCAGGAAGCCGTTGCGCATATAATCGCCGCTGCCGCCAATACCATTCATCATCGTACAGCCCATGACATGTGTCGAATTGGCCTGACCGTAAATGTCAAATTCCAGTGGCGTATTCATGGCGATAACTCCCAGCCGCCTGATAACTTCGGGGTGATTACTGATATCAAGCGGTCTTAAAACGATGCTTTTACGGTAGAGATCAGGATCTTCCTTATACATGGCCCACACCGAAGGCGAAGGCGTAAAGGCACAGCCAGAAGCTTTAGCGATCTTGCCCATCTTGATCAGACGGAAAACTGAATCCTGCAAGATTTCTGAATACATTTCCAGATTCTCAAATCTGGATTTCGCCAGTCCTAAAAGGACTGCATTGGCAATACTGCCCACACCGGACTGCAAAGGCAGCATTTGCTTCGGCAGCCGCCCCATTTTCTGTTCCTGTTCCAAAAATTCCACTAAATTTTCGGCGATCTTGATGCTGGCTGCATCAGGAGCAGTCAAATCACGCACATGATCCAGAATATCCGACTCAACAATGCAGTCGATACGGTCGATACCACATTCTACATAGGGCTTGCCGATCCGGTCGCCCGCATGATAAATCGGTATTTCCGTCCGGTTCGGCGGCATCGCCGGAATATAAATGTCGTGCATCCCTTCCAGATTTAGCGGAATAGAAGTGTTGACCTCAACAATGATTTTCCTGGCATGCTTGACAAAAATCGGAGCATTGCCAACGCCCGGACCTAAAATGATGTTGCCTTCTTCAGTGATCGCCGTCGCTTCGATGATCGCGACATCCACATCACCAAAAAAACCGTAATCGACCTGCTGCCCAAAATGGCTCAAATGCTGGTCGACATACTCGATTTCTCCTTCGTTGATGCCTTTTTTCATACTTTTATTAGACGCAGCATAATACGGCATCCGGCCTTTGATAGCGCCAACTGCCGCCAGCTCTTCTTCAATTTCCGGTCCAACGGAAGCACCGCTCCAGATGTTGATACGGCAGCGTTTACCTTCCTTGATTGCTTTGGCTAAAGCGATCGTAGTTTTTTTCGGATAGCCGGAGGGGGTAAAACCGCTTACGCCTACATTCATACCGTCGGTAATCAATGCTGCAGCTGCTTCCGGTGTCACGATTTTGTCAAACAACTGCGGATTTCTTAATCTCGTGCTGTCCAACATTTTCATCCCTTCTTTCCCAGATCAAAATTTCTCATATACCTTTGTTCACCTTCAGTATAATTCGCAAAACTTATAACGTAAAATACCAAAAAGCGATAGAAAATATTAATTTATTTGATATGTTAAAATTTCGTTTTTGGGTTTTAGATTACATTTCGCTATATTTCCATCCAAAAAATCTAATAGCTGTAATATTATTTTTATAAAAAATCTATAACAGCCACACTTGCCATTTTTCCTGGCAAAGCCAAAATCTAAACATCAAAATAATTGATATGATTTATAGTATTAATTTATATGTTTCTCCGAAGTTATAAAAAAATTTTCAGAAAAATATAGGTTTCACCAGCTTTATCATCTATAATGTAGTTAAAGAATAAAAATTATAGTTTATCTGAGCTTCTATACTATATTGCCAGCTAAAGGAGGGGAACAGACTATGGATATGGAATATTACCGCAATTTTATTGCCATTGTCGAAGCAGGCAGCCTTTCAGCAGCTTCTAAACGTGTGCATGTTGCTCAGCCGGCTCTCAGCAACCAACTGAAGCTGCTGCAGAAAAAATTTGGGGCTCAGCTGGTCAACATCCGCCGCGGCGTGCATAACATAGAATTGACCAATGCCGGCTGCATTCTCTATAACAAAGCCAAATACCTCTGTTCGCTGGAAGACGATACCCAACGGGAAATATCGGACTGCGTCAACGGCTATACCGGTACCCTGCGCGTCAGTTTGTCACCTTCCATGTCAATCGCGTTTATCCAGACTTATCTGAGCCAGTTTTCCAAAGAATATCCACAGATCAATTACGAGCTGTATGAGGTTTCTATTTTAGAGCAGACCAATCAGATGCTGACCGGCAAAACCGAGATCGGGGTTGCCAACGCACCACTGACTCAGGAAAGCCGTTTCGATACGATCTATACCAAACAGGAGCGGCTGGTTGCCGTAATGCATAAAGACAACCCCTGGCTTCCTGTAGATGACAAGCCCCTGCTGCTGGCACATATGGAAGATATGCCGATCTGCCTGTCACGCGGCTGTTCGACTTTATTTCTCAACGTCTGTTCCGATTCCATGATCTTCCCACAGGTCCTGAGCATCAATTCTACCAAGCTGGCCACCGTAGCCTGGGCTAAAGAAAATGCCGGCATCGCCGTTGTTCCCGCTTCTCCGGGCGAGATTTTTGATAACGACCTGGTCTGCAAGATCATTCGCGATGACAGGCTGTTTTTGAACAAAACCCTTTCCATCGTCAAAGGGCGGCCGCTTTCTAACGTCGCCCAGCTGTTTTTAAACTATTTTTCACAGCATTCCTAAACTTCAAAAATCGTTTAAGAAGGTGAATCTATGATTACCATTACCAGCAAAACTGACTGCTGCGGCTGCGGAGCCTGTGCCAGTCGCTGCGTAACCTCCTGCATCACCATGACTCCTGATGAAGAAGGCTTCAGTTACCCTGTCGTCGATACCGGTAAATGCATCCACTGCGGTCTGTGTGAGCGCGTTTGCCCACTGCTGCACAAGCCCCAGCCCCACGAGCTCCTGTCTGTTATCGGCTGTAAGAACAAAAACGAAGCTGTCCGCTTTGTCAGTTCCAGCGGCGGCTTTTTTTCGCTGGCTGCCGAGCAGATCCTCTCACGTCAGGGCACTGTTTTCGGCGCTGCCTTTGACGAAAACTGGCAGGTTCGCCATACTGCTGTTACAGACAGCGAATCCCTTGCTAAATTGCGTGGTTCCAAATACGTGCAAAGCGATATCAACACTACCTATCAGGAAACAGAGCAACTGCTCCAAGCAGGTCATACCGTTTTATTCAGTGGTACACCCTGCCAGATCGGCGGCTTAAAAGGCTATCTGCGTAAGGACTATGACAGACTTTATACGATAGATGTAGTCTGCCACGGCGTTCCCAGTCCCAAAGTTTATCAAAAACGACTGGACGAAGTTACCGAGCTTTCGTCCGCTCCTGTGATCAAAGTCAATTTCCGCGATAAAACTCCCGGCTGGAAACGTTTCAATATCGTTTTTCAAACTAAAAACCATATTTTTGCGACCCATAAACGCCGTGGCCCCTATATGCGTTTATTCCTGAATAACGTCAGTACGCGCCCCTCCTGTTCTGACTGCGCTTTTAACAATAAACACAGCCTGGCAGACCTGACTATTGCTGACTATTGGGGCGTCAACAAGCATTTCCCACTTTTCGACGACGATAAAGGCGTTACACTGGTCCTTATCAATACGGAAAAAGGTACAGAACTGTTTACTGCCTGCAGCGCTGAACTGGACTGTCAGCCCACCGACTTTGAGCGCGGCGCTCAATATAACGCTGCCCTGGCCGGTAAAATGAAGCCGCACCCAGCCCGAAAGCAGTTCTTTGACGAGTTGGAACATAAAACTCTGTCCACTTTGGCTAACGAAATCTTAGGTACTGCTGAAAACTAAAACAAACTCCCCGGAAATGTCTGGGGAGTTTGTTTTTTATTGCAATTATCGCTATAACATTTGTTTCACTTTATTATCTTTTTATATTATAATTAATTTATAATATTTTCCTTCAATATACAAAGGATACGGAAGGTATTTTATGATGAATTCCGAAAAAAACATCCTCAAACTTATTGACGACATCAGTAATCTAACTTTATTCGTCGTCGACCAGTCCAATCTGCAGATACTTTACTGCAACCATACTGCTGCAAAAACCGGTTTCAAGAAAGGTATGCTCTATAACCCTGAAATACTCAGCTTTGATACCGTCAATTTTCATCAGGGCGATTACCAGTGTTTTGCTGAAAAATCTATTTTAGGCAATAACGTAGATATCCGGGTGAAAAAAACTCTTTGGGAAGAAGCTGGCAGACAAATCCCTGCTTTCGCTATTTCTGCCACACCTCATATTTTTGCCGGCGAAGTCAAAATCAGGCACGATCATTCCAAAGATCTTCTGCAGGGCATTGATGTTCTTTTTGACGAATATGTCGTGATCGATCTTGTTGATGAGCGTTATATTTCTCCGAAGCTCGGCCCTTGTGCTTCGGCTTTTCCGCATGCCGGCGACTTTACCCAGGCCAATGCTCTTTATAGTGAAATGCTGATCCATCCGGAAGACCGTCAAAAATTCTGGGAGCTGACTTCAATAAAAAACCTGCGGCAAAATATGCCGCAGGAAAATATGCATATCGTAGGTGAACTACGCCGTCTTGTTGCTCCAGGTAGCTTTGAGTGGATCGAAACTCATCTTGTATCTACTATTGACGCTCAAACAGGGCACCTGAAAGTACTTTGGTGCTACCGTAATATCGAAAAACAAAAACAATTTGAACTGAGCCAGCGCGAACAAACCGCCTGGATCGCTCAGTTGAGCGAAGAATATTATGCCGTTTACCTTGTTAATCTGCGTGATAACATTCAGAGGGGTCTGCGGGTTCCAGAACAATTCAAAAAGATTGTACATACGGAAGAATGCTATGATAAACAGTTCTCCATGTATGTCAATGAATTCGTCGACCCTAAATGGCAGCAGTCACTCTTAAAAAGCACCAACAGTGCCTATATCATCGATCAGTTTGCTAACGGTAATAAACGGATCGAGCATATTTTTAAAAACAAGCAGGGACTCTGGCTCAGCGTCAAGATCATTCCAGCCCCAGGTTACTCTGAGGCTTACCCTTACGCGGTACTGGCCTTTGAAGACCTTACCCAGAAGGTAGAACATTCACTCAGTGAAAAAACTGCCAAAATGGCAGTAGCTCATATGTACGCACTGGCAATCAGTGTCGATATGGAACACCAGGGTTACAACTGTATCCACTATTCAGAAGAAATACTGTCATTGAACAAGCGCGGTCGTTACCGTGACTTTTATAATCAATTCTATCAGCAGCTGCTGGACAACGACAAAACTCTGCTGGCTGGTATTTTTGACCCGAAACTTTACAGCAAGCAAAGCTATGCCGAAGGCGAGATGCGTATTTGGGATAAAAACAACAAGCTGCACTATTATACCTATTACAGTACCAGAATCTCTACAATCGAAGGCGAGAAAATCATGCTGCTGCTGCGCAATATCGATGATAAAAAACAGCAGGAACATGAGCTGGCATTACTCAGCGCCGACAGAATGCGTCACCATAATATCGCCAACGCACTGGCGGAAATGTACTATGCCGTTTATTATGTCGACCTGCAGGAGCAGAGATTTTATATTTTGCGGCTTACCGAAATCATCACCGCAAATATGCTGAAAGGGATCGAAGATCATACCGAAGCCTGGACCACCTTCGTCAACAATTTTGTCCACCATAAATTCCGCAAACAGCTGGCAGAGGCCTTCGCTTTAGAAAACATCTACAGCACGTTGACCCAAAACAATAAAAACTCTATCGAAATCGAACTGCTGCGGCGTTTTGCGAACGACAAATACGAATGGGTACGCCTGGAAGCCCAGGCAATCAAAAACACAGAAGGAACTATCACCGGCTGCGTTATCGCCTTCCGTAACATCCATACACAAAAGCTGGCTTATGAAAGACAGCAGCAGGCATTAAAAGCTGCCCTGCTTTCTGCCGAAAAGGCCAATACCGCCAAGAGTTCTTTTTTATCGAATATGAGCCACGATATCCGTACGCCAATGAACGCAATCATCGGCATGACTACGATCGCGCAGCAATACCTGCACGACCCGGTCAGGATCAACAACTGCCTCAGTAAAATCGAGTTGGCTTCCAATCATCTTTTAGAACTCATCAACGACATCCTCGATATGTCCAAAATCGAAAGCGGCAAATTATCGCTTAAGGAGTCACCGCTCAATCTGGCTGAGTTTATTCATAACCTGATCTCTCTTATCAATCCACAGCTCACAGAACATCAGCACGAACTGCATGTTGATACGCATAATATCAGTGACGAATATCTGCTGGGCGATACAGTGCGCCTTAACCAGATCTTTACTAATATCCTCAGTAATTCCATCAAATTTACTCCCCAGGGCGGCAAGCTCAAGCTCGAGATCACACAATTAAAACTGGCGCCAACAGGTTATGGACATTTTCGTTTTGTTTTCAGCGATAATGGTATCGGCATGGATCAGGAGTTTCTGCCCCACCTCTTCGCACCTTTTGAACGTTCACAAACCTCAAGTATGGATAATATTGAAGGCACAGGTCTCGGTATGGCTATAACGAAAAATATTGTCGACCTGATGGGCGGTACTATTGAAGTTGTCAGTACCACAGGTTCCGGGACGACCTTTACAGTTACCCTGCCCCTGAAGCTGGCTGACAAGCAGCAATCCCCTATTACCGCTATCACTGATGAACTGCGGATACTTGTCCTGGACAGGCAGCAAACTGCTGCCGCTAATATCCTGCAGCAGTTTCTACAGTTGCAGATCAACGGTCAGCCAGTACATAGTCTTGCAGAAGCAGCTACTGAACTCCAAACAGCTGCTAACAAAGACCATACCTATACAACTGTTATTATCGTTTACGATCAGCAGTTGGATCTGGAACCAGTGCTGCATAAGCTGCGTCAATTAGCACCAGACCTGAAAATCGCTCTGGCAATCACCTTTTCCGATCTCAGCCAGACTATCAAAGACTACGATTTTGACGCACTGTTGATCCTGCCGCTGTTTGCGACCAATCTTGCGCAGACGCTCAACAAAATGCATCAGACCACACCACGGCCGCAGCTGCTGACTCCTTCTTCCCCCAATAAACCCGACTGCCACGGCAAGCGCATCCTTTTAGTCGAAGACAATCCACTCAATATGGAAATTGCCAGAGAATTGATCAGTATGACAGGCGCTGCGATCGAAGAAGCCACTGACGGTGAAGCAGCACTGACAAAAATCACCCAAAGTGACGAAAATTACTACGACCTTGTCTTCATGGACGTGCAGATGCCCAGACTGAACGGTTATGATGCCACCAAAGCTATCCGCAGGCTCCCTCGTCAGGACCTGCAAAAACTGCCGATCATTGCCATGACAGCAAACGCCTTTCTGGATGATATCAAACAAGAACGTGAAGCCGGTATGAACGCGCATATTACCAAACCCTTCCATCTGGAAGAACTATTTGCCGTTATCAGTACATGGCTGCACTGCAAATAACTGACAGCTCAACACCGAATGTAAAAAAAGACTGCCGCAACTGTAAATCGCGGCAGTCTTTCTTATTTTGTTCACATGATTTCTACTTTTTTCTGTTTCAAAACCTTCAGCAGCAAAGTCAGATCTTCAAGATCATAGCCCTCGTTATTTACTTCGGGAGCAACATGCCCCTGCAAAACGTTACCTAACAGAGTATCAACATTACATTGGAAGAAATGTGCTAAACGCAGCAGTACCCGCAGGCTCACGCTTACGCGTCCATGTTCAAGATTACTCATATGCGTCTGCGAAACATCCAACCGCTGGGCCAGCTCACTTTGACTGATACCATGCCTGATTCGCATTAACCTGATATTCTTACCAATTTCCTTATAATCGGGATTCATAAAGATACCTCCTTCATCACCTGTTACCATAAAATAATCTATTTTAAGGCCGGTCCTGCTCCTGTTGGCCGGTCACTGATAAGCTCTGCCGGATCAACCTCCAGCGCCTGAGCTATCAGAAAGAAAACTTCCAGACCGCACCTGGCAGTACCACGTTCAATTTTTGAAATATATGAACGTGTCAACCCGGCTTTAATAGCTAATGCTTCCTGACTTAAATCTTTTAGTCTTCTATAATATAAAATATTTAAGCCGATACTTTGATATTTCTCATCAAACATGACTTTTTTCACCTTAACAATTAAACTTTTATAGATATTGGTTTTATCTTTATTATCTTATAAAAAAAATGCATTTGCTGTATAAAATACAACACATATGTGCACTATAATGCTCATTTATATAAAACAAAATTATATATCCAAAGAAATTATATATCTTAAAATATGTAAAGCTACTTAAATTTAATACATTTTATCGTTTTTTATATTTTAAATATTTTGATATTTATATAAAACAATTAAACTTCTTATAAAAAATCTTGCTTTATTATAGCGGCAGTTTCACTTATTTGCACAGCAAATACAAATAAGTATTTTCATTTCAACCAATATTCAGATCACAAATTAAAAACTCACCGCACTTCTTCTATCAGCTTTTTACCACGTTATCACTAAGATGTACAATTCCACCATAGCGGCCTGGTTCTCTATTATATTATATTCAGAAGGACTGATATATCACCTTACTTTTATATTCTGGAGGTCTATTATGTTTTATCGTCATATCGATAACAATGCCGCCGCAACAAATTGTTCCACAGTAGCAGAGCTAATGGATTCTATTTCGCCCTGGGAGCTTAATGTTAATTTTGCCGCCAGCATTGCCGCCCCAATTACAATATTGCATACTCCCTGTAATTTTAGAGGCAGGGCAACAGTACTTTCCGAAAATGAAGGGGATCTTATTACGCATGGTAATTATGCTTACATCACCAGGTTAAGTGTTTGCGCCGCTGTACTTTTTTATTTAAATGACAACAATCTTTATGCCTACCATGCCGCCGCTGGTTATATCGATCAAGATTTATTCAGGACCTGCAGGCAGACCCTGGATGATGATAATGTAGAAAAAATTATTTATGCAACACCTCAACTCGATACTGCTCCCGGCAGCAGTTGCAGTCAGGCGCTTACTTTTCTGGAAGGCAGGTTTACTACCGACAAAATTTTTATCGTTGACGGTTTTGGACAAATAAGGGCCGGCAACGCCATTGAAGGAACTGTATTGGCAGATGCTGGCGGGCATTTAGCCTTTTCGTAGGGCACTTACTTTATAACCAGCAGTTTTAAGATTGAATTTATATTTAAATTCACAAACTAACAGCTTTTCTTTATTATCGTTTTCAAAATATCATCACTAAAAAAGGCCGCTGCAGCAAGTTTAAATACTTACTGCAGCGGCCTTTGAGCATTACCAGCTCATAAAAGTTGCCTGGAATTATCTTTTTTTAATATAAGATATCTTACGTATAAAGAAAGTATTATGTCAAAATACCTGTTTATTATTTGACAACCCGGGGTTATAGTTGTAAATATTTTAAAGATGATTCATTATAAACAAAATCAGTGCCACTTATTTTATTATACTTACCTTACAATATAACGCTTGACTTTTAGTGCCCGATACAAGATTATAGTAAGTAACAAAAATACCTGTCCGTCCTGCCATAACATTAAAAACTCACTTGGGAGCGCTAAAAATGACAACCTTACTACAGGAAATCCTTGCTCATAACCGTACCTTTTTAGAAAAAAACGCCTTTCCTAAAGAAATATCCAAGTATCCGGGCAAAAAATTTGCCCTGCTTACCTGTATGGATACAAGGCTGGCAGAGCTTATTAACAACGCACTGGGCATTCACAGGGGCGATGCCAAAATAATTCAAAATGCCGGTACTTCTTTGATCGAAGATATGGGGGAAACAGTTAAAAGCCTGCTTCTCACTATTTATATTTTTGATATCAAAGAAATACTGATAGTTGGCCATTATGACTGCGGCGTTGCGCAAACCAGCTCGGCAGCTATCCTGCAAAAAATGCACAACCGCGGCATAGCCGACCAGCAAATAGCGCTGATAGAGGACGATTTTAAAGCCTGGCTTGATACTTACACCGACCCTGCCCAAAATGTACTGGCTGTTGTAAAAAAACTTAGGGCTAATCCCTTTATTCCCGGCGATATCTCTATCCACGGTCTGATCATCGATCCGCACAGCGGCAAGCTTGATCTTCTGGCAGACGGCTATAAAGACACGAAAGGCTGATACAGTAAGTATTTTCAGCATATAACCACAAGCATTTTTTGGCAGTTTGGTAAAAAAGTTGGACAGAACAAATTTCGGAGAAATTTTCTTAGCCCTTTAGAAAAATATTAGCTGTTACGTTCTACAGCCAAATATATTTCATTTATATATTTCTTTACGATGCCCTATCGTTACAATAAGAATAGTCACCTTGGTATCCTGAATCTCAGCAAGAATCCGATAATCACCCACACGATAGCGCCATTCACCCTGATGATTGGCTACAAGCGCTTTACCATGCTGCCGTGGATTTATACAGCCAACAAGATTTTTTTCTATCCACCCATAAATCAACGCTCTAATAGGTTTATCTATCTTTTTTAAGGTTTTTACTGCGGCAGCAGTGTATTCTACTTTGTATTCCATTATTCAAGATCCAGCATCTTAGCTACTTCTTGATGCGAGTACGTAACAGGATTTTTCTTATGGGCAGCCATCGCTTTCTTGTAAGCATTCAAATCGTATTCGTCTTCTATCCTTTGGATAACAGAGTCACGTATGAGCTGCGATACAGTCGTATTCTTATGCTTGGCGTAGTTTTTTATTAAATTAGTTTCTTCTTCGGACAGTCTTAATGATAATGCCATGATAACCCCTCCTTTGTAATACAGTGTAATACATTTTCCTTTTTTAGTCAAGCTCAAAGCACTAAAATATGCGCACCCCAAAAAAGATGCCGGCAAAAAGTTAGCCGCAATTTCTCAAAATTATATTATTAGCAGCTCAAAAATAGACTTCGTTTTTATATCGTTTCCCCCGCACTCCTTCCATGACTCATTGAAAGTAAACGCCCACGCAATAAAAAAAGCACTGCAAACCATTGCAGTGCCTATGTCTAAAGTTTGGTGGAGACAAGCGGGATCGAACCGCTGACCTCTTGAATGCCATTCAAGCGCTCTCCCAGCTGAGCTATGCCCCCAAGACAATTAAGATTATAATAGAAAACAGTCCTGTTTGTCAATATAATTGTAAAATATAGATCAAAAATATTGCGAGCAGCTGCACACCGTGCTATAATGTACCTCGCAAGCAACGGAGCCTGCCTTTCTGGATAAATATTATCCCTGGAAAGGCAGATTTATTTTTTCGAGGTGTTTAAGAAAATGCGTTCTCTAGAAGCCAGCACCGCCAAACTTTCCATTTTCAAAATGACCTGGCCGATTTTTATTGAGATCCTGCTGCAGATGATGGTCGGAAATGTTGACCAGTTCATGCTCAGCCACTATTCACAAAAATCTGTTGCCGCTGTCGGCAACGCCAATCAGATCATCAATATCGTTATTATCGCCCTCAGCGTTATCAGTATGGCCGCCACGATCCTGATTGCCCAATATCGCGGCGCGGATAACAAAGAAAAGGTTGCCGAGGTTTGTACGGTAGCCTTGCTGACCAACTTCGTTTTGGGTCTGGTCATCAGCCTGGTGCTGTTTTGCTTCGACAATTTCTTTCTTGATCTTTTGGCCGTGCCGAATGATATACGCAACGAAGCAGGTTTATTTTTGCGCTATATCGGACTTTTCATTGTTGTGCAGGCCGTTTATATCTCTTTTATTTCTTTTTTCCGCGGTTATTCACTGCTGAAAGTAACAATGATAACTTCTGTTATTATGAACGTTATCAACATCGTCTGCAACGTTTTTCTCATCCATGGTTTCGGCCCGATCCCGGCCCTGGGCGTTTTGGGCGTTACGATTTCTACTAACAGCAGTAAAGTGCTGGGCTTGCTGTTGATTTTATATTTCTTCCGCCGTTTTATCGATCTGCCTCTGTCTTGTAAATATCTGCAGCCTTTTCCTAAAAAAACCTTATATAATATCCTTTATCTGGGCCTTCCTTCCGGCGGCGAATCGCTGTCCTACCAGCTTTCCCAAATGGTGATCATGAAATTCGTCAATTTGATGGGTTTAGTAGTTATAACTACTAAAATCTATGCTTATATCATTGCCATGTTTTCATACATTTATTCACAAGCCCTGGCGATGGCGACGCAGATCATCGTCGGATTTCTGCTGGGACGGGGCGATCAGGAGGCTGTCAGCCAAAGAGTCTGGCAGACAGTGCGGCTGGCGGTACTGATCAGCGGTACGCTGACAACGATCTTATATTTCAACAGCGACCATATCTACGGTATTTTCACCGATAACCCGGAAGTTTTGGAGCTGGGACGGCATATTTTTCTGATCGAGATCTTTTTAGAGATCGGGCGCGCAGTCAATATGGTCATGGTCATGTCATTGCAGGCTGCCGGCGATATCAAAGGCCCGGTCACGATCGGTCTGATCTCCATGTGGCTGGTTTCGGTAGCCGGCGCCTACTTTTTCGGTATCGTGCTCGATTTGGGACTGATCGGTATCTGGATCGCCATGATGCTGGACGAATGCCTGCGGGCCTTAGTCTTTATTTACCGTTGGCACAGCGGCGTCTGGCGGCACAAAAACCTTATTTAAAGCCAAAACTGCCGCAGTTAAGCATTCCAGCTTAGCTGCGGCAGTTTTTTGTTTGCTGTTTTTAATCCAGTTTTCTGAAGGCTTCTGTCAGCGGGGGAATGATCTGCTTTTTGCGGCTCAAGACGCCGGGCAGATGATAGCAGCCTGCCGCAGCAGCTTCGCCAAAGGCGTGTACCAGCTGCGTTTGGGGACTGCCGGCAGCCAAAAGATCAGTCGCTTCACCCAAGATATCCGTTATCATCAGCAGTGACAAGTCATAGCCTTCCTGCCTGCGAAATTCCTCCAGTGCTTTTTGCAGATCTGCTAACCGTTCCAGCGCCTGCTGCCTGTCCATGATATTGATCTGACTGACAGTGATACGGTGCTCGCCGAAATCAAATTCCTTGATATCATTGCGCACGATGTCCTGCACCGGCATGGTACCGATCGCCGAACCGTGCCGCAGCACTTCCATGGCAAAAGCTTCCGCATCCCTGATCCCGGCCTGCACTGCCAGACGTTTGGCAGTATCTTCATCAAACAAAGTAGCTGTAGGCGAACGGAAATACAGAGTATCGGAAACTATGGCCGCAAATAAAATCCCTGCCAAAGCAGGCGGCAGCTCGACGCCTCTGTGCCAGGTCAGGTTGGCAACGATCGTCGCCGTCGAACCTACCGGCTCCTGGCGGATAAAGATGGGCGCGCCTGTCGTTAATCCACCCAGACGGTGGTGGTCGATGATCTCCAGCAAATGTGCTTCTTCGATACCTTCCACTGCCTGACTGCGTTCGTTGTGATCGACTAAAATCACTTCCTGCCGGTCTGGTACCAGCATCATCCCACGGTCCATCATGCCAGCGTAGCGACCGCGCTCCAGCACCGGATAGCTGACAAATTTTGCCGCCAGCATCTTTTCTCTGACATCTGACAGTAAATCTGTAGTTTTGAGCGTTACCAGATTCTTGGTCATTACCAAACGTACCGGAATACTTTGATTGATGAGCCGCACCGTAGTATAAGTATCGTAAGGAGTACTGATGACAATGGCCCGCCGGCACCGGGCCGCCTCCAATACCGCCGGCGTTATTTCCGTATCGCGGGTCAGGATCAGGCCTGCAGCGCCAGCTTCCATCACCGCCAGCTGCGCGTCGCTCCTGTCGCCGATGATGACCAGATCGCCTGCCCGGATCGCCTGCGTCAGCGTAGCAGCTTCGGAAGCACCGATCTTGATCTTGCCGTTAAAGGTTTGCTTCGGATCGCCGCAGATCAGCTGACCGTCTAAAGTATGTACGATACTACTATAATCGGTTTCACCATCGTCCAGATCCTGGATCGACAGCTCGTTATAATATCGTTTAGCCAGGTCGCCGACGGTGATGATCCCGACGATATTCTTATCCGTATCCAGCACAGGCACGGATTTCAAGCCTTCATGTTCTACAAAAAGTCGGCCCACATCACGCAGCGAAGCAGCCGGCCCCACTGTCGGCGGCTGCGCCAAACGAATATCGCTTAACCGCGGATACAGGTCGTCCACCAGTTTCGGCACCGGAACATTAAAATGCTCCAATACGAACTGTGTTTCCGGATTGATCTTGCCGGCACGGGCCGGCACTGCCTTCAAGCCCAACTGCTGCTTTAAGTAAGCATAGGCGATAGCCGAACAGACCGAATCTGTATCAGGATTGCGGTGACCGATAACTAAAACCGTTTTTTCCATGCTTGCACCTTCTTCATTACTGTCTTTCTTACCTGTCATTGTAGCATAAAATCTGCCGGACGGCTGTAAATTTTCAGCAAAGAAACCTCCCGCTCTCCGCAGGAGGTTTCCATTTTTAATATTTGCTGTTGTTTTCCTTACTGCGGCGTCCGCCCAGCTCACCCAGCAATTCCACCGGATTGATGTTGTGGTAGGCCAAAAGTACCAGACAATGATACCACAGATCGGACATTTCGTACAAAACTTCCTTAGCATTATTATTTTTGGAAGCAATGATCGTTTCAGCCGCTTCTTCGCCAACTTTTTTCAAGATCTTATCCTGACCTGACATAAACAGATAGCGGGTATAGGATTTTTCGCCGCCGTGGACGCGCTTATCCTGAATAACGCGGTACAGCTCGGTCAGCACGCCGTGGATTCCATCCGGTTCGGGCACGGGCAGGTTTTTGCCGGCGCCGCTGTTCCACAGCGGATAGCTGAAGCAGGAATAGTTACCAGTATGGCAGGCTGCGCCCTTCTGCTCTACCTTGACCAGCAGGCTGTCACCGTCGCAATCATAATCGATGCTGATGACCTTCTGCACATGGCCGCTGGTAGCGCCTTTGTTCCACAGTTCCTGACGGCTGCGGCTCCAGAACCAGGTATAGCCTGTTTCCACAGTTTTAGCCAGCGAAGCGCCGTTCATATAGGCCAGCATCAAAACAGCATTGGTTGCCGCATCCTGCACTACGGCAGGTACTAAGCCCTGTTCGTCAAATTTGATCTTCGAGAAATCTACTTGCATTATAATCTCACCTCTACACCTTTAGACCGCAGGTATTCTTTGACCTGCCTGATCGTAAATTCTTTATAGTGAAAGACTGACGCCGCTAAAACAGCATCGGCTTTGCCTTCCGTCAAAACATCATAGAAGTGTTCCAGTCTGCCAGCGCCGCCGCTGGCGATCACAGGCACGCTTACCGCTTCGGCCACAGCCCGCGTCAACGGGATGTCATAACCGTTTTTGGTACCGTCGGCATCCATACTGGTCAGCAATATCTCGCCGGCGCCCAGCTCTACTGCCCGTCTGACCCAATCCAATACGTCGATACCCGTCGGCGTACGTCCGCCCTGCACATAAACTTCCCATTTACCTTCGCTGCAGCGTTTGGCATCGACAGCCACAACGATGCACTGACTGCCGAACAGCTTGGCTCCGTCAGCGATCAGCTGCGGATTTTTGACCGCCGCTGTGTTGACCGAGATCTTATCAGCTCCGGCCTGCAAAGCATGGCGGATGTCCTGCACCGTGCTGATGCCGCCGCCGACAGTCAGCGGCATAAACACCTGCCCTGCCGTACGGTTGATCACGTCCAGCATGGACTTGCGCTGCTCGACGGAAGCCGTGATGTCCAGAAAAACCAGTTCGTCAGCGGCTTCGCTGTCATACAGGGCCGCCAGCTCGACCGGGTCGCCCGCATTACGCAGCTCCACAAAATTGGTGCCTTTGACTACCTGCCCTGCTTTGACATCCAGACAGGGAATGATTCTTTTGGTATGCACTCAGCAGCCCTCCTTTGCGACCCGCAGCGCTTCCCGCAGGTCGATAGCGCCGGTATAAATGGCCTTGCCGATAATGCAGCCTTCGATACCGTCAGCAGCACGCTGCTGCAATCGGCGAATATCGTCCACAGACGCCACTCCGCCGCTGGCAATAACTTTAACGCCGCTGGCCTGAGCCAGGGCGGCAGTAGCTTCTACGTTGACGCCGTTCAGTTTACCATCACGGCTGATGTCAGTAAAGATGATATGTTCGACACCGACAGCTGCCATTTTACGCGCCAGCTCCACGGCATCGATACCACCGCTGACACCCCAGCCTTCGATCGCGGCTTTACCGTCTTTGGCGTCGATGCCAACCACCACCTGTCCGGGAAATTCCCGGCAGGCTTCCGCTACCAGCTGCGGCTCACGCACTGCCGCCGAACCCAGGATCACACGGCTGACGCCCAGCTCCAGCAGCTCCGCCGCCGCCGCCAGCGTCCTGATGCCGCCGCCGACCTGCACCGGCATGGAGGCATACTCCAGAATCTTCTTGATCGCCGGCAGGTTACGCCCTGCCCCGGCCAAAGCGCCATCCAAATCGACCACGTGTAAATATTCGGCTCCCGCTGCCGACCAGCGGGCAGCCATTTCCGAAGGGTCATCGGCAAAAACAGTTTCCTGGTCAAAGCGGCCTTCCGTCAGCCTGACGCAGCGGCCGCCGCGAATATCTATCGCCGGAAAAATGATCATGGCTGCCACTCCTTAAACGCACGCAGCAGACCCAGGCCTGCCCGGCTCGATTTTTCTGGATGGAACTGAAAAGCCTGCACGCTGCCCCTGCCCACAGAAGCCGTGACTTCCATACCGTAATCACAGACAGCAGTAATAATGCTCTGATCCTGCGGCTCGGCATGAAAGCTGTGCACGAAGTACACATATTCGCCTGCCGCCGCTTCCAGCAGCGGCGAGCTGTTACGCAGCTGCAGCTGGTTCCAGCCCATATGGGGAATTTTTAAAGCAGTGCTCAGTTTGCGCACCTGCCCCTGAAAATAGCCTAATCCTTTAACACCCGGCGCTTCGTCGCTGCCTTCAAACAGCATCTGCATCCCCAGACAGATCCCCAAAAACGGCCTGCCGCTGTGCAGATAATCCTGCAAGACAGGTATCAGACCGCTGCCAGCCAAATTGGCCATACAGTCGCCAAAAGCTCCCACTCCCGGCAGGATCAGCTTTTCAGCCCGGGCAATGCTTTCGGCATCACTGGTGATCAGCGGCTCGCCGCCCACGGCAGCGATCGCTTTATTAACGCTGTGCAGATTGCCCATACCATAATCAACGATCACTATCTTAGAACTCATAAAGCCCCCTTGCTGCTCATCACGCCCTCAACGCGCGGGTCAGCAGCTACAGCCTCTGCCAAAGCACGGGCAAAGGCTTTGAAGACCGCCTCAATAATATGATGTACGTTTTTGCCATACAGCACACGGATATGTAAGGTCATACCGCTGGCAACGACCACGGCGCGGAAAAACTCCTCCGTCATTTCTGTATCGTAATTGCCCAAAGTTATTTTAGGCAGCTCGGCTTCAAAAACCAGATAAGGACGCCCGGAAAAGTCCAGCACGACCTGCGCCAAAGCTTCATCCATGGGAATAAAACAATTACCGTAGCGGTGAATACCGGCTTTATCGCCCACGGCGGCTTTGATTGCTTCACCTAATACGATGCCGCAATCCTCCACTGTGTGATGACAATCGACCTGCAGATCGCCCTGCGCCTGTACCTTCAGATCCAGGAAGCCATGTCTGGCCAGCAAAATCAGCATATGGTCCAAAAAACCAACGCCGGTAGCGATCTCAGCCTGGCCGCGGCCGTCAAGGTCAACGCTGACGCTGACAGCCGTTTCTAAAGTTTTACGTTCTTTGACAGCCTTACGCATCATGTTTCCTCCTCTGTGCACAAACGCTGCAGCTGGACTGCCATTTCGGCATTTTCCTGCGGCAGGCCGATAGTGATCCGCAGACAGCCCTGCAGCACCGGATGACCGGTGTAGTCGCGCACTAAAATTTTCTGCTCCAGCAGCTTCCGGTAGAGATACAGCCCCGCCTGCATCTGTTCTGTTTTTTCGCCCTGCGGGCCGTATTCCCTGATAAAGGTTGCCGCTAAACGCCTGGTCAGCTCTCCCTGCGGGCAGCAGGTCAGAAAATTGGTCGCCGAGGGCCAGACCTTCAATCCCATTTGCTCCAGCTGTTCCCGCAGCATTTCCCGCTGCTCGATGATCGCTGCGATCCGCTCCTGATATAAATCTTTATGACGGTAGACCTCTTCGGCTACTGTTAAGGACCAGGCATTGACATGGTAAGGCAGCAGCGTTTTGCCCAAAATGCGCATAATGCCGGCACTGCCCACGGCATAGCCTACCCGCAGTCCCGCCAGGCCATAGGCCTTGGAAAAAGTGCGTAAGCACATAAAATTGCTGTATTTCCCGGTCAGAGCCAAGGTTGAACCTGCCACCAGCTTCAGCTTATTCAGCGGCCGCAGATCCTGCGGATCGACGTCGCTGCCTTTGGCAAACTCCATATAGGCTTCGTCCATCACTACCGGGCAGCTGACATTAGCCAAAATCTTTTCCATAACTGCCAGCGGATTATAATTGCCAGTAGGATTATTGGGATTGCAGACGATCAAAAGCGCCGGCTGCTCCGCCCTACAGAATTCGATGACCTTATCGGCATCGATATAGCCTGCCAGCGTCAGCGGATATGGCGCGGCAATACTGTCGGCCAGCTGCGTGTAAACGCCGTACATGGAAAAAGACGGATAAGGAAAGGCGATCTTGCGGCCCTGGCCGCCAAAAGCATAGCAGGCCATTTGCAAAAGCTCGCTGGACCCGTTGCCGATACGGATATTATCAGCGTCCAGCGCCAGGTCGTCAGCGATCAGTTCCCGCAGCGTTTCTGCCTGCATAGGCGGATAGCGGTTAAAAGGAAAACCGGCCAGTTTGGAAGCCACAGCCTGTTCTACCGGTCGCGGCAGACCGTAATTACTTTCGTTGGCATTGACGATGATCTCGGCCGCCACATGCTCGACCGCATATTCTTCCAGGGTTTCTAAACCACTTCTCGCATTAAATCCAGCCATCTCGTCACCTCTTTTCCATGCGTACGCGGATAGCGTTGGCATGGGCCTGCAGCCCTTCGGCTTCGGCCATTTTGATCACATCGCTGCCCACAGCGGCTAAAGCGCCCTGCGTATATGCGATGATACTGGTTTTTTTCATAAAGGTTTCCACATTCAGCACCGAATAGAAACGGGCCGTGCCGCCGGTAGGCAGGATATGGTTCGGGCCGGCGTAATAATCGCCCAAAGGCTCGGGCGAATAAGCGCCCAGAAAGATTGCGCCGGCATTACGCAGATACGGCAGCAGCGCAAAAGGCTCTTTCGTCATCACTTCCAGATGCTCCGGTGCTGAAATATTTGCCATTTCGATCACTGTTTCCATATCCGACGCCACGATGATCCTGCCATGATTGGTCAAGGATAAAGCGGCGATCTCCTGCCGCGGCAAAGCCGCCAGCTGCACTTCCAGCTCGGCCGCAACAGCATTGGCCAGCAGTTCGCTGTCCGTGACCAAAATAGCGCTGGCCAGCGGATCATGCTCTGCCTGACTCAAAAGGTCAGCCGCCAGATACTGCGGATCAGCACTGCCGTCAGCGACGATCAGTATTTCGCTGGGACCAGCCAGCATATCGATGTCGCAGTGGCCGTAAACAGCCTTTTTCGCCAGCGTTACAAAAATATTGCCCGGCCCGGTGATCTTTGCTACCTTCGGTACGGTCGCCGTACCAAAAGCCAGTGCGGCCACGGCCTGCGCCCCGCCCATTTTATAAATCTCCGTCACGCCGATCAGCCCGGCTGTGACCAGCACATAAGGATTGACCTTGCCGTCACTTCCCGGCGGCACCGCCATCACGATGCGCGGCACACCAGCCACAGTTGCCGGTACAGCGTTCATGATCACAGAGGAAGGATAAGCCGCCGTGCCTCCCGGCACATAGATACCGACGGAATCCACCGGCGTCACCTTCTGCCCCAGCATAGCGCCGCAGTCGCGGTTGGTCAGCCAGGACTTGGGCATTTGTTCTTCGTGGAAGCGGCGCACATTGGCGATCGCCCGTTTGATAGCTTCCACTACTTCCGTATCGACCGACTGCCTTGCTTCCGCAAATTCAGCTTCGCTGACACGGATATTCTGAGCGGTCAGGCCTGCCTTATCCAGCAGATTGGTATAATACAGCAGCTTGTCATCGCCGCTTCCCCTGACGTCGGCAACGATCTTATCTACTACCTGCGCCGCAGTCAGCGGCGCGCCGAACATCGCAGTAACGCCTGCCTGCACTCCCGGCGACAGCTCACATTCATCAAAAGCTTTTTTCTGCATCAGCGCCGCAATCTCGGCAGCGCTCATCCCTCTGGCATCTGTTACCTGCATTGTTCTTCCTCCTCATCCAGCACCTTACGCAGATCGCGTACCAGCTTATCCAGCCGGTCAAATTTCAGTTTAAAGCTGACCCTGTTGGCGATCAGCCGTGCCGTCGCCGTATAGATGGAATCTACCTCCACCAGTTTGTTTTCTTTCAGGGTCCGCCCTGTTTCCACAATATCAACGATCAGCTCCGACAGTCCCACCATCGGCCCCAGCTCGATCGAGCCGTTAAGCTTGATGATCTCGGTCTGAATCCCCAGACTGCGGAAATATTCCTGCGCGCAGTTAGGATATTTAGTCGCCACCCGTAAATGTGCGTAATCAGTCAGCTTGGGCCGCTGCATCTGCTCCGGCACTGCCAGCATCAAACGGCAGCGTCCGTATTTCAGGTCCAGCAGCTCATAAACATCCTTGCGTTCCTCCAGCAGCACGTCTTTCCCGATGATCCCGATGTCGGCAGCACCGTATTCCACATACGTCGGCAGATCGACAGTTTTGGTAATTATAAAACGCACCCGGCTGGCCTCATTACTGATGACCAGCTTGCGCGAATCCTCTGTTACGTTATCGGCGCTGTAGCCGACTTTAGCCAGCAGGTCCACAGATTTCTGGAACAGCTTGCCCTTCGGCAGCGCTACGGTAATATAATCCATCACGGCACTTCCTTTATCATTCTTCGATATACAGCAGTGTATCACAGGCGTTAGCGCGCTGCGCTTCCACAGCTTCGCTTTGGCTCAACGGTTCTGTCGCCAGCTTCACGGTCTTGCCGCTCCGGCGCAGACGCATGCCCTGCACGATCGCCTGCGGTAAACAGCCCGCCTGCCACGCTACCAAAACATCCCAGCTGCTGATATTATCCAGCTGCCCGCGGCGGCTCAAAATCAGCATGATCCGGTCGATGCCGATAGCAAAGCCGGTCGCCGGGCACGATTTACCAAAATTTTCCATCATCGTATCGTAACGGCCGCCGCCAATGATCGGGAAGCCCATATCCTCGGCATAGCCTTCAAACAGCATACCTGTATAATAATCAAGGTCGCGCAAAAGTCCCAGGTCAAAACGCAGATAAGCTGCCGCACCATAAGCCGCAGCCAAAGCATAGATCTCGCGCAGATCCTGCACAGCCTGAGCGCTGGTAGAGTTCAGCCCGCATGCCTCCACCTTATCCAACAGCTCTAAGCCGCCGTGCAGAAAGGGCAGTTCCTTGAACAGCGCCTTCTGCTCTAAGGGCATCCTGCTGCCATCTACCAGCGCTTCCAGTCGTACCACGTCATGCTCGATCAGGCAGCGTTTCAATTCCTGGGCCTGCGTTGCCGTAACCTCTGCCGCTTCGATCAGGCCGTTGATAAAATCGATCTGGCCAACGCTGATCACAAAATCCTGCAGACCCGCCGCCTGCAGCGAAGCCACCGCTAAAGCCAGCATCTCGGCATCTGCCGAAGGCCCGGCCGCGCCCATCAGTTCTACGCCGGCCTGATTGAATTCGCACTGCCGCCCGGCCTGTGCTTCTTCATAACGAAACAAATTGGCCAGATAAAAAAGCCTTTTCACCGCAGGCCCTTCATTGAGCCGCGTCGCTACCAGCCGTGCCAAAGGCGTCGTCATATCCGAACGCAGCAGTAAAATATTATTGCGCCGGTCAAAAAATTTAAAGCTGCTGTCCGACAACTGTCCGGCGGCGGCAAAGGTATCAAGGTATTCAAAGGTCGGCGTGATCACCTCGTCATAGCCCCAGGCTTTAAAAGTCGCAGCCAGCTTATTTTCTATTATGCGCCTGGCGCCCGCTTCTCCCGGCAGCACGTCCCGGGTCCCATACGGTACCTGCAGCGCTTTATTATTCAGCATCTGGCTTCGCTTCCTTTTTCAGTATCGGCATCACCGAATTATAACCATCGGCCCCATAAACCAGGCAGCGTTTGACGCGGGAGATCGTTGCCGTGCTGGCGCCTGTTTTTTCTACTATTTCCTCATAAATACTGCCCGCATCCAGCATCCTGGCCACCTCCAGGCGCTGCGCCATGGATTTCAGCTCGCTGATAGTACAGATATCTTCAAAAAAGTTTGAGCATTGTCCCTCGTCTTTTAAGCTGAGGATCGCTTTAAATAACTGGTCGGTCAAATGGTCTCTGGTTTTTGCAGCCATGATTGCCTCCTTAAAATTAGATGGTACTGCTACCATTTTTCTTTTATACTTTATCACTTTATCTTGTGAAAGGCAAGGCTTTTTACAAAAATTTAAAAATTTTTATTGACAAGCGCCGTTTGTAAGTGTATTATTTTGTTTAACAACTCCAAACGGTATTTCATCAAGAGTAGCCGAGGGACTGGCCCTATGAAGCTACGGCAACCATCACTGAGTGAACGGTGCCAAATCCAACGGATGTAAATCCGGCAGATGAAGCAGTACGATATGTATTCGTTACCCTTCACCTGTGTGAAGGGTTTTTTTACGATTTTAGAAAAGAAAGAGGAACGCTGTATGATCGATTTACGCAATGTGGAAAAAACCTACTACAGCAACGCAGGCGATATCCACGCTTTAAAGAAAACCAATCTGCATATCAACGCCGGCGAGATCTTCGGCATCATCGGCCTCAGCGGCGCCGGTAAGTCGACCCTGATCCGCTGCATCAATATGCTGGAAGTACCGACAGGCGGGCAGGTCTTTGTGGACGGTCAGGAGCTGACCGCCATGAGCAACCAGCAGCTGCGCAAAGCGCGCCAGAACATCGGCATGATCTTCCAGCACTTTAACCTGCTGGCCTCCCGTACAGTTTACGACAATATCGCCTTCCCGCTGGAGATCCAGGGACTGCCCCAGGATGAGATCCAAAAACGGGTACAGCCGCTGCTGGAGCTGGTACAGCTGCAGGACCGCGGCGATTATTATCCCAGCCAGCTGTCAGGCGGACAGAAACAGCGCGTCGGTATCGCCCGCGCTCTGGCCAGCGATCCAAAGGTGCTGCTGTGCGACGAAGCGACCTCGGCCCTTGACCCGCAGACCACCAAATCCATTCTGGACCTGCTCAAGGATATCAACAAGCGCCTGAATCTGACCATCGTCATGATCACGCACCAGATGGAGGTCGTGAAAGAGGTCTGCGACCGGGTAGCCGTTATCGAAAACGGCGAGATCATTGAAGAAGGTTCGATGATTGACGTTTTCACCGATCCGCAGAAACCCACTACAAGGGATTTCATCAAAAGCATCAACAATGTCGAGCTGCCGGCACTGCTGCAGTCCTCGGCCCTCAGTGACACTTATACTGAAGGCAGCAAGCTGATCGTGCGGCTGTCCTTCATCGGCAACTCCGCCGGCGACCCGATCGTTTCCGGCATGGTCAAAAAATTCGACGTCGATATCAATATCATCTACGGCAATATCGACTCGCTCAAGGATATTCCCTTCGGCACGTTGGTCATCGAAATTTCCGGCAGCGCCGCAGGTATCAAAAATGCTTTGCACTATCTGCACGAACAGCAGCTGAAAGTTGAGGTGATCGGTTATGTCTCCTGAAATGTTAGCACTTTTACTTAAATCCTTTTGGGAAACCTGCTATATGGTGCTGGCTTCCACGATCCTCGCCACACTTATCGGCGTACCGCTCGGCGTGATCCTGACCGTCACCCGTAAAAACCATATTTTGCCCAACGCGCCTGTCAACAGCGTTTTAGGCGCTATCGTCAATGCTACCCGTTCTACTCCCTTCATTATATTAATGGTAGCGATCATTCCGCTGACCCGTCTTTTAGTCGGTTCTTCGATCGGCACTACCGCTTCTATCGTACCGCTGACGATCTCGGCCGCACCCTTTATTGCCCGCATCATCGAGTCCTCGCTGCTGGAAATCGACCACGGCGTTATCGAAGCAGCGCAGGCAATGGGCGCCAGTCCGCTGCAGATCATCCGCAAAGTGCTTTTGCCGGAAGCCCTGCATTCCATCGTTTTAGGTATCACGCTCGCCGTGATCGCTCTGATCGGTTATTCGGCCATGGCCGGCACTTTAGGCGGCGGCGGCCTGGGCGACCTGGCGATCCGTTACGGCTATCAGCGTTTTCAGATGGACGTAATGCTGATCACCGTTGTCGTCCTGATCGTTATGGTGCAGTCCATTCAGTCCTTAGGCGATTATTTTTCCAAAAAGCTTAACAAAAATAAACTTTAAAAACATCTTGTAAAGGGGATATTCTCATGACAAAACTTACTAAGATCCTGGTCGCGGCTGCATTATGCGCGGCTGCATTCACCACCTTCGGCTGCGACGGCGACAAAAAAGAAGCAGCCAAAGCACCTGAAGCCAACGCACCTGTAAAAATCGCCGTTACTGCCGGCCCTCATGCCGAAATCATGGATAACGTCAAAAAACTGGCTGAAAAACAAGGCTTGAAAGTAGAAGTTGTCGAATTCAACGACTATGTCACTCCCAACGTGGCGCTCTTCCAGGGCGAGGTTTTTGCCAACAGCATGCAGCATCGTCCCTACCTGGACGCTACCTTGAAAAAAGAGCCTAAATTTGATCTGGTCGAAGTTTTTAAAACCGTTAACTTCCCGATGGCAGCTTATTCTAAAACCTTGAAAAAAGGCGACGCTATTCCTGACGGCGCCACTATCGGTATCCCCAACGATCCGTCCAACGGCGGCCGTGCCATCCTGGTTTTGGCTAATGCCGGCCTGATCAAAGTCAAAGACAATAAAAACGTCACTACCACTGTTGCTGATATTACTGAAAATCCGCATAACTTCAAATTTCTGGAACTGGACGCGGCGACAATTCCCCGCAGCCTGCCCGACGTAACGCTGGCAGTTATCAACGCCAATTATGCTATTCCCGCCGGTCTTAATCCTACTAAAGATTCCATCATTCTGGAATCTGCTGACAATCCGTTTGTCAATATCTTCGTTACCAAAAAGACTAACGAAAACGATCCCCGGATCGCCAAGCTGAAAGCGATCTATCAGTCGGCTGACAATGAAAAATTCATTCTGGACCACTTCCAGGGCACGATCTTACCAGCCTGGAAATAACGAAATAACGCTTATACTAAAAGCCACGGAACTGTAAAAGTTCCGTGGCTTTTGTTTTGGGCAGTAAAGCTGCCTTCACTTTTTCTTCTGTTCAAAATACTGCGGGATGAAACTGATAAAATTGCGCGTTGTCGGCGCATGATAATGCTTTCGTGCCCAGACTACCGCCGCCGTTGTCATCAAACTCCGGTCCGCAAAACGGATACAGGCTAAACCCTCACGCTAAGCGATCGCTTCCGCTGACTCAGGGATCACTGCCAGACCCAGCCCGGCTTTCGCCCAGGCGATCAATGAATTACTATCGTCGCTGAGGCAGAAAAACTGTGCCTGGATACCGTTTTTTTGAGCTGCCTGTTCCATCAGCTCCTTATAGCGGCGATGGCATAAAAGCGGCAGTCCCTGCAGCCGGCTCACAGGCAGCTCATAATCCCCATGCAGCTGCGGAAAAACCGCCGCATCATAAACCAGCGCCAGCCGTTCCGGCGGCAGCTTATAGCTGTCAAAGGAATCCTCGTCGACCGGCAGATGCACGATCGCTATCTCGATGATCCCCTTCTCCAGCAGCTCGATCACCCGCAGTGTCTCACCGATCAATAAACGATAGGTTATTTTCGGATACTCCTCTTTAAAAGCGGCGATCAGCTGCGGCAGTACCATCAACCCCATCGAAGTTACGACTCCCAGCGATAGAATACCTTCCTGCCCCAGTTCATTGCTGGATAACTCACACATCGTCCTGTCCGTCAGATTTAAAATCTCTTCCGCCCGGTGCAGCAGCAAATGCCCTGTTTCTGTTAAATGCAGACGCCGTCCTGACCTGTCAAACAATTCTACGCCTAATTCCTGTTCCAGCTGCTTGATCTGCCTGCTTAAGGGCGGCTGGGCAATATGCAGTGCTTTAGCAGCCTCTGTAACATTTCCCAGGCGCGCAACCGTTACAAAATACCGCATTTGCTGCAAATTCATAAACCTTCCTCCATTCATACTTTTTAGGTATTATATTTTCTAAAACAAGTATTTTAAGTATAAATTTATTGTTGTTATAATGATATTAAAGAAAAGACTAATCGTCAAGTGAAGCATAAGACTGCAACTTTAGGGAGGGATTTATATGAAAGAGAAAATTTTAATTGCTATCGACAGTTCCGATTCGGTTGGTAAAATTCTTGATTACGGCATTAATCTGGCCGAGAAGCTTGATGCTGAAGTAACAGTAGTGCACGCAATCGAACCTTACAGCAAAAGATCGACGATCATGAACCAGTTGAATGCCGCCATGGTCAAACAGACTAACGAGCTGTATGAGCTGGCCGGCAAGGAATTGATGGAAGCCGCCAAAAAGCAGACTGCCGCCGCAAAAGTTCCTGTTCATTATGAAACTCTGATCGGTAACGCCGCTCAGCAAATTCTGACAGCCGCCAAAAAATCCGGCTGCACGATGATTGTTATTGGCAGCCGCGGCCTGAACGCTGTCGCCGAATTTATCCTCGGCAGTGTCAGCTCTAAGGTTGCCATGTATGCCGAAGTTCCTGTGCTGATCGTTAAAATATAAACTGCTGGGACACAGTTTCTCTTACAGGCAGTTCTGGATCAGAAAATTCTCCCGTCTAAAAAATTCAGTAACTGCATAAAGGGCCTGCCGGAAATCATCCGGCAGGCCCTTTACTTTATTTTTATATCTTCTACAGCCGCTTCCACTTCTGAACAGACTATTATTGATCTCGTTATTTGTGCTTTAATGACCGTGGCATAAAGCCCGCTCTACGCTCCAATACACGCAGTCCTGTCCCACCATGGCATAAATACCGCCGCGGCGCATCATTTCCATGGCGTCCTCCTGCACGCTGCACAAATAGATTTCCTTACCTTCTGCCTGCAGACGGGCAATCAGCTTACCAAACTCCTGTGTCCCCGAAATATCCATGTCAGGAACGCCGCGCATGGAGAAATACACATAGCTGTAGGCCTGCGCTTTTTCTGCTATGCCTTCCAGCCGTTCCGTATTGGCAAAAACTATCGGCCCGGTGATATAGCAGACCAGCCCGTTTTCAGGCAGCGAAGAATTATGGTCATGCAGTCTGTTGGGATCGATCTCGTCATACGTGATCCGCAGATGCGAGAAACGCACAGTTTGCAGGATCAGTCCAATCATCACACCGACCACGATCGCCGTCGTTAAATCAAAAATAATCGTGCACAGCATCGTAATGATAAATTTAAAGATCGCTCCAGCAAATTTACCATCAACCATAAAGCCGATCGTCGCCCACTCGTTCATGCGCCAGGAAACGACCATCAACACACCGGCCAGGGCCGCTAAAGGTATTTTGGACATTACCGGCGCTAGAATAAACATCGCCGCCAGGATACCTAAAGCATGAAAAATGCCGGTCAGCCTTGTTTTTGCGCCCGACTTAACAGCTACGCTGGTACGGGCGATCGCTGCCGTTGCCGGAATGCCGCCAAAGAAAGGCACGACCAGATTGCCGACGCCCTGCGCCACCAGCTCACGGTTACTGTCTAAAGGCGCGCCCGTCATTCTGCCCGCGGTAGCACCGCACAGCAGACTTTCGATCATCGCCAGCACTGCGATACTGGCGGCAGGTGCCAGCAGATTTGTCAAACGGTTAAAATCCAGCAAGCCAGCAAATTCCAGACGATCATCTAAAAACAAAGTCGTAGGTATCTCTCCCACTACAGCTACGTCAAAGCCATACAGCAAATTGCCCAGCGTCGCCAGAATGATCGCTAATAAGGAGGCTGGTATGGCTGTACCAAATAATTTTGGAAAAATCAGCATCGTTAGCACTACGAAACCACCGATACCCGCCGCCTCCCAATTAGGCGTAAAGCCCAGCTGACTATAACTCAGCAGCTTTTCCAGCGTTGAAGCGCCCTGCGACTGCACACCGAAAAAATTGTCGATCTGCCCCAGTGCGATGATCACGGCAATACCTGACGTAAAACCGGTAATGACCGGCATGGGAATAAAAGAAATCAACTTGCCCAAATGCAACAGCCCGGCAACGATCAAAATTATCCCCGCCAAAACAGTAGCGATAAAAACACCCTGCATATCATATTTAGCTACGATCGACATCAAAATGGCTGCCATCGCGCCGGTCGGCCCCGATATCTGATAATAAGCGCCGCCTAACGCACTGATCAGCAGTCCGGCAACGATCGCCGTGATCAGGCCCGACGCTGCCGTAGCGCCGCTGCCGACGCCAAACGCCAGTGCCAGAGGTATCGCCACGGCGGTCACCGTCAGGCCAGCCAGCAGATCGCTGACCAGGCTGCTTTTATCATAGCCTGTAAATTCCTGTTTCAGATCTTTTGTAAACTTTTGCAACAACATCATCTCATCATAACTCCCCTGATTTTACCTCTGCCCGCAGGCCATCCTAAACTAAAAAACAATGCCAGTATAATACATCTCTGCCAAGATGTAAAGTAGCAGCTGCCGTCTCCGTAATATTTTACAGAATAAAGTCAGCTGCTTCCACCGCCAAATACTTTTACAAGCCTTCGATCCGCACCTTAAAATGCAGCAAAAAGCACCAGCCGCCAATCGCCAGTATGGCGCAGACAGCAGTGATAATGCCCAGACCGTCAATAAAATTACCCCAGTTCAAAGCGCCCAGCAGCATTCCCAAGCTGCCGAAAACAGTATTCACCGCATTGATCAGCGAAGAAGCCGAACCAATATCAGTTTTCTGCTGATCTAATAAAATCGCTGTGCTGAACGGACGCGCCGCGCTCTCCATAACCGTCACCGGCAGAAATGCCATAAGGAAGCACCAGGGCGAGAGGCTGCCTACTGTCAGCAGGGCCACTGCCGCAGCAGCGGTAAAAATAAAACAGCCATATGTGAACTGCCGCGGCGTCACAATCCCTATCAGCTTCATATATAAAAACGGTCCGATAACGGCAAAGAAAGAATTGGCAGCAAAGAAATAACTGTAGACCTGCTCACTGAGGCCGAAATACTGCACATAAACGTAAGACGACACGGCTACATAAGCCATATAAGGTGCCGCCAGCAGTGAAAATACGGTCAGAAAACCTGTGAAGCCCACATTTCGGCCAACTACGGCCAGCCTGCCAAAAGTGCTCCAAAAGCTGCCTGCATACCGCTGGTTCAGCGGCAGTGTTTCTTCAAAAAAACAGCTGGCCAGCAAATTCAGCGCTCCGGCAGCGATCAACACGACAAAAGTGCCGCGCCAGCTGACGAATTGCAGCAAAAAGGCGCCGACAATGGGGGCCACCATCGGCGCGATGACAGCCATCGCCTGCACTAATGCCAGCACCCGGTTCTTAGTCGTGCCATAAAAAGCATCCTTGACTACCGCCATCGAGACAGCGACCATACTGCCGGCGCCCAGCGCCTGCATGATCCGGTAAGCGATCAGCGTCTGGATACTGCCGGAAACGGCACACAGTCCGCTGGCCAGCGTGTACAAAACTATTCCCAATAAGAGGATCTTCCGGCGGCCGTATTTATCGCTCAACGGACCAAATAATAAGATCCCCACCGCAAAAAAGAAGAAAAAGCTAACCAGCGTCAGATTGACCAGTAAAGGCGACGCCGCAAATTCTACCCCCAGCGCCGGTAAGGCCGGCAGATACAGATCGATCGACAAAGGCACAAACATATTCATAACGGCTATCAGTATAATCAGTCCTTTATTGCCCAAATACCGCTGCCTGCCGCAGGAAATATTTACTTCTGACACTAAAACCAGCCCCCTTGCTCATTAACTGAAAAAGCCGGATAAGAGAATATCTCTTATCCGGCACTGCTGCCCTCCGAGGTGTTACCTGAAAACAAAATTATTTTAGCATCTGCCTGCACATTTGTCAACTTTGCCCAACTCACGTTGGAGGCATATTAAAAATATCAAATTGTTCGTATTTGCCCCATAAATGCAGCGTCATATCGATCCACCCGTCGGCCAGGAAGGTCACGCCCTCCGCTTCCAGCATGGCCCGCTGCTTGTCCTGACCGCCAAAAACATATTCCGGCGCCAAGACGCCCGTACGATTGACGACTCTGTGACAGGGCAGCTTCTGCTCCGCCGGCACGCAGCTCATGACATGCCCTACTTCCCGCGCGGCCAAAGCTTCACCGATCAGCTCGGCGATCTGGCCATAGGTTGCTACCTTGCCAACAGGTATCTGCGCCACTATCTCATATACTTTCTGCACAAAGGCAGCATCCACAACTTTTTCTCCATCATATCCAGCCATCTTTTACCTCCGCTTTGATCCGCAGCCCTACAACGCCGTGCCTTTTTTCGGAAGCGAAAACCGGGCTGTATCTATGCCTTCCAGTTCCAGCAGCCTGATTTTTTTCTCCAAACCGCCGGCATAGCCTGTCAGGCTGCCATCAGCACCTACTACCCTGTGGCAGGGAATGATAATAGAAATGGGATTATGCCCTACAGCGCCGCCGACCGCCTGTCCTGACATACTTTTTTTCCGCAGTCTGGCCGCCATTTTTTTAGCAATAGCACCATAAGTAATGACTTCGCCATAAGGTATAGCGCATAATATTTCCCACACCCCCTGACGAAATTCACTGCCGCGCGGCGCCAGCGGCAATTCAGCCAGTTCAGGTTCTGCGCCCGCAAAATATCTGTCCAGCCAGTTTTTGGCAGCGTCAAACAACGGGACACTGTCATTCTCTGTCAGCGGCTCGTCCAGGCTGGCCCCATAATGCTTCTGCCCCTCCAGCCATAGTCCTACAAGATTCTTTCCGTCTGCATCACACGCCAGCGTGATCTTGCCCAGCGGCGACAGGTATACTGTTGAATAATACATGGACTTCGCCTCCTTACTCCGGCTTCTGAATTACTTAATTTTGCTTTAATTATAACACAGTATTTATTTAATGCTCACTGTTTTCTGATATGCTTGGAAAAAAGTCCTTAAAGCTGCCGTTACCGAGCACCTGCTGCCGGTTTAGATTTTTCGCAAATGCCTGTTTGACCAGCAACCATCCTTATTCTATAATAAGAGCCATAGGGGAGGGTTATTATGAAAAAAATATTTATCCTGGTACTACTGCTTTTAACGCTCTGTTGCCATGCCAGCGCGACATCCAGTATCCAGATCGACAATGTTACCAGTAAAGAAGTAAATAATTACATCGTCAACTTCATCACAGCCAGCGGTCAAAATTATATCCTTGATTCAGCCACTGAATACGGACTTGTCTTCACGGCGACCCATGTCCGTGAAAATTTTTTAGGGATCCAGGTGGCAACGCAGCAAAGCAAACTTAACTTTACTACTATTCAGAACGGCAGCAACGTCGTACTTTCAATCAGCGAAGTCGCAACGCTTTACTACAACAGCGGCGGTGTTGATGTCCAACCTGTCAACGATCCTGTTACAGAACGCTCGCTTTTAAATATGGTCAAACAATATTTTAATGGACGTTATATGTTCGGCTACACGCTGAGTAATAAAAAGGTTGACAATGGTTATGAAATACAGGCTGTAGAGCCTGGTTTTCCTGCTGAACTGGCCGGTATTAGAAAAGGCGACATTATGGTCAGCATCAACGGCCAACTGACCAAAAAAATTCCAAAAAAGAAAATTTGGACAACAGATTTTTTTAATCCCTTTTTAGGCAATCCGGTAAAATTCGTTATTAAACGCAACGGGGTAGAGAAATCCTATACCATCACACCTAAATTTATTCCTTCTAAATACTTGCTGGATAAAAAAACTGCTGAATAAACTAAAAAACCGGACATATTGTCCGGTTTTTTAGTTTCTCTATTCTTTTATTTGAAACAAATAAAAACGGCGCCTCAAAAAATCGAAGCACCGTCTAAACGCTGGAGCTACTGACAGGATTTGAACCTGCGACCCTCTCATTACGAATGAGATGCTCTACCAGCTGAGCTACAGTAGCGATCAGGAGCATCATAAGCTCTGCCATATAGTATAACTCAACCAGGTAAGCGCTGTCAATATTACCTGCTGTGCAAATTTACATATTCACTTTTTCACACGCTTCTCTGACATAATTATCATACTGTAAGCTGCATGCTTATAATACGATAATTCTTTCCCAAAGCTTAATTTGCCTCTGCCAGCAATTGCTTTATAGTCATTTTAGCCATACTTTTTTCCAAGCCTTCCTGCAGCCTGCAATAAAAATTACGGACCGGACAATTTTCAGTCGCATACCGGCTGCAGTATCTATCCGCTTCCAGACAGCGATTGATCCTCGTTGTCGGCTCCATAATGTCGATAATCTCCAGCAAGGTTATCTCCCCGCTCTTTCTTATAAGCAGAAAACCACCCTGGGCACCGACCAACCTTTCAACGATCCCTGCCTCGACAAGTTTATGAGTTATTTTTAAAACATAATTTTTAGGAATCCCCATCGCCGCACCGATCTCTTTCGATGTGGCAATTTCTTTTTTGATCGCCAGATATAAAATGATCCTTATGGCATAATCAGTAGTAACATTCAGCTGCATAGTCTTCCTCCGAAAATAAGCCCCTAATTATTAATAATAATTATTTTTAGCTTTTCTCTATTTTTCAATACTCTTGTTGCTTTATTATACTTTATCAAATTTTACTTGGCAATAGCTTTAAGCTAAATTCCTTTGCACATAAAAAAAGACCCGGAATAAATTCCGGGTCCTGATTCTTAGATTTTTTTGATTGCCTCTACAACTTTAGCATAGTCCTCTTCAGTTTGAGCAAACATATCATCCAGATTCTCATACTGCTCGCTGCGGCAATCCTGACACATTCTCGAAAAAAGCTCATATAATTTAACAAAGCCCAGATTTCCGCATACGCCTTTCAGCGTATGTGCAACAGGCAGAACTTCCTGATATTTTTTATCAGCAATGAGTGTGCGCAGCTGCTTCATATTTTCGTCGTCTACAAACTTTTTCAAAAACTTTATCATCAGAGCTTCATTATTCATAAAACGCCTTAAAGTTTCATCAACATTTACGCCGGCATCTTCTAATTCTGCTTTTACAAATTCATCCATAACTTCCGTCCACCTTTTCACTACAGCTTTTACTAATATTTATATTATATCATAAAGGTTTTGGAAATGCAGGTTAAAAAAGCTTTCTTCAGATTTTATTTTTAGGCTTGCGGCCTCTGGTCTTTTTCACACCGTTCAGGCTGTTTTTCTTAACTACTTTGGCCAATTCCGTAATCAGATGCAGATCATGAGCGTCACAGCCCTGCAACAATTCTGCCAGCTCATTTTGGAAAATCTTTTCACTGCGGTGGATATTGTCACAGAGCAGCTCATCTACGGAAACCTCCAGCACATTAGCCAGATGGATGATCGTAGGCAAACCTAATTTAGTATTTCCTGTTTCAATATTACTGATATGCGGGGTAGACAAACCGGTTACTTCTGCAATATAGCCTTGGGTAACGCCTTTACGTGCGCGGGCGGCTTTGATCCTGACCCCAATAGCTTTGTAATCAATGTTCATTTCTTCACAACTCCTTTTAATTTAATCCGCATTCACGAAAGTGCAGATACAACAGACGATAGCTTTTTTAATATCCACGAATACAACTTTAACTATTCGTAGAATTTATTATAACTTAAACCTCAGGCTAAAGCAATACTTTCACGCATAAAAATATTTGCAATCGTTTTTAAATATGGTCATAAGTTATAAAAATACAAATTAAATTGATATTTAAACTATTGTCTTCAGGCTGGAAGAAGCGGCACCGTCAAACTGCCCTCCGGCATCAGAATAATATTATAATCCTTACCTATTGTTTTTTCAGACTCGGCAAGGGCTTCTTCTACTGTGGGAACGGCTTCAAACAGCAGGTTATGCGCCAGTTCCGGGTCAAGCGAAGAAACTAAAATAAATTTTGCTTTTTTAGTAAGCCGCGTTACTGCATAGGCTTTATTGGCCCCGATCTCAAAATGCTTTTCCAATTCGGCTTTGATAGCGTCCGCCGTTCCCAGCCTTTTACAGGTTTCTTCCAGTACTTTCGAGCCGCTGCCCTCTTCGCACTCACCGATAATGATCACTACGCCGCCTTCGCGCACAGCGCACCAGGCGTTGTCCATCGTTTTCTGCAGCTGATATACGTTGATATCCTTGGGATATCCGCCGCAGCTGGCAATGACCAGATCGGCTGCCTGCGGGATCTCAACGCCGTAAACCTGATCGACAAACTTGCAGGCTTCCTGATGCGCCTTGATATAGTCGCCGGCAAAAATCTTTAAAAATTCATGCTGTGCATTCAGGATCGCGTTGAAAAGAAAGACGGAATGATTTTTGGCAAACAGGGCCACGCCTTCCATCTGGTCTTCATAAACGGGATTGCCGGTCGTTTTGCCCAGACCCGCATTAGGGTCCAGCATAAAGCTGTGATTGACGCGGACGGTCTCCATTGCTGCCACGCCTGGCAGAATAGCCTTGCGCCCGCCGCCGTAGCCACTGAAATAATGATGCACGATCGTACCCGTCATAATAACGTGGTCGACATGGCAGATATGTTTGTTGAGCCAGACCGGAGTACCGCGGGAGGTCTCGCCGAAATACTCAAAGTCTTCGCTGACTTTGGCATCGCTGTTATACATCTGCAGCCGCCCGGCAACCTCGGCGCCGACAGCTTCCACCATCTCCTCATGCGTCATGTTGCGGTGCGTACCCAAGGCAAAGACGATATGCATATCCTCGTCTTTGATCCCTAATTTATTCATCTCGTTGACTAGAATGGGCATAAAAACAAAGCTGTTGGCTACACGCGTCGGATCGTTACAGATAAAAGCTATTTTCTGTCCCGGTTGGACCAGCTCGTTGATCGGAGCACTGCCGATCGGATGATAAAGAGCGTCCAGGATCGCCGCTTTCACATCTTCTAAGAGCGGCATTTTGGCAACTGTCACTTCTTTAAGCACCCGGTCAGAATCTAAAGAAAACTCCTTGCTGCCATGACCATATTTATAGGAATAACTACTTATGCTCATATAATCAACTCCTTTATTTTTTTATTACTTATATTGTACCATAGCGAACACGAAATATAGAAGGACAAAAGTCTGCTTCCCTGGTTTTTTTAGTTATTTTTTAGGCAGTGACAAGAGCACTACCGTCATAATGATACAGGCCATGCCAACAAGGTCTTCCAAAGTAAGCGGTGTGTGCAGCCATAAAACAACGGCGATGATCGAAGCTAAAGGTTCCGCACAGGAGATCAGACTGGCTTTAGTCGCGCCGACTACTTTCAGTCCCACTAAAAAGACGCTGTAGCTCAGCACCGTCGCCCCCAGGATCAGGTAGGCCATAGCGGCTACCGCAGCTCCGTCCCAATGCCCGCTGGGTTCAAAAGGGTTGATAAAGAGGCAGAGAAAGCCGCCTGATAAAAATTGCCCCCAGCCGATGATCAGCGTCGTCGAGTATTTTTGCAGCAGCCGAAAGGGCATAACTGTATAAAAAGCCAGAGAAACCGCAGAAATGATCCCGATGACCAGAGCTGCCGGTGACAAGACGACAGAATCCAGGCTGCCGTGAGTAGCGATCAGGAACACGCCGACCAGTGCGAAAAAAATGCCGACAAACTCACGGCCTTCAGGCAGACAGCGATTCTTCCAGGCCATCCACAGCATGACAAAGATCGGCGCCGTATACTGCAGCACTGTTGCCGTCGCCGCATTGCACAGTGAGATCGTATAATAAAAACCAAACTGCGCGCCCAAAAGTCCCAAAAAAGAAAATGCCAGCAGATCCTTGCGGTCTGTTTTATCCTGCAGCACTGCCCAGATATTTTCGCCGCGCTGCAGCAGATAGCCTAAAAAGACTACACCGGCAATGATTTGCCTGACAGCAATGAGCCAGGGCGCGCTAACGTCATAAAATTGGAACAAAAACTGGCCGGCAACGCCGCCCAGTCCCCAGGCCGCTGCTGCCAGCAGAATAAAGATCACGCCCAGGCGAAATGAAATCTGCATAAGCTGCACTCCTTCAAATATCAATAGATTTCATTGTACGCCAGCGGCAGGATTTAGTCAATAAAAAACCGCACCAGCTTTAAATACTGGTACGGTTCGTTATTTTTTATTAAATGATCGCCATAAAATAACACAGGGAACAGAAAAGTACTGTTAACGTGATCATGATCGGATCGGCGATCGAGGTCCGGTAATTTTCCGGATTGTATTTAGAGCTGTTGCGCAAAGGCTTAGCGTCTAAAAATTCCATCGGGTTATGGCTCAGCTCCATAGATTTTTCGTAGAAGACCTCCCAGGCATTGCCCAGCGCCCGGCTGACTGCACAGCACAAATACGACAGCCCGGTCACGATGCCGGCAAAAGGTTTCCTGTAAAACCAGTCCGTATCCAGCGACAACGCCGTATGCGGCATCATTTTCGGCAGATACATCATAAACGGCAGCATCGCCATGCCCAGCATCTCGACGGACTGAGTGATATGGTCGATAGTGAACGGGTGATATGGTTCCATGGCAAAAGGCAGATACCTGTACAGAAGCTCGGGATAAACGCCATACAGCACGCACAGCGTCGCGCCGATACCCATGGCCGCATACATGTTCTTCGGTACTTCACGTTTGATGACCACGCCTGTATCAGGCGCCAGGAAGATGAAATAGATCATCTTGAGGGCAATGGACAAAAACGTACCGACGCCGGCCAGCTGCAGCAGCAGTTCTACCGAACCGTAATGAGCAGCGGCAGCGGCACTGATCGTAATGGATTTACTGATGAAGCCGTTGAACAGCGGCACACCTGAAATCGAAAGAGCCGCTATCACGAAGCACCAGAAGGTGAACGGCATTTTTTTCGCCAGCCCGCCCAGCTGGTTGATCTTGCGGATACCGGTCGCATAAATGATCGCGCCGGCGCACATGAAGAGCAGGGATTTATACAGGATATGGCTGAAAGCATGCGCTGTCGCGCCGTTCAGCGCCATAGCCGTTCCCAGCCCTACGCCGGCGACCATGAAGCCGACCTGACTGACGATATGGTAAGCCAGCAAACGCCGCATATCATTTTCCATGATCGCATAACAGGCGCCATATAGGGCCATCAGCACACCGAACCAGATCAGGAACTCAGTGCCTGCAAAAATGCGGATCAGGCAGTAAACAGCGACTTTAGTGGTAAACGAGCTCAGAAAAACGCTGCCGGTGATCGTACCTTCAGGGTAAGCATCGACCAGCCAGGCATGCAGCGGCACTACGGCCGCATTAATCGAAATGCCCAGGCAGATCAGCCAGAAGGCTGCATCCCACGGGCCCTGCGCCAGCGGCGCAACTAAATACTCGCCGGCGCTGACCTTTAAGAAAATGCCTGCCAGCAGCAGATTGCCGCCGAACATATGCACTAACAGATAACGGTAACCGGCCTGACGCGAAGCAGGGGTCTTTTTACACCAGATAAGAAACAGCGAGGTAGCCGCCATCAGCTCCGAAAAGAAGATCAGCGTCAGCCAGTCCTGCGCCAGGGTCACGCCCAGCGCACTGCCGGCATAAGCCATAGAGCAGAAAGCTTCCATCCTGTTGCTGTTATGGCAGGCATAAATCCCGCCGATCGCCGCCATCATACAGAAAATCAGGGCAAAGACCCAGCTGAGTTTATCGACATGCAGATAATGCAGCGTGATCCCGTTGATAAAGGGCTGCGTCGCATTCAGGCCCGGCTCCAGCGTCAGGGCAGCGCCCAGGCTGACAAGCGGGCCGACCGCCAGCAGGAGCCGGCGCAGATTTTTAGGGACTAACAGAGCCAGCAGGCCGACAGCGATCAGGATAAAACCGGGGTGCAGATTACTCATCGTCATCGTCACCTCCGTCTTCATAATAATCTTCAGGACGCTGCAGCAGCGGCGTCATCACTATTTTAGCTACAAAGATCAGCAGCCAGCAGCCGGCAAAACCAAACACCAGATTAAAGCCCGGCGTGGTGTTCCACCACTCATGATAGTGGGGATGAGCGAAGAAAAACTCCAGAGCAGCAGCGATGACCGCCACTATAAGAACAAGCTTATACAAAGTGCTTTTCGTCATCTTCATCACCAGACACCTCCAGTCCAGCCCTGGCAGATGCTATCTGCCGCCTGCGCAGCCATTGCGTAGAAGTTTGGATACATTTCCGGCATCACGCCGAAAACCAGTGCCAGGAGCGTTGTAAAGCAGATCGGCAGCAGCATCCTGTAGCTGATCTCGCCGTAGGTACGGAACTGCTCCTGCGGGTCTTTTTTGAAATATGCCATTTGGCAGACCGGCATCAAATAGGTCAGAGCCAGCATCGCGCTTGCTACCAGCACCGCCACATACAGCGGCTTGCCAGCCTGCAGCGCGCCCAGCGCCAGGTTCCATTTACTGATGAAGCCTATGAGAAACGGCATACCGGCAATACCCAGCGAAGCGATGGTAAAACAGCACATCGTGATCGGCATCTTCTTGCCGATACCGTACATCTCGCTGATATTGCTGCGGTGCGTGCGGACGATGATAACGCCGGCACACATAAAGAGGGTGATCTTCATAATCGCATGGGCTACCAGATGCAGGTACGCGCCTTTGATACTGAGCGGCGACAGCAGCGCCGCCCCCAGAACGATATAGGAAAGCTGTCCGATCGTGGAAAAGGCCAGCCGGCGTTTTAAATTATCCTGCTGCATTGCGATCAGCGAGGAAATAATGATACTGCCGGCCGCAAACCAGGCCAGGATATCAGCCGTACCGATGTCCGCCAGAAGCTTGGGCCCGAATACGAAGCCGATGATCCGCAGCACCGCGAAAACACCAGTCTTAACGACTGCTACCGCATGCAGCAGGGCGCTGACAGGTGTCGGCGCGATCATTGCCGCCGGCAGCCAGCCGTGCAGCGGCATGACGGCCGCTTTAACCGAACCGGCCAGGATCATGATCAGGAAGATGAGCTGCAGCTGCCAGGTCGGCGCCATCTCCGTAGTCAAAAAGCCGCCCGCTTTGAAATCCATCGTTCCGGAAATGCAATATACTGCTACCAGACCAGCTAAAAACAGCTGGCCGGAAATCAAAGTGTAGATCAGATATTTACGGCTGGCCAGCAGTGCTTCTTCATTGCGCTTATGCAGCACCAGCGGATAACTGGCGATCGTCAGCAGTTCGTAGAAGAAGAAGAAGGTCAGCAGATTGGAAGCCATGGCAATGCCCATAACAGAGCTCATGCAGATCGCAAAAGCGGCAAAATAGCCTGTCTGCTCATGCTCGTTGTTGCAGCGCATATAACCGATGGAATAAAAATTGATCGGAATCCACAGCATCGACGCCAGGCAGGCAAATAAAATACCGGCGCTGTCGGCGCGCAGAGTCAGGCCAATGGTATCCGTGATCTGGAACAGTGTCCATTCATAATTCACGCCGGCTAAAACACCAGGCACCATCGACAGGATCAAACCGAATTTGATGAACGAAGCGATCACGCTCCAGCTTTCACGTACATTAGGATATCTGCGGCTGAAAGAGATCAGGACCGCAGCCAGAAAAGAAACGCCTACTGCCAGAAAGGGTCGGCAATCCATGATTGTCATCTTAGAAACACCTCCGGCAGTCCAGATTTGAAGATATCATTGACAATATCCACGCTGTAGAAGCCCAGGACTAAAATCCCGATACCGGCGCAAAAAATAGGGATCGCCATTTCTGGCGGCAGCCCTAATTTGCCCTCATGCCGGTTGATCTCCGTCAGCGAAGCCTCATGCTGAACAAACATCTGCTCCAGGATACGGAAGAAATAGATCGCGTTCAGCAGGCTGCTGATAACGAGGACCACGATATAGAAATACTGTCCGCCCTGATAAGCGCCCAGCATCAGATACCATTTACTGAAGAACCCGGCCGTCGGCGGGATACCTACCATTGACAGGGCGGCTAAGGTAACGGTGATCGTACTCAAAGTCATTTTTTTATTCAATCCGCCCAAACGGTACAGATTGATCTCGCCAAAACGGTACTGGATACCGCCGATGACGAGAAACAGCGCGCTTTTCATAAAGGCATGATTGATGATATGCAGCACGGCGCCGATAAAACCATACATATTGCCGATCGCCAGACCGATAGCTATATAACCGATCTGTGCCACGCTGGAATAAGCCAGCATCCGGCGGAAGTCATACTGCGCCAGCGCCATGACCGAACCGATCAGAACGCCGCCGATACCCAGAATGCCTAAAACCGTTAAGGCCGTACCAATGATCGGATTATTGACACCGAAAATATAAAAGAAGAAACGAATGATTGCGTAAGCGGGAACCTTGCTCATCACGCCGGCAATAAAGGCCGCCGAACCGGGATGGGCAAAGTTGTAAGCATCCGGCTGCCAGCCGTGCAGCGGAAACAGCGCCATTTTGATACCAAAGCCAATAAACAGACACGCAACCGCTAAAGCAAACGGCGGTGAGCTGAGATAAGGCATGATCCTTGCGCCCAGATCAGCCATATTCAAAGTACCGGTCATCGCATACAGATAAGCGACGGCCAGCAGATACAAAGAAGCGCCGATCGTACCGATCAGCATATAGCGGAAAGCCGCCAGCATGGATTTTCTGCCGCCCATGGCGATCAGTCCATAGCCGGACAGGGACATGACCTCTAAATAAACGTACAGGTTGAACACATCGCCGGTAATGACCATGCCGCACAGTCCTAAAGTCAAAAGACCGTACAGGGTATAATAGCCGCCGATATGCAGCCAGTCCTCGTTACGCATAAAAGGCTTGCTGTACAAAGCTACCATCAGGGAAATAAAGGTTATCAAAACTGCCATGACCGCGCTCAGCGGATCGATCACAAACTCGATGCCCAGAGGCGGCGCCCAGTTACCCATCCAGTAATGGATAGCTTCGCCGCTGGTCAGCGTTTGATGCAGCACCTGCAGTGAGCAGGCCAGCGAACCGGCGATCGAGCCGATGACCAGCCAGGAGCCGAGATTTTTGTTAAACTTGCTGAATAAGAGGCAGAGCAGCGCCGCCGTCAGAGGCAGCAGCACGATCAGAACAGGACAATGCTGGATCATTTGCTGGCCCTCCTTATAACCTCTACTTCTTCAACGGAGCCGTAGACTTCTTTGATTCGCATCAAAAGAGCGATAGCCACACCCGTTGTACCAAGACTGACGACGATCGCCGTCAGCATCAGGCAGTGGGGCAGCGGATTGATATAAGCTGCGGCCTCAGGTACCGCCGGGTCAAAAATAGGAATCATCCCGCCATCCTTCTGCGCCAGGCACAAGTAAAAGAAAATGACGGCAACCTGCATGACATTCATTGCCATCAGTTTTTTCATGTAATTTTTGCTCAGGACCATACCGTATACACCCAGAAAAAATAAGATCATGACCAGTGTATAGATCCCCCTGGTCTGCAAAAACTCATTTAGCGCTTCCATTTTCGTCCCCCCTTTCCACAACAGCATCCAGAATATTGATGATCGTCATCATAACGCAGATCGTTACGCCGATCTCAATAAATAAGATCCCCAAAGCATGCAGTTCGTTGGTATGCTCCGCTTTGAACGGCAGATAACTGTAATCCAGGAAATTACCGCCGTTCAGCAGTGCCAGCCAGCCGGTAGCTGCATAAATGAAAGTACCGACGCCGGCCAGGACCAGCGAATTTTTTACCGAAATATTAAAGGAAGCCTTATCGCCCATGATCAGCCTGGATAAAACCACGCCGATTGACAGCAGCGCACCAGCCTGAAAGCCGCCGCCGGGGCCGGCCTCGCCAAAGATCAACACATAAACGCCATACACCAAAGTAAACGGTACGATAACCCGGAAGGCCGTATCAAGGACTATGCCGCCGAAAGGTTTCTTCATGCGTCCTCATCCTCCTTTTCCGGTCTGCGGCCCATCGTACTGCTGCTCAGCAGCATCACTACCGTCAAGCCGGCCAGAAACATCACCGTAGTTTCCCACATCGTATCAAAGCCCCTGTAGTCGGCCAGCAACCCTGTAACGATATTGGGCGACCCTGTATCCTGCACGCTGCGCTCGATATAAACAGGCGTTACATGCTGGTTCGGCGCTGAATTGACATCACCGACAAACGGCAGATAGGTAACGAAGGAACAGAACATCCCCGTGATCACTGCCAGCAAAACTGTTACTAAACCACGCATTACTTACACCACCTGTCTATTTTCTTCAGCGACGCTACAAAATAGATCGTTGAGATCGTACCGATAACAGCCTCTGTAAAAGCTACGTCCGGCGCGCCCATCATCAGATACAGCAATACGGCGCAGAAACTGAAAGCACTGTAAATAACGGCCGCGCACAGAATATCCTTACAGAAGATGACGCAGACCGTCGTTATAATAAGAAACACTAATAATATTGCTTCAATGAGGTAGATCTGCATGTTTCTTATCCTCCTTTGCATCCTCTTCCAGGGTCCAGACATGATGCCCGGATTTATAAGCCGCCTTGCTGAGGATATGTGTACCGATCGGATTGCCCAGAAAGATCAGCAGAAAAATCAGAATAAGTTTCAGGGAAGTAAGCGTCAGCCCTTCATAAACGACCAGCCCCAAAAACGAAAGCATGACTCCCAAAGTCTCGCTGTTGCCGGAAGCATGCATCCGGCAGTAAAAATCCGGCAGACGCAGCATACCGATAGCAGAAGCCAACAGGAAAAAAGCGCCGCCTGCCAAAAAGATCCCGGCAATAAATTCACGTAAAGTGATCTCTACTGTCATACGTCCTTACCCCCCAGATATTTAGCTATGATGACCGAGCCTACAAAACCGATCAGCGCGTAGGACATCGCGATATCCACATACATTTCCGGCCGCCCGTCCAGATAGCCGAACAAAATTATCAAAAGGATCGTATCAGCGCCGGCAACGCCCAGGCCATTCATCCTGTCATACACCGTCGGGCCCTGATAGATACGCTGCAGCATCATCCCGATGACGCAGACGACCGCGACCATGATTGCAACAATAATCGTATGCATGCGTTACTCTCCCTTCAGCACCGTAAAATCAAATTTTTCTCCGAAAAGCTCTGCTACTTTGCGCGGCATCGTACCCGCCAGCAGGCCTTCCGCCGCCCCCTCCGTCAAAGCATGGACCTCGTAGATCCCTTCAGGGGTGACGTTCATCGTCACTGTTCCCGGCGTCAGCGTAATGGAATTGGCCAGCACCACCTTCGCTATCGGGTTCTCTGTCCTGAAAATAAAGCTGATCACCTTCGGGTCGATCCTCAGTTCCGGCCGCACCGTCGCTTTAACAACGTCGATATTCGCCAGTACCAGCTCTTTCAGCAGCCACAGGGCATAACAAAAAAACGCTGCAGGTGAAAAGCCCAGCGCAAAATATTTTTTACTGCCGTCGGCATTGGGCAGCAAGAGCAGCGGATAACAGATCCAGGCCACGACCGCGCTGGTAATGAGTCCGTACACGATAAATTTAACCTCAAAATCTCCTGACAGCGCCAGCCAGAAAAGAAACATCAGTATCCCCAGGGAAAATAAATGCGTCAGCGGAGACCCCACTATCGTCCGATCTTTCAAAATGCTCTCTTTCTCCACAGCAACCACCCTTCTTTTTCACAGCAAACTTTATTGCAGGCAATACAAATACCGCTTCCACGTCTTTGTGAAACCGGTAGGCAAAGTCTCTATACAGTTCTGCATAGATAGCGACAGTTTCAAGACGGGTCGAAATGTCCCGATGTCGTTTTTTGCGTCCTCCTCAAACCCTTCATGCGGCCGATTAAGTTGCAAAGCACCGGAAACAGAACCTCCTGAGACACTGATCTGCTAATTAGTTTTACAGTATCCCTGGCAAAAGCAAAATCTTGCCCTTATTCTATGTTTTTATTTTTAATTTATATTAGACAAAAATCGCAGAATTCCTGCTATTTTTCAGCAAATTTGCTCAAATAGCAGGAATTTTTTCTAATTGCTATGAATCGCTTATAATTTTACTTCTTTAAAGCGGCACTTATCCTGCGGCAATACTCTGCCCGCGATCCTGGCGCCCCGTTCCACATCGGCGGTAAAGCAGACCTCCAGACACCCTGCCCCTTCAGAGCGCAAAAGTCCCTGAGCTGCCAGAGCTGCCTTCGCTTCCTGCGCGGTGGCATCCGCCGGATCGATAACCGTCACCTCGCCGCCAAACTCTCTTTCGATCTCTTTTTGGATAAAAGGATAATGAGTACAGGACAAGATCAGCGTATCGATACCGTCCGCTTTCAGCGGCACAGCATATTCAGCCACAGCCTCTTTCACCGCTCCGCTGCCAAACTGTTCACCTTCGATCAGCGGCACGAACTTCGGGCAGGCCTGCGGATAAACCTCGGCAGTTGCATCAGCCTCTAAGATCGCCGCCTTATGCGCGCCGCTGTTGATCGTAAATTCAGTGGCAAATACGCCGATCTTTTTCTTTTTACTGGCTGACAGCACCAGCTGCACGCCTTTCGACATACCTACGATCTCAAAAGCGTGGCTGCCTTTCAGGGTCTCAACCCCTAAAACAGTCAAAGTATTGCAGGCGATAACTACCAGCTTCACCCCGCGTCCGGCAAGATAATCGATGATCTCGCCGACAAAACGGCGCACTTCGGCTTCACTGCGGGGACCATACGGCGTACGCGCCGTATCGCCCACATAAATAAAATCCTCCTGCGGCAGCGCCGCACGCAGACATTTTAAGACCGACAAACCGCCGACGCCTGAATCCAGAACTCCAACAGGTGCATTTTTCTGCATAGCAATCCCTCCAACCCCATTATTATCACGCATAAAACTTTCTCGGCTTTTATGTATATTATATGCCTTTTTTGCTAAAATAGCACACTATATCTGCAAATAATTCTGTGTTACAATAAGAAGACGACCATGTTCTAAGACTACACGAAAAAGGATGTGCTGCATTTGACCGCCTCTACTGTCAATTACCATAGCTGGCGCCGTTTTTGGGCGCGAATGTTCGATTATTTCCTGCTCGGCTTTTTATTTTTGCTGCTGAGCAGCAATTCGCTTTTGGTGCTCCACAATATTTTTCTTTACTCGGCGCTGCAGCTGATCTTCATCATCAGCGCTGAAGCCTTCATGCTGGCCCGCACCGGCACTACGCCCGGCAAAAGCTTGCTGAGGCTGCACGTGGTTTCGCCGGCAGCACCGCTGGATTTCAATTTAGCCTGGAAGCGTACCTTCTGGGCCTATGTGAAAGGGCTCTGGCTGGGCATACCCATCATGATGTTCGTCCCGGCCTGGTTTGCGCGGCAAGTCCTGCAGGGCAGCGGCTCAACGATCTGGGATCAGGCCTGTGGCACCCATATCGAAGCCGAACCGGTCAGCCGGCTGCGCTATGTATTGTTCGGCATCGTCTTTTTTCTGATTTTTGCCGTGATCGGCAATTATGAAGTATTTTTGCAAAGCCTGGCACAGGGACAATGACCACATGGTCATCGTCCCTGTTTTTTTATTTTTAGATTTTTATTTATATTATGGAGCTTTCTTGAAAAGTTTTTATTATGCAGCTTTCTTCCAGAAGTAAGCTGCGCAAAGAAGCCTGCGCACTGTGGCAAGTCCTGTTTAGCTTTGCTCGCTGTCCGGCTTCCGGGCAACTCGGCATTGCAGAACAGAGAAAATCTTTACTGCAGAGCGGCAATGCCTCAAACAGTCCCTCCAGCACTTACAGCTCACATCGCACACAACGGACTAGGCCACAATGTGTGCTCCAAACCTCTGCATCGTACTATCCAATATTAAATTTCATATGCACAGTATCGACAGTCTAATGTTATCAATGCTTATGTAGTATAACAGTAGAACGTAAGGGTTTAGGGCACATTGAGCAGATTTTGTTATGTGCGATGCGAATAAGGCGATAGCGGAGTGACTTGTTTGAGGCATTGTTGCTCAGATGATTTATCTTCGGCAACAATGCCGAGTTTCGCGGAGCCGCCGTTGAGCAAAGCTAAATAAAAATCTGCGACGTGCCGGTTTTTCTTTGGTTCGTTTCTTTTACCGCTAAAAGAAATGAACATTTAAAGAAACTCTAAATACAAACATAACCAAAACAGGAGAAATAAAAAACTCCCGAAAATTTCGGGAGTTTTTTTATTTGCAAATCTTACTTCGCCGTCAGGCCGCCGTCAACGGGAATGATACTGCCCGTCATAAAGCTGTTGAAGGGCGACAGCACCGAGCAGATCACATGCGCGATCTCCAGCGGCTCCCCGACCCGCTCCAGCGGATAGGCCTGCTCCACATCCTCCAGCGTATAACTGCCGTCTGCCTGCTGCAGCTGTTTGCCCAGCATCGGCGTCGCCACATCGCCCGGACAGATGCAGTTGACCCGCACCCGCGGCGCCAAGTCCAGCGCCAGCGCTTTAGTAAACGCCACGACCGCGCCCTTGGACGCGCAGTAGAGCGGACAGCCATAATTGCCATTGATCCCGGCATCGGAAGCAATGTTCACGATACTCGCTTCTTCCTCAGAGAGCAGCGGCAAAAGTGTCTGCGTCAGAAAAATCGTTCCTTTGACATTAGTATCCATGATCGAAAAGAAATCATACTCGGTGATTTTCTCCAAACGGCGTTCCTGATAGATCCCCGCCGCATTAACGATCAGGTCGATACTCTCCCGCTGCTCGCGCACATTCTGCGCCGCCCGCTGGCAGGCTTCCAGATCCTTGACGTCCCCCTGCACATAATGTACCTTCCCATAAGCGCTCAGCGTGATCGCCGCTTCCGTGCCCTTTTCGGCATCACGTCCCAGCAGCCACACTTCGGCGCCGTCTTTCAGCAGCAGCTCGGCCACCGCCTTGCCGATGCCCGACGTGCCGCCGCTGATAAAGGCCACCTTGCCTTCACAACCATAGTTCATTAGTCCTTACATCCTTTCTTCAATGCCGGCGGCAGCTGCAGCACGATGCTGGTCGCCTCGCCGGGAATACTTGTCATTGACAGTTCGATCCCGTGACGTTCGCTGATCTGCTTCGAGATCGCCAGTCCCAGGCCGCTGCCGCTCTTATTCGTTTCGCCCCGCGTCTTATAAAAACGGTCGAACACATGGGGCAGCTCCTCCTGCTTCACGCCGCTGCCGTGATCAGTCACCGTCAGCCTGCTGCCCAGCAAAGTCACTTCTATCTGGCTCTGCGGCGGCGAAAATTTGATGCTGTTATCCAAAAAGATCAGCAGCATCTGCCGCAGACGCCCATAATCGCCCTCGATGATATAAACTGGCGTATCCAGCGACAGCTCGATCGCAATATTTTTCTGCTGCCCCAGACGCTGGCTGCTGCGCACAGCGTCCTGCACTACATCGCATAGATTGACGGGCTCCTTCTCGATCGGGAAATCCGTATTCTGCAGCCGTGACAGATCGAGCAGATCGTTGATCAGCCGCTGCAGGAACAAAGTCTCCGTCAGCATCTGCCGGTGGTAATCCTCGACCTCCTGCGGACTGGTAACGATCTTATCGCACAGCGCTTCCAGGGAACCGCGAATGACCGTGACCGGCGTGCGCAGCTCATGAGAAATATTCGCGATAAAATCGCGGCGCAGCTGCTCCAGCTTTCTGCTGGCTTCGTCCGCTTCCAGCAGCCGCTGCCCCAGCCCGTCCAAAGTTTGGGCCAGCTGCCCGATCTCATCCTTCTGGTCGATATTGCAGCGCTCCGTATAATCATGCTCCGACATTTTTTCGGCCACCAGCCGCATCTTATTGAGCGGCTTGGTAAACTTCCACGAAAACAGCATACTCAGGACGAACACCAAAACCATCGCCACCACGCACGATAAGATCAGGATCCTGATGCCCTCCCAGGCAGCTGCGCGCATACCCTGCACCGGTGAATGCAGCAATACTACCGCCCGCACTTTACCGTCGGCATCGCTGACCGGTACGCCAACCGTGACTACCAGCTCGCCCAGCACCGGATTGAATTCCTCCAGCACAAAATCCTGGCCGCTGAAGCCCTGCTCTACCGCTTTTTTGATTTCCGGCGACAAAGCGTTATAGTCAAAATCACTGGCAGGTTCCGGCAGCTCCTCCTGCTGGCGCATCAGCATCCGCTTATGCCCGTGCCTCATGCCGTGCTGTTCCGGCAGCATACCGGTATTTTCCTTATGCATTTTGACATTTTTATTTTCATCGACTACCCACACGTTTTCCATGGTGATATTGTCGATATAGCGGATAAAGCGGCTGCTGCCGATGCCGCCGTAACGGTCCTGCAGACGCGACATATTATCCTGCAGCACCTCGGCGATCTTGGTCGCCCGCACCTGCATCTCCTGCTTTTTCAGAACAAGCGTATGCCTGCCGAAAAAATGCATGAAGGTGCCGCCTACGACCAAAGCAAAGATCAGCAGGACTGCCGCAAAATACAGCGTTAGTTTCCAGGCGATTTTATTATGCATGCTCTTTCTCCTCAAAACGGTAACCTACGCCCCAAATGGTCTTGATCTCCCACTCATCGTGTTCAAACCTGTCCACCTTGGCCCGCAGGCGCTTGATATGCGAATCCACCGTCCGGCTGTCGCCAAAATAATCATAGCCCCAGATACTGTCCAGCAGGTTCTCGCGCGAAAACACCTTGCTGCTGTTTTTAGCCAGCGTCCACAGCAATTCCACTTCCTTTTTCGTCAGCGTCACGTCCTCGCCGCCGATGGTGACCAGATATTTATCCAGATCGATCACAAGATTGCCAACGCTGTACAGATTCTGCTGCTCGGCCTCGCGCGGCTGCACGCGGCGCAGGATCGCCCTGACCCTGGCCATGACCTCGCCTGCGGAAAACGGCTTCAAAATATAGTCATCGGCGCCGATATCCAGACCCATGATCCGTTCAAAATCCTCGCCGCGGGCCGTGACCATAATGATCGGCACCATCGAACGGCGGCGCAGCTCGCGGCACACCTCAAAACCGTCCAGCTTCGGCATCATCACGTCCAGCAGGACCACGTCGATATTTTTTTCATGCTGCTCAAACAGCTCCAGCGCCTGCTGACCATCCAGCGCCACCACCGGCTCGAAGCCTTCCCGGCGGGCATAATTGGCCAAAATGGAAGTGATCTGCTGATTATCGTCAGCAATCAAAATTTTATTCATCGCTGCACCTCGTCCACATATATTTACCATTATATACTTATTTTGGTATCCGGGTCCGATTGGCCCGGCCTTTGTTTTAACTCTTTATAGTTATATTATAAAGGCCCGGCCTGTATGCAATCAAGATAACATAAAAATGTGTCAAAAAAATGTTTCGCCGCAAAATTTATCCGCAGGCGCAGAAAAACCCTCGCCGCCTTGTGACAGCGAGGGTCTTATCATTTATCCGTTCAGTTTCAGGCAATGTAGGATTTGAGCATCCACAGCAGTTTTTGATATTCCCCCAGATAATCATTGAACTGGTCCGCAGTCACACCGTCGCCGGCAGCCTCTGCCAGCTCCACGATCTCTTTGCTGTCTTTGATCCAGTATTCCACATCGGCGATCAGGCCTTTTACAGTGTCCTCCGAAGAAATCGGCTTATCAGCCAGCTCTTTGATCGTTGCCAGCGCTAAGGCCTCTTTCATGTTGGCGACCGGAGACTCTCCCACTGCCAGCAGTCTTTCAGCAACTGCGTCGATGATCCCGGCAGTCTGATCGTACAACTCCTCCAGTTTGGCATGCAGAGTGAAAAAGCTGCGGCCCTTCACATACCAGTGCAGATTATGGAGCTTGATATAAGCGACTTCCTGGTTGGCAAGATAAAGATTCATTTTTTCATATAATTTTTTAGACATCTCTGTTTCCTCCTCAGGCCAATTTATTTGGCTCGTTGTATTTATATTTCGTTTTGGTTAGTTTCTGCTAACTTTTGAGTTGATTATACACTAGTTTCTTGATAAAAACAAGTATAAAATGATTTTAATTATCAATTATTTTGTTTACATAATTCAAATTAGTTTTCCGCTGAACTTATAAGCCTGCTTTCAGGCGCATCGGCGCACTGGCAGGCACTGAAAAAATCTATAAACTTCTATCTAAAAAGAGCTGCATTGCTTTTCTGCTGCCAAACATGCTAAAATAAAAATGTCAGAAAAAAGTCTGTAAATCGTCATAATTTTGACATAAGTTTACTCTACAATAAGCTTACAAGGTCAAACGAACCTCAAATCACAAGCTTAAAGGAGATGTTGTTATGATAAAAACTTCCTGGAAAAAATCCCTCGTTATCGCCGGTGTTCTCACCGCTTTATGCGCTTCCGCTGCTTTTGCGGCCGAGCAGACCGCTCCTAAACCCAGCATGCGCGAGCGTACCAACGCTATTTTGCATCACGAAGAAGGCGACAATTATCCCGACCGTCCCTACCATATGGAACGCGGCCGTCATTGGCGCGGCCCCATGCATCCCGGCCCGCAGCTGACCGAGCAGCAGATCAAGGAACGTGAAGCCAGACGTGCCGAATGGGAAAATATGACTCCCGAGCAGCGTCAGGAGGCCCATGCCAAATGGCGTGAAGAACGCATGAAAAATATGACCCCGGAAGAAAAAGAACGCTTTGAACAGCGCGAAAAGCAGCGTGAAGAATGGCGTAAAATGACGCCGGAAGAACGCCAGCAAGCCCGCGAAGAAGCGCGCGTCAAATGGGACAGCATGAGCGAAAGCGAAAAACAGACTGCCCGCGAGCATTTCCGCAGCTATTATCATGCCGGCGGCGGCCACTATTATGAAGGCCACCGCAAATACCGCCATCACAAAGGAGAATACCGCGGCGAACACAGAGGCGGCTATTATGGCGACGGCCGCACTGAATGCCCCAATTCCAACTGCCCCTGGTAAACAGTTGTATCTAAATCATAAAAAGCACAAGCCGTATGCTGTCGCATACGGCTTGTTTTTATGCATTTTTGACAATCAATACCGGTATTTTCGCATGCGACGAAATCTTTAAACTGACACTGCCCAGAAGAAATTCTGCTACAGTCCCCAGTCCGCGGTTGCCGATAACGATCATACTGCAGCCCCATTCCTCTGCCGCCAGTAAAATCTGCTCTGCTGCATTGCCGTTTCTGATTTCACACTCCAACGGTATCCCGGCATCACCAAACTTGTCTTGCACATGTTTTATTATCACGTTCCCGACATTGTCCAGCAATTCCTCCGTTTGAAGAACCATTTCCGCTTTAAATTGTGCAAGCAGCGTCGGGCTTTTACTAAAAGGCTCTACGACATAGACGACAACGACTTCACTGTCCAGCTTTTTAGCCAGTTCCACACCATATCCCAAAACCTCAAAAGCAGTTTTAGAACCATCGACAGGAATCAAAATTTTTTCTCTCACGATCCTCACCTCTCCTTTAACTCCATGGCAATCGCGGCAATGTCTTTGCTGTAACGATAGGCCGCTTTTGCTGCCTGCGGATTGATCGCCAGCAGCGGCACTTCGCGTTCATAGAGCGAGCCATGCGTGCGCACAGCTTCTGTGACTAATCTTTCCCCTGCAACCTCTCCAAAAGCGCAATCTTTGGCGGCCTCCGCACTGGTTAAAACATGCTCTACTTCCGGCGTCGCCGCAGCCAGTTCCAAAAAAGACTGCGGCGCCTGTCCCGGCTCTAAAAACACATATAAGATACCGCCCTCCTGATAAATATGGTTCTCTACATACCTGTCTTTCAACGGCGGCAGGCAATACAAGCGCAGCCCGGCCCGCTCGGCGACCGCCGGGAAATTGACCAGTTTGCTTTTCTGATTCATCCCATGGTCGGCTGTAATATAAATACGCCGCTCGGGGTCAGCCAGGTGGATCTTTTTTACATACTCATTGATATAGCGGATCTGCGCCTCTGCCTCGGGAGTTCCGGGGCCGTAATGATGAAAAACAAAATCGTTAGTCGTGCAATAAAGAAGATCCGGCTGTTCTTTTTCGATGCAGGCCAGGGCTGCCTGCATGATCCATTCCGTGCTTTGCGGATCCTGCACCTGCGGCGGCAGCGGCAATCCCAGTTTATCCAGCAGTGCCTTGTCCGGAGTCTGCGCACTGATGCCAAGATCCGCCCCGTCGCCATAAACTCCTAAGACCTTGCCTTTTACCGTCAGCAGCGCTGTTTTTTTGCCCGCCTGCTGATAAGCCTGTAAAATAGTCCGGGCCTGCATTACTCCCCGTTCCTCGATAAATCCTTCCGCTTTCGTCAGCGGATCGTAATAATAATTACCTACGACCTTAGTTGCTTCCGGAAACCTTCCTGAGAGGATACAGGCGTGGTTGACATTCGTCACCGAAGGGATCGCACTTAAAACGGTAGTAGCGAAACCATGTGCTGCCGCCAGCGTAAAAATATCAGGCGCTGTTTTGGGCGTCAGATATTCAGGAGCACAGCCATCAATTACTAAAATCATCATTTTATCCATTGTCATCTTCATTCTCCTTTCCGTTGCCTTCATTTTAGCACTGTCTATGACTATTGAAAAATATGAATAAAATGATAATATAATAAGTAAATACTTATAATAGACAGGAGCGGTCAAAGATGAGTACAAGAAAACTGGAAATATTTGTTGCGGTCTGCCAGTATCTGAATATGAGCAAAGCGGCGCAAAGCCTGTTTATTTCGCAATCCTCCGTCAGCCAGGCCATCACTGCTTTGGAAAAATCCTATAATGTCATTCTCTTTGAGCGGCTCAACCATACGCTTTACCTGACCGACGCCGGTAAAAACCTGCTTTTTTTAGCGCGGCAGGTATTAGACAGCCTGGAACAGCTGCATTCCCGCATGCATGCCAGCGCGGGGCAAACCGCTCTGCGCCTGGGGACAAGCGCGACAATCGGCAACAGCCTGATCCATCCGTTGCTGCAAGCTTACGCCCGCCAATATCCGGATACCCGGATCGCTGTAGAAATGAGCAACAGCAAAAAACTTGAAAAAAAATTACTGACTGCCAAATTGGATTTGGCAATAATGCAAAAAACGAAACATACGCCGCATCTGGAATATCTGCCATTGCTGACAGATGAACTGATCGTCATTTGCCGGCCGGACCACCCGCTGGCCGGTAGGCAGGTACCCCTGCGCGACTTAAAGGACGAGGCTTTTATTACCCGTGAAAAAGGCAGCGGCACCGGACTTTTACTGGAAGCTGCCTTCGCTGAAAAAGGCCTCTCTTTACAAACAAACTGGATCTGCAACGAAATCCTCGCTGTTAAAAACGCCGTTTATCATCAGGCCGGCATCGCCGTCATTTCCAAATTTCTGGTGCAGAAAGAACTGGCTGCACGGCAGCTGGCAACGATCGGACTCACCGACCAGCTTTTCACGCGGCAGTTTGAACTGGCCTATCATCAGGATAAGCTTCAAAATCGGCCTTTCCAGGAGTTTGTCGCTTTCTGTACCGAGCTGGGCGATCATGGTTTTGAGCAATTACTGCAATCCCGTGCTTAGCCTGAAACTACTTTGAAGCGCACATGAAAGAGCCTGCACTTATGTGCAGGCTCTTAGCTTTACTTCCGCTTTATTCCTTTTCCTCATAAACAGTATAACCGTTCTTGCCTTTTGCTTTCGTCCGGTACAGCGCCTTGTCGGCTTTTTCATACAGCTCGGCAAAGCTTCTGCCATTCTGCGGCGCTAAAGCGATCCCGATACTGACGGACATCTTCCAGCAGCTGCCGCTGTCCTCGCAGATCGTATCCAGCTTCTGGCACAGCCGGGCCGCCTTGCGGCAGGCTCCCTCCTGATCCGTGATCGTGCCAAAAATGACAAATTCATCGCCGCCGATGCGGCCGATAATGTCGTCCTCACGACAGTATTTCTGCAGATAGTCCACAAATTTTCTGATACAGAAATCGCCAAAAATATGCCCATGCTGATCGTTGGCCTGCTTGAAATTATCCATATCGATGATAAAGAAGCTGTAATTGCCCTGCAGCTTACCGCACAAAATGCTGTCGATGATCCTTTCGGTAGCCTTTTTCGTATAGACGCCCGTCATTTCATCTGTCGAAGCCTTGCGCTGCGATTCCAGTTCCCTGCGTTTTTCGGCGTCGATATTTTTGCGGTAGGTAAACATATGCACCGAGTCGTCAAAGGCAGAATAGAAAATATACGCATCGATCCGCATCCAGAAATAATCGCGGCCGTTTTCCGTCATCATAAATTCATATTGCAAATAGTTATTGCCCTTGTCCAGCTGCCGCAGCACGTTCGCACGGGTAAATGTATTAACATAGCCGTCCCTGAACTCTTTTTTGATCTGCTTTTCGGCTACTACCAGCAGAAATTCCTCATACGGCAGGTTCTTTGCGCCCAGAGCTTCGAAATACAGCTCAGTCTTTTTACTGGCCGCTTTGTTTTTAGTAATGTTCAGCTCATAGATATTATCGTAGATCTGCTCCGTCGCTTCCTTAAACAGCTCCTGCCGTTCTTCCAGCAGCTGCGTCATCCGCACGTTAAACTTGCGGATCACCGAAGTGATAGTAAAAATGATCAGCAGGATCACCACTACGATCAAAAGTCCCGTCTGCAGCATCTTTTCATTCAGCTCGGCCAGCAGCGCGCCTGTGTCCTGCTTTACCAGCAGATACCACGACAGGTCGGGTATATAGCGTACGACCAGATAGCTTTTTTCGTTGCTTTGCACATCGCCCGGCATCCAAATGTCCCAATTGGTTTTGCCGTTTTTCCAGTTCAGTATCTCGCTGCGGATATTTTCGCTGTCATTGACCTCGAACCAGTCCACTGCCTGATGACCGTTATAGATGCTGGAAACCTCGATCGCGCCTTGTTCATTGATCAGATACGTTTCTACATCATATTCTTTCTCATATTCCTGCAGCAGGCCTTTGATATAATCGATATTCACGCCCACGCCGACGACGCCGATCACCTGCCCGGCAGCGTTCTTGATCTTGCAGTTGACAAACAGCGTGATCTTGTTGGCAGCGCCGGTCACCTCATCATTATCAATATTAAGGTTATATTCCTCGCCGCTGCTCAGAAAATCATAATACCAGACGTTTTCTGCTTCGCCCCGAACCAGATTGCGGTCCAGCCCATTGAAATTGTAGTAATTATTGGTAGCGGAAGCCACCAGGAATACCGCGTCATAAGCATATTTATTTTTATAGACCTCCAGATACTTCCTGAGTGTCTCCTGATAGCCGGCTTCCTGATAACGGCTGCCTTCCTCCTCCAGCAGCTTGATCAGCAGACTGTCGTGGGCCATCGTCTGCGAAATGTTCACCGGTTTGGTCAGCATCGTCGACAAGCGGTAGTAAATACCTTCCGACGCCAGCGCAGAAACCTGCTTGATCTTGACCAGCGACGCATTATAATTAGCGCGGTAGCTCAAAGTCGCGATCAGGGCAAAACCGATCAGCAAAATCACGCTGACGATCAGATTAGTTTTAAAGAGGATATTATTTTTCATTGCCGGCTGCCTTCTATTCTTAGTTATTATTGCTATAACAATAATAACTATATTAAACAATTATATTTTATTATATTCTAAAAGATTTTTACTGGCAATCTTTAAATTGCAATCTTAAATAAATACTTACCTGCAGCGAAGGCCTTTTTATGAACTGTAACAGACTCTGGCAATCGGAGAAAGTTTACCAAAAACAAAAAATCCTGCCGCCAGACAGCAGCAGGATCTTATCCCGATAACTTCAAACAGTAGAAAACAGGGGCCAGTACCTGATGAACAGATACCCGACGACCGTGATCAGCAGCACGCTGCACAGCGACAGCAGCAGCCCGTTTTTCAGCAGCTCGGCCGGGTCGAGTCCATAGCTGACAGGAATGGCCCTGATCGACACCGGCAGCACATAAGCGCTGTTGAAGGCCACGATCGCCACGAACAGATACGGGATCGGGTTCAGTCCCAGCGCCTGCGCGATGCTCTGCACCACCGGCACAGCAATAGCGGCCGCCGCCGTATTGCTGGAGATCTCGGTCAGTACCGTCGAAAACAGCGTAAAGGCAAACACTGTTTCCAAACCGCCCGTCAGCGGCAGCAGCGTGATCGCCTCCGCCATTTTCAGGGCCGCGCCGGTTTCCGTCACCAGACTGCCCAACGCCAGGCCGCCGGCAAACAAAAACAGCATGCCCCACATGACGCCCTTTTCTGCAAACTCCCAAGTCAGCAGAGCCTTACCGTCCTCGTCCTCAAAGGTGAAAGCCAACAGGCCCATGATCAGAAAGACATAGGCAGGCTTCAGCGCCGGCAGCCACCCGGCATACAACGGCCGCACAAAAGCCAGCAGCGTCGCCGCCACAAACAGCACCAGGCTGATTTTTTCGCCCAACCGCATCGTACCCAGCTGCGCGTACATTTCCTTAAAATATTCGCTGGTACCAGCCAGACGCTTGACAGGCACCGGTAAATGAAAGAGGAAAAACAGGTTCAGCAGCACGACCAGTACCAGCAGCGGCAGAAAGCGTACCACCCAGTCGATGTACATAAATTCCTGCCCCGTCAGCTTTTCCAGATAACTGATCGCCACCAGGTTCGCCGCCCCGCCCAAAGGCGAGCCGAAGCCGCCGATGCCCGCGCCCCAGACGATCGCCAGCAGGATCGGCACGGCGATCTTACTGCTTTTGATGTTTTCTTCGCCAATGAACTGCAGCATGGATACCGCCACCGGCACCAGGATCGTACAGACCACCACATTGGGCAGAAAGACAGACAGCACCGTCGCGACCAGCAGCCAGACAGCGATCTGCTGCCGCAGCGACGTACCGATACAGCACAGGGTCTTGATCGCCAGCCGCTTGTCGAGCCCCGTCGTCGCCCAGGTCAAGCATACCAGGTCGGCCCCGAACAGCAGCACGATGATCTCGGAAAAATACTGGCTGATAACGTGCTGCATCGGGATCAGGTCAAACAGGGCATTGACACCGATCGGCACGAACGCAGTCACTGAAATATTGACCGGACGCAAGATCCACCACAGCGCCATCCACACCGTCGTCCCCAGCGCCGCGGCTGCCTTAAAACCAAAGAACCATTCCAGCAGCAGGATCGTCAACCCGAAACTGACCGGCCCCAGCAATACCGCCACACTGTGCAGACGGCGCTTGCGTTTACTTCCGTACATAACTTCATCCCCTTCTTGCTCTTAAACTGTTTTTATTGTAGAATATGGATAAATAAAAGTAAAATACTATTTCTTTGTTAATATAATAATATTTTCTTATATTTTAGAGGTGACTTATGGATTTCGACTTTTACCGCAATTTTATCACCGTCGCCGAAACAGGCAACCTGACCACAGCCTCCAAAAAGCTGTCCCTGGCCCAGCCCGCCCTCAGCGCCCAGATCAAAACGCTGGAACACTATTACGGCGCCAAACTGATCCAGACGGCACGCGGCAAACGCCAGCTGACCCTGACCGAAGCCGGGGAAGCCTTCCTGAACAAAGCTCGCCAGATCTGCCGCACAGAAGAAACGCTGCTCCTTGATATGCAGAGCTTTACCAAAAAAGCGTCGGGCACCCTGCGCTTCAGCGTGTCACCCGCTAAAAGCACATTTTTTATCAACACCTACCTACGCCCCTTTGCAGCCGCCTATCCCGAAATCAGCTTCCAGTTCCGTGAAGAAGCCGTCAGCGCCCAGACCCGGCATATTGCGGAAAACAGCAGTGATCTTGCCTTTGCCAACGCGCCGCTGCCGTCGCCGCAGCTTTTTGCCGCTCACAAAACGCAGAAGGAATATTTTTATGCCGTCTACAGCCCGCAGGCTGACTACGGCCTTGACCCGCGTCAAACCCTGACGCCCCAGCAGCTGCAAAACATCCCTGTCTGCTGCAACTTCGGTTGCTACAGCCTGCTGCGCAAAGCCTGCCTCAAGCACGGCTTCACACCCAAGATCCGCTTCATCGCCACCACCAATACAGCGGCGCTGGCCTTTGTACAGGACGGCAGCGGCGTCGCCATCGTTTCTGCCGGCTGCCGGGACGATTTCCCGACCGGTTTGGTAAGTCAGCGGCTGGATGACGATGAACTGTATTTTGAGCAGACCCTGTTCTGGTCCAAAAAAGACCGGCTCAGCAACACCGCGCAGCTGTTTTTAGATTTTTATTTAAGGGTACAAAAGTAGAATTTGAAATTAGGTTTTTCTTTTTTGTTTATAGAGCTTTCTTGAAAGAAAGCTCCGCAATCTACAGAGGCTCATTATGCAATCGCCTCTTGCGCTGTCCGTTTTACCATTGCATTATTTGCAGCGTTAACACTTGCAACTAATGCGGTAAAAAGGCAAGAAATTTTCTCTTTAGACTTTCTTGAAAGAAAGTCAACAAAGAACTTTCAGCGCTGTTAAGATTTGGATTGCGCTTCACTCGCTGTACGCGCTCCGGGCAACTCGGCATCACAGGGAAAGATTAAAATGCTATGCTGCGCATAGCCTGCCGCTGCCTCAGACATACCCTGCGCCTGCTTGCAGCTGCGTTTCGCTCATCTGCCAAATCTTCCCAATGCGCTGTAAAACCACTGCATCGTACAAATTACTGCTGTAGTCAATAAACATTGATAACAACAGTCTGTCGATCACTGTACTGATGAAATCCATAGCTGAATAGTACGACACAGGGGTTTTAGCGCACATTGTGGTCAAGTCCGTCGTGTGCGATGCGAGCTGTAAGCGCTGGAGGGACTGTTTGAGGCATTGCCGCTTGGCAGGTACAGATTTTATCTGTTCGACAATGCCGAGTTGCCCGAAAGCCGGACAGCGAGCAAAGCTAAACAGGACTTGCCACAGTGCGCAGGCTTCTTTGCGCAGCTTGCTTCTGGAAGAAAGCTGCATGATCTTTCAAGAAAGTCGATAGCAATTTTTGCCGCTAAAAAAAAATGAACATTAAAAAAATCAAAAACTAAAAAAGAATAATTAAAGAAAACCACGCAGTGAGGAATTTATCCTCACTGCGTGGTTTTTTAATCTGCCAGCTCATAATCAAAGCAAATCCCTTTGCCGCCGGCTTTTTTGACCCTGTACATGGCCTGATCGGCTTTCAGCAGCAGCTCTTCCACCTTGCGCCCGTCCTCAGGATAACGCGCCACGCCGATACTGACGTTGCAAAAAACTGCGCCGCTTTTCAGCTGCCAGGGCTTGTTAAAGCGCCGATGGATAAAACCGGCCAGATTACGGATATGATCTTCCGTTTTATCGCCGTCGATGATCGCCACAAATTCGTCGCCGCCGTTTCTGTAAATAGACCCTTTCAGCATGGGGATACCTAAAAAGAACTGCCCCAGCTGCACCAAAAATTCATCACCGGCTTCATGACCAAAAGTATCGTTGATATTTTTAAAGCCGTCAATATCAAAAAACAGCAGATAACCCTTACCGCCGTCCTCAAGCTGTGCCAGCCGGCGTTCGCATTCCTGCACCAGCATCCTGCGGTTCGGCAGCTCGGTCAGCGCGTCGTAATTAGCCAGATACTCGATCAAAGCTTCGTTGTGCTTGTTTTCAGTGATATCGGCGCTGCTCACCACATGGGCCAGCCTGCCGTCCACCCAGCGGAAAGCACCGCTGAAAACCCTGAACCAGGAACCGTCAAAGGGCCGCTGATAATCCCAGGAATAAATTTTTGTCGGCAGACCGTGCTCATCGATCAGTTTTTCCTGCGGGCAGAAGGAACAAGGGCCGTTTTGCCCCGGATACAGCACCTCCCAGCACTTACGTCCCAAAAACTGCTCAATGCCTCCGTAAGGGGCGGCCATAGACTTATTGGCATATAAAATATCATGCGTGTAAAAATCATTGACATAAATATCGATACCAGTATTATCCAAAATACTTTCCATGGACTTGTTGGCAAAAGCCAACCTGTTGCCATAGACCCGCACGCCGATATAACGGCTGAAAATAGGCAGCGCTGTCGTTAAAAGGCATCGCTCGGCAGCGGTCAGAGGCCGCACGGTCTGCCGCACAAAGACCAGCAGCCCATAGATCTGCAGGTTTTCATCTACTACCGAGCCTACTACCAGCGACCGGGCAGCAAACAGCTGCAGCAGCGCCTCCTCAGCGGCAGTATTGCTCTGTCCCTGCTCCAGCAGGACAAAGATTTCCTGCGCCAGATAGCTGCGGTATGCAGCGTCGATCTCGTCAATGTGAAGATTTGGCCGCAGAACCAGCTGCCCGCGCAGATACCTCTCTTTTAAATGCAGATGATTATACTGATCCAGCTCATAGATCAGCCCGCCGTCAAAAGCAAAAGCGTCACAGATCAACGCCAGGGCCCTGTCAATAACATCCGTCTCCACTTGCTTGGCACCCAGTAACTCAGCTAAAGCTAAAATAAGTTTTGCGCCTGTTTCTTCCACCGCTGACACCTTCTATTTATGATATTTTCCCGACCGCCTGATTCTTAGTCCCATTCTATCACATTTATTTTTTTCATCAACTATAACTTAGTTTCTTTATCGGCGCCAACTTTATAAAGCGGTTAAAAGATAAAACAGCAGCGGCCTTTTCAGGCAGCTGCTGTTTTCAGCATGATCTTAATTTGTCAGCCCAACCTTATTTCCAGAACGGATAGGTGCTCAGGACCACCACCAGCCCCAGCACGATAAAATCGGCTGCGCCCAGCGGCTCGCGGGGCATATTTTTATAAGTATTGTTACCGAAGCCCTTCAGCTCCATACTCAGCGCCAGCGTTTCAGACTTGGCCACCGCCCGCATGACCAGCGGCCTGATGACCACCACATACGAAAGCAGACGTTTGACACAGTTGCCCCGGTTGGAATAACCGCGGCAGGACTGGGCGTCCAGCGTGATCTCGCTGTCAGCCAGAAAATTCGGCACAAAGCGCAGCGCCGTCGTCAGCATAAAAGCATATTCACAGGGCAGGTGGAAACGGTCCACCAGCGTCTTGGCGATATCCTGAATCCGTGTCGCCGCCAGCATGCACAAAAACGCCATCGTCATCACCAGCATCCGCAGGCCGCCCGTCAGCGCCACCTCCAAAGGTGAACCGAACAGCAGCTGGAATAAGATCATCAGCCCGGTGAATACCGCCAGGCCGCCGATCGCCGCCATCGTCATCCGGTCACGCTTGATCGACAGCAAAAGTGCCAGCTCCAAAACGAGGATCGTCGCCACCGCCTTGACCGGCAGGATAAAGACCCACGCCGTCACCGCCACAGTGACGATGATCTGGGTAAATGCACTGATCCGCATCAATCCTCAGCTCCTTTCCGCACCAAACGGCTGCAAAATTCCTCGGGGGTCGCCGCCGTAAAGCCCAGACTGCCCGCTAAAGCAGCCGCCGTCGGCCGGCGCAGGCCCCATTCCTCCACGTTATGCGCGCCGCCAAACAGCTCTGTCGGCGTACCGTCGTACACCAGATAGCCGTCCTTCAAAACAATGGCCCGCTTCGCATAACGGCGCACCACGTCCATATCATGCGAGATCAGCACGATCGTGATGCCCTTTTCTTCGTTCAGCGACTGCAAATACTGCATCATCCGCTCTTTTTCGATAGCATCCTGACCATTGGTGATCTCGTCCAAAATCAAAGTCCGCGGGTTCAGCGCCAGCGCCGATGCTACGCCCAAACGCCGCTTCTGCCCGAAAGACAATAACCGCGGATAAGCGCCCGCCAGCTCTGACAGCCCTGTAGCCGCCAAAGCGGCCTCCACCTGCTTTTTGATCGTCTCCGCCGTCAGCTTTTTCGCCTTCGGTCCGTACGCCACTTCATCAAAAACCGTATCCTCCAAGATCTGCAGGTCCGGGTTCTGGAACACATAACCGATCTTATCCGCCAGGTCGGCCGGTTCATAATTGACGATGTCCTCGCCGTCCACCAGCACCTGCCCGCTGCGGGGATGCAGAAGCGCCATGAACAGACGGCTCAAAGTAGTCTTGCCGCTGCCGTTGTGGCCCAAAAGCGCCACAAACTCGCCGTCACCGATCGTGCAGTCGATATCGTTCAGTACCGGCAGACCCCTGCGGTAAGCAAAATTGACCTCTTTAGCCTCCAGCATCAGGCGTTCCCCCCTTCAAAACCAAGCAGCTGCAGCTCCGCAGCCGCCTCAGCCTCAGTCCGCCACTCGCCCAGACTGATACCGAAACGCTGCTCCACACCCAGCTTCACCTGCCATAACGCAGGCACCAGCGGGCGCAGCTCCTCGTCCTCATACATCGTCCGCGCCGCCGCGGCAAAAGTATCAGCCGTCACCAGCTGACCCTCCTTCAACACTACCAGATCCGTCACATACGGCAGCAGATAATCCACCCGGTGCTCTACCACCACGATCGTCGTACCGTAGCGCTTGTGGATCGTGTATAACAGCTCGTACAGCGCGTTGGCCCCGTCCGGGTCCATAGCCGACACCGGCTCGTCCAGCACAATGATCTCAGGACGCACCGCCAAAGTCGCCGCCAGCAGCAAACGCTGCCGCTGACCGCCCGACAGCTCGTCCAGCTGATAACTCTCACGCCCCGGCAGGCCTACGTCCTCCAAAGCCTTACGGGTACGCTCCGCCACTTCCTCCGGCGCAAAACCGTGGTTCAGCAGGCTGAAAGCCACTTCCTCACCCGCTGTCAGCGAAACCAGCTGGCTTTCGTAATCCTCCAGCATCAGGCCCACACGCATCGCGATGTCCGACACCCGGCGCCCCTTAGTCGATTCGCCCAGCACCTGCACATCGCCGCTGTAGCGGCCGCCCATATAAAAAGGCACGATGCCCGTCATCGCCTTGCACAAGGTCGTTTTGCCCGCTCCGCTGGGCCCGGCCACTACCGTGAACGAACCCTTTTTGATCTCCAGATCGATGTCCTGCAGCACCAGGTCCGATTTATTATAAGCAAAATAAAAATTTTCCAGCTTGATAACGCTCTCCATCAGTCATCGTCCTCCTGCACAAAAAACAGCTTCCGCACCGGCCCGAACAGCAAAAAGGTGATCACGCCGTTCAGCGCGCCGATGATCGCCACCACGGGCAGCATAGCATACAGCCAGACGTGCAGCGGCAGGCCCAGAACGATCTTTAAAATGAAGGTAAACACACCGCCGCTGGCCATAGTTGCCAAAAAGCCCGTTACCAGCGGGCGCAGCTTCCATTTGCCCAAGCCGCAGCGCAGCATGGCTTTTACCAGAATGCAGCAGGTGATCGCCCCCGAAAGCTCGCTGGCGATATTGCCCAGTGGAAAAGCCGACTTCGACGACGGCACCAGCGTCACACCCGCAATAAAACCGATACCCACCGCCTGTGACAGCGTCGGGTTCGTCAGATTGATAACGATAGAATACATAGCGATCGTCCAGTTCGGCGTCACACCGCCCACATTGGGGCTGACCGTATGCAGGATAATACCGATAGCAAACAGCATCGCCGTGATCGCTACCCAGCGGTAACCGTCCTGCATCGGTTTAACTTCGATCAGGTCTACCAACGGCAGCCTGGTATTTTTTTCTTTCTCCATAATATAAGCCTCCTTCAGCCTGGGCAAATAAAAAAGCCCTTCATCCCCATGTAGGGACGAAAGACACAACTTTCGCGGTACCACCCTGCTTGACCGATTAAGGTCCGCTCGCTAAGATACGGGCCGCAGCCGATATCCCCTTCATTGGTAACGGGCGAAGCCTCCCGACGGCGTCTACCCCCTTGCGGGCTCAAGCCGTATCTTAAAGGTCCATTCACTCTGCCGCCAAACGCCGGACTTGCACTGTCACCGGCTCGCTGAGGTCCGCTTGGCAAAGCTACTAATCCTCATCATCGATCAAATACTTATGAAATTACTTTAAAGTGTAGCACCAGCGGCAAAAGTTGTCAATAAGCGCGTGTGTATACATGAAGGAAAGCCCCAAAGCTAAAAATATACTTGAAATTTTACGCCGACAGGAGTAAGATAAATAACATAGTGGGGACGTAGCTCAGCTGGGAGAGCGTACGGTTCGCATCCGTAAGGTCGAGAGTTCGATCCTCTTCGTCTCCACCAAGTTTTGAAATACTATCCATGCAGACTTTATTCTGTAGATGGATTTTTTACAAATAGTATTATTGTACAAATATTTTTAGTAATAGAGCGATTATTATGAAATTACCATTAGAATTAGAAATTGGCAAAACATATAATATTGCTTTTACTAGAGGCCGTTACGAAATTGATTACGCGAACCATGTTACTTGTATAAAAATCACAAAAAAGAAGTACCGCTTAGAACGAAAGGACGGCACAGAATTTTTAATTGATAATGATGGAATTTTAGAAGCAAAAGAAATACAAATTAAGTAGAATCTATACTACTATTATCAAAAAAGACATCTAGTTTAAGAAAGCCGCTGAAAATTCAGCGGCTTTTGTGTTAGAACTTGAAAGAACTATTTCCATAAATAATCCTTTAAAGTTCTTTCCATTTTCATTTTTAAAATTTCTTTATCAAATTGAGGTGGAGTTGGCTTAAATATATTATCGTCTTTTTGCAATTCATATTCCTTAATTTGAAAATTTCTCATAACATCTATATCTATATCTTCTACTAATATTGAACGATTTTTCCCTCCTTTTGTTCTTATTATATTCAATATCTCAGTTTTCGAAGGTTGCACAATTCTACTATCCCCATAATCAGATGAATTAACTTGAATGCAATAACAATGTAAGTCTCTACAAAAAGATTCCATTATACTACTATAATAATTTATATCCCGATTCCATTCAACTACGATACATAAATCAGCATAAGATTGGAATAATGACCTGGCTTTAATTGATGATAATTCAAAACAACAATATAATGAAAACCATATATCCCCCCATTTAAATAAGCAATAAACATTTCCTTCCATTGGCCTATAATTATAACCCTTAATTAATCTTAATTCATTTGGAGAAAAATGAACTTTTTGATGATATGTAACATGAGCATACTTATATTCTTCTTGCCTATAAGGAAGTATCACTGCAGTAAGATTATAAACAACACCTCTATTAATATTGCTATTATTTAAAGAAACTACATGCTCAATTCCAGTAATTATCGACATTTGATTTCGAGCACAAAATCTTGTAAGTATCGGGAGCCACTCAAATGGCAAATAATTCTCTGGTAATACTAGTAATTCTGCCCCCTCTTTTATAGCATCACTCAACAATTTTGAGACTTCTTTATATCTATCATATGTACGATTAGGTTTATTACAAAGTGCCGATATTACATCTGATTCTTTCAAAATGGCATTTCCAATAGCTGCTCTTAATTTACTTCTTTTGGTACTATTTACAAAAATTCCAAAAATGTCTTCTCTTTCATTTTTTATCTTCTCTATTTTCTTAACTTCAATTTCATTAGTCATAATAGGTCTATCTAAATCTTTTGGGTGCAAATAATTTAAATAAAAATATAAATCATTTGTTTTTTTCAATAATTCATCATGTTTGTCTATATTATTATTTTTAGCAATTTTTTTACAAATTAAAGAAAAAGATATTTCTTGTGGAGCCACTATATATGGGTAATAAATATAATTATTCAAAATATTAGTTTCTGATAAAATTCCCCAAAAATTTGACTCTTTAATATTTTTCATCATACTATCAAGCTTATATAAATAAAAATTATCATTCCTAGAATCACAAAATGCTTCTTCTTTGATACAATCGACTGGTAACGGCGTAGTATATTTATTTACCATTCTAGTTAAGCAATAAGATTTTCTTAAACATGTAATTTCTTTCGCTGTATAATTTATTATTTTATTAAGCTCAAGATCAGTCAATAACTCTTTAATATGAGTTCCCCAACAAAGAGCCAGGGCTCTACTTAAAGAAGAATATAGAATTGTATATAATCCCTTTCTATATTCATTTAATTTTATATTTTCATCTTTTAATTTTACATTGCCAATGGCTTCTGAAATTTTCTTCACCAAATTTTTAATATCTTTGACTCTATTATTCACAACCAATATCTCGAACAGTTTTTCCCAAGATGCATAATTTTCTATTAACATTCTTTTATCAAAAATATTTAACAAATCTTTGTCAAATTTGCTTTCTTTTTTGTCTTCTATTACTGCACCAACACGTAGATATTTACCTAAAAATTTTGATAGTTCAAATTTGTTTAAAGTTATTTCATTTACGTCCCTTAATTTATTTATACTTCCACTATTATTTAAATCAAAAATTTCACTATAGTCATTACCAATCAAACCTGACTCTATATCAGGTAAAAATCTAAATTCACTAACATTATGTGCAATTTGTGTTTGAAAGCATGTCAATAAAGCTTCTGTTGCACCTTGCTTAAAATAAAATACTTTTACCTTATCATTTTGAACAGAAATATGTGACTTTGTATTGTTTAAAAACTTCCCATTGACAGAATACACATTTTTTTCATCTTTACAGATAAAAAGTTCATTATCATTTGGACAAATTTTATCTCTACTTTTCGTTGCATTACATCCGCAAAAATAATATTTTATTATATCTGTTTTAGATAGTTGTTCTTTCAATAAGGAGCTATTTTTTTCTACTTTATCAACAATAATAATATCATCAACATAACGTCCATAATAAACAGGATTCCACCGATCTATTATCTGCCTATCGAATTGATTTAATCTCCAGTTAGACAATATATTTGATGGTAAAAATCCTATTGGTAATATAGATGCCTCTGCTCCATCTACTACATACATATCTGTAATTTTGTTCACTAACTTCGAATATTGTTTTATAACTTTAAATACGAATAAATTTACCCTTCTTTTCCATTCTTCATCACCATCATAAAAAGCATCAAATTCTTCACTTGTAATTTCTATATTATAAAAAAAACTTTTAAAATCCAAAGTCAGTATTAATGCATCTTGCTTTTCAATCAAACAATTTTTAGCTAATTTCAGACCTTTATCTCGCCAATCTTCATATTGTGAAAAATACGGTTGAAATAAAGACGGAGAAAAAGTTATATTATTTTCTTCATTCATTAGTTCATTATTTACTAAAGTTCTTCTTAATCTATTACCATATGAATATTCATACATATCATCATCTAAGAAGCGACCAATGAATAAAATCCACAATACCCCCAATATATGGCCGGTAACATCAAGATCTATAAAAAATTGCGGCTTATCAATAACTATATCATTTTCATTAGTATTAAAAATTACTTCTGGCAAATCTTCTTTAGATAGTTTCTTTGGCAATAATAATACATCTATAGATTTTAAAATTTTTTCTTGGTACTTATTCCATACTTTATCATTTCCCAATAAAGCATCATTCATTTCTTTTATATTTTTTTCAAAATCATTTAATTCGAAATCGACAATTTTATTTCTCAAAGGAAGCTGCGTTTTATCAAAATATATATTAGCTTTCAATTTTTTATATGCTATTTGTATTTCTTTCATTAGTTTTTTATTATCACACATAAGCTATTCTTCCTTCCAAATACTTTTATGATTATATTATATCATTTGTATTTTATATTTTACAATCTAATAATTTTCTCCTATAATATTATATAATTTTTCAACAATATAATAAAAGAACATTTTATTTTACTTTTTCAGTATTAATATAAAATATCTTGAATTTTTGCCACAATAGGAATAAGATAAATAATATAGAAGGGACATAGCTTAGCTGGGAGAGCGTACGGTTCGCATCCGTAATTCTATCCTCTTCGTCTCCAGCAAAATATTGGAAAAATAGAAAAGCCGCTGAATATTCAGCGGCTTTGATGTTAGGAATAAAATTTTATAAACTGTATTAAAGCTTCACTTGCAACATTTGCAAAGAATGGCATTGAAAACTCTTTTATATATGTTTTTACGGTTGAATTTATTATTTTATCATCCTCTGTATATAAAGCATTTTCCAGTTTTTCTATCGCCAAAAATACATCTCCGTTTGGATTTAATTCTTTTTTTAAAATAGCTAATTCTTTCAACAAATTACTTTTATTCCATTTAGGCTCACATCTATTAATTATTTTTATAACACTAGAATTATCATTTAAACTAACATTTTCCATATTAAAAATATTTTTCATTTACTCAACATCCATGTTTTTAACTAAACTGGAATTATCATTAAAAGTACTATTTTTTATATTGAATATATATTCTGCTTTCTTTTCAGATGTTACTAGAATTTCACTCAATACTGAAATAACTTTATCTAAAAATTTTTTATCATGGAATATAAATATAAATATATGTCCTGAATTTAATACTATGTTTAAATTTTTAGAATTTTTAGCTTGCTTTGAACCTTTACGCCAAAAATAAATCCAAGCTATTCCTATTATTAAAGATACAAGTCCAGCAATAAGGTTTGTTTTAGTGATGAACAATCCCAAAAGCACAAATAATACACTATACATAGGAAACTTATTTGCCTCAACATCTGTTGTAGTTAACATAGAAATATTACTTATTTGAATAATGCTATTGTCCCAGCTAATAAGATTACCTTTTACTTTCAAAACATCTGTTTCAACTATTTTTGATTCACTTTCTTTTTGAATATCCAAAATATCACTTCCCGAAACATTTTATATCTATATTATTGTATTATATTCCTTAAATTTTATCAACATCAAACTCAAAGATTTTTATAATTAAAACTTTAATAATTTTGATTTTCTATATATTCAATTTCAACGTAGTCTCCATCACTATTCTGCTACCTAATGGCAACAAATGTTTTGGTATTAGGTAATGGATCACCAGCTTTTCTTATGACAATAACTCTTTTATTGCAATCCACTTTCAAGTGTTCTTACCAATCTTATTCCAATAATAATTAAATCCCAGATTAAATATTCATAACGCAATGGTAAAATATAAAGTAGAATATTTATGTACCATCTTTTTCTTTTGGAAATCCGAAAGTATCACGAATGTGCTGTAGAAACAAGAAAAATGGGGCAGTTCTAAATGGAGATAGCAATTACAAAGTAAGTATTACTAAACAAAAATAAAACCAAATTATTATTTAGTTTGCCGTATGATGAACAAAAACACAATACTTGTTAGATAATTTTATTAAAGAAATAATAACGAAATCAAAAGATATACAGACAAAAAGCATATGATAATTTTATAAAATTATGCAACCTCATTATATAATAATCAAAGAATACACTCTACAATCTTTAGGAGTAAACTTATGAAAATAAAAATCACTAAAATGCACTCTGCTATACTTCAATTGAAAGAGGCAATAGAACTATTTTTTGAGGAACGTGATCCTGTTTCTATACATACTTTATCGAGTGCAGCATTGCAAATAATAAATGATCATATTAAAACATTAGACTATAATACTGCAATACATCCAAATTCACCTTATATAAGAGAAGAACATAGAAAAGATTGGATCGCAGCAATGAACGGTCCAAAAAACTTTTTTAAACATGCTGACAGAGATATTAAGAATGGAATTAATGAGATAGATTTTGAAACAAGTGTAAACGATTATATAATTTACGGCGCAATAAACAATCTAAAGAATATAGATACTAATTTATATCAAAACAATATAATTTTTTTAGTATTTGAAACATGGTTTATATATAATCATTCTAAATTCTTTAATAAAGATCTGATTGCTTCTCCAATTACAAATTTTGAAAATATAGAAATAGAGATTGCTATGGACAATAAAAAAAGCTTTTTAGAACTTCTAAAGATAATAAAAGACTATAATATTAATAATATTGAACAAATTCAAAATTTTGTCGTTAAAAAGAGCCGCTGAATATTCAGCGGCGTCTTCAATAATTTCATTTTTTATTCTCTTTAACTAGTTTGTCTAAATATTCATCAGACTTCTGCAGTCCGGATTTACGTTCCAGCAACCTCCTATGTTCTTCTAATAACTCTGGATGTTTCATTGTTTTATGATAATCAGTCTCTTTTACGCTAATATTTTTATTTTTAATCCATTTCCGTAATTCACATTTAGTTGGCGTTACCTCTTTGCCTTCATCGTCATATGATATATTATCCTTTTGCATTTTACTAAGTATCACACTTCGCAAATATTGATCTGCATTAACATAATAACAATTTCTTACAATTTCTTTTGGCACAAGAAAAACAGGTTTTTTATTTTTACCAATCAAAATTTGCTCTCCTTCAAAAAACGCCCACCTTTTTTCTACATGATCCCAATAATAATATTTATCTTTTGTTATATAAGTCTGAATATTATATTTATGTGCAATCTCTAAAGTAAATTCATGTAATAATTTACTTAAAATATTTGTTAAAACATCAGACATAGAATCTTCCGCAAATTTTTCTACAAAAATTGGAATTTCTCTAGCCTTATTTATTGAGACTCCATTATCAAAAAGACGTTCAAGGCCCATTAAACTTTGTAACATACCTTCAGGGGTTTTACCCTTACCATTTAATCCTTTAGGACTATATCCCAAACGAGTTTCATTTTTTTCATGACAGTGACTCATCATATACAGCTTGCATCGATGATCATGCTTTTTATAAGCATCAAATAAATTGTTAAAATAACTTTCCATGATCAGTTTAGCAGATACAGCCCATTTGCTGTCTCCTTTTTCAATTAACGTTGGATCAATAAAAAGCTTTAAATCCTTTGATGGTATAATGTTAACAAATTCAATCTCACTATGGGACTTTTTATTAATTCTTACAATTTCACAAAAACTTTGATTTTTTTTCATATGGATTTCCCCTTTTAATATTTTATATTCAAGATAAATATAAAATAGAAAAGAGCCACTCGAAATAAATTCACCATCTTTCCAGGTTTAAATTGTAATTCTATAACAATAATGATATAATGTAATTAGGTTTAGGTATGTATCATATTGTTATAAAAATGTGTTACTACCCTACTTAAGGAGTGCTAAAATATAGTTGCCGCTATATTTTGGTGCTCTTTTTATTTTATATAACCAAGCTATATTTCTTCAACATTATTTAGATCGAAAATCATAACTTCTTCATCTGCATAATATACACCATTGACTTTATACGCATCTTGTTTTATATTCCAACTCATCATATTATAAATTTTATTAAGCAGTTCTTTATTGCCCCATCTTACACTTATTATTTCATTTTTTTTAGGTTTGAAAAACGGTGTCGCATTCTCGTCATATCCGTCCGTTTTTTTTATCGCAATTTGTTTTTCTTTTTCGTTGATATAAAGAACTACATGATCAGGTTTACCCATTCTTACAACAGCAGTCTTGTTGAATGTTATTCCATTTGATGTAAAAGAAACTGCCGGCATCCCAATAGTTATATTATACGGTTGAAAATTTTCAAGCATCTCCCTCATCCTTTCTTCGTTAACGTTTTATTGCTTTAATTATGCACCAGTCATCATGCATTTACAACAGGTTCTTGTCGTTTTTTCGTATCGTTTTTGTCTTTTTTGTGTCTTTTTGTATCATTTTATCGCAAGTCGCATCCATGAATCCCATGCTGTTTAAGCAACACAGACGGTCTATTCTCCCGTCGTCTAGCATTCATTTGTATTTTACATATCACTTTACTGGACGCTTTCAATTACAATCTGTCGTAGCCGATGTTTTTTATCAATCGCCACAAAGTAGTTCATCTAATCTGTCACTTGTTAAAAACTATTGCTTACCACCGACAAACTAGCCTTAGCACCTCAACACTGATTGTTGATACAACTCATTTTTGAGTTGTATTTATGTGCTCCGCTATCGGTTTTGTATTTTTCGGCTGTGTCTACATAATATCCTCTGCGCCAAAGCCTCTCCCACTGTATTTGTATTTTTAAATTCCCTGTTTTTCATATATCATTAGACTTCTTTTTCCTTTTAGAAATCCTACAAGCCATGATATTACCATCTTCGGCGGTATTTCCTTCAGCATATGTATATGATCTGCTACACTTTTACTTCTAATATCATCACTCCTTTCTATTTACATAGTTCTCTCAATATTCTTCCTATTTTGGTTTTCTTTTCTCCATAAAATACTTTCCTTCTGTACTTTGACACAAATACTATATGATATTTACAGTTCCATTTTGTATATGATAAACTATGTATTCCTTTCACGACAAAGCCCTCCTTTGCATTTTTGCGATCAGCAAACCGCATTAATATTTTAACAAAGGAGGACTTTTTATATTACTTTATGTAACGCTTAAGCTTAATTTTTGTTTTATTTTACTGTATTTCCCTATTTTTCTACTGTCTTCACAATTTTCCTCTCCACCCCTCAACGCCGCGTCAGGTGCTCGATCAGCTGATGCAGGCGTTTTTTATTTGCTTCGTGGTCGACAGGCGGCAAAATGGATGCAGGCAAGTCAGCCGCTACCTGACGGTGTCTTAGCCGCAGTTCTTCTTTTACCGCTTCGTCCATATCATAAAAACGCGGAAACCTTTGTCCTGACGCCAACTTCCGGCTGCAAACGGCAAAAACCTCGTTATCCACGTTCCCATAACGTTGCACCCAAGCATCTAAAAGCCGGCGTTTCTCATTTTCGCCATAGGCAGGTACTACCAAGCCCGCTGCTTTAAACAAAGCCAGCGCCCTGCCAACCATTTTATAAGGATTCAACATAATGTCGGCGAACCTTTCCCAGGTACAAACTTTTGCAGCCTTTCTACCGCCCGTAGTCTGATCCTTCTAATAGCGCACTCTTTCGTATGCAGTAATTCAGCAATATCACTGCTATTGTTATTCTCCAACCCTGCAAGTATCACTACTCTTTGCTTACGCGTAAGCACCCCCATCAGTTCGCGCACAGTAAATTTCTGGATAGCTTTTTTATCAGCATTCCAAAATTTTTTATAATCAGCTACATCCAGTGCTATTTCTGCCGCCGATGGATGTACATTATCGCCATCATCATACGAAAGTTCTTTGTAATCATGCTTTTTCACTCGACGTATCTCGCTCCAGACCGCTGTTTTCAAGCAGTTTTTGATATGATTACCAAAAGCATCAGCTTCCTCAGGGTCCCAAGCAGCTATTTCTTTCAGTAATAATTCGCACAGATTCTGTACAGCATCTCCCTGGTTTAGCTGCAAGTAATAACCGTTATAGGCCAGCGTATTATAGATAAGTCCCTTAAAATTAGTCAATATTTGCAGCTTGGCCTGCTTATCCTCCTGTTGGGCCAGTACCAGCAGTTTTTTTATCATACAATCTTCGTAACCTGTCCTGCCGTCACCAAAAAATGTTTCTATATCATTCTTTAACTCGTGTATCTCCAAATCGACACTCCTCAGTCTTTTATAGCTATATTTTCTTTCTCACAACATACATCCTGCAAAAATACCGCTGCCGTCATAGTCTCCGCACACTCACAGCACATAGCCCCAGAGACCGTATCCCAATACTTGTCGCCTACACAGATCACTTCGCTGCAAGCACAGCAATAGTCCACTTTCTCAGCATCGACATCAGGCACTGCCAGCCAGTCATTTTCCAGCTTTGCAAAACAGCTCATTTGTAAGCAAACTTTTTCAACTGCTTCGCCAGCGCCTTACGCGTCAGCTCGCTGCAATCTAAATGCGCCGCCCTTGCCGCACGCCGCAAAGCATATGGTACAGTTACCCGCAACACAACATCCTCATCATCGGTATACACACGACGTTGACGGTTGGGCTTCCTCACACTTGCACAGCTACATTCACAGGCTTCCTCCTGCATCAGCGGACATTTCAACAATAAATACAGTAAGCGACTTTGCAGCCTCAGTCCCATTGTTTTCTCCATTTTTTCTGTTGATGTTGTCAAATCTTGCATCATGATCATCCTTTCACCGTTATATTTTAGGTAACAGTATCCAGTACTTACAAAGTTAGTATTGAGTTACTTTCTTATTAGCATTTCTTTGTTTTACTTAAAGATAAAATCAGAAAGCAGTAAAAACCTAAAAGACTTTAAAAGAAACTGCTCTCAAACTTTAGTACTAAATACTGTCACTATATATAGGGCAGCAAAAAGCAAAAAACGTTACATTTATTTTTGCCGTTTTGAGAAAATTCACATACAGTTCACAAATATCATTAAAATGCTATAAGCAGCCTCTAAAGATAGTATTAAAAAAATTTTTACAAAAAATGTAACGAAAATCTGGTTTTCCTGCCCTATATATAGTGCAAGGGTAAAACGCCCGGCAAACCAAACCAGCCTCGAAAGGAGCATCATCATGCAATTACAAACATCATCAACGCCGCTGCTGACTGCGGCAGCACTCGCCGAGCTTATCGCCCTGGGACGCAACCGCATCTCA